>NZ_JBIVMI010000042.1:0-47958 GCF_044753005.1 Kitasatospora sp. NPDC088548
GGAAAGCTACCTCGCCGGCCTTCACCTCCGCGGCGCAATGATCTGGATCAAGGACCTCACCCGAACCCATTGATCACGACCGAATACGCGGCCTAGCGGCTGGTGGTGCCGGTGGTGCCGGCGGCCCGGCGGGGCGGCCGGCACCCACCTCGGCGTCAGGGGGTGCGGGTGCGCAGCGCGGGGGCGGGACAGGGCAGCGGGCTGGCCCCGGCGGGGGTGAGGCCATCAAGGACCAGGGCCAGGTACCGGCGCCAGCCGTCCTCGCGGGGCTCCATCGTCCACAGCACCGAGACCAGCATGACGACGATGCGGTGCAGGTCGTCGGGTACCAGGTCGGCGCGGATCACGCCCGCGTGCTGACCGCGCGCCAGGAGAGCGTCGAGGGCGGCGAAGAACTCCTGTCCGGTCGCCGGGGTCAGGACGCCGGCGGCGCGGGCGGCGGCCAGCACGTTGTAGTCGCCGGCCACCGATTCCAGCGCCGCTTCCAGCACGCTGGCCAGTCCGGACGCGGGGTCGGGGGCGTGGGCGGCAGCCTGGATGACGGGACGGACGTGCCCGCCGAAGCGCTCGTCCAGTACGGCCCGCAGGAGCGCGGCCTTGTCGGGGAAGCGGCGAAAGAGCGTGGCGGCGCCGACGCCGGCCCGGCGTGCCACCTCGTCGAGGTGGGCGTCGGGGCCTTGTTCGGTGAAGACCTCCCGGGCAGCCCGGATGATCTTTTCCGCGTTGCGGGCGGCGTCGGCGCGCAGCAGCCGGGGGGAGTCGAGGGCCATCCGGGCAGCCTATCCAAGGGCCGGCGGAACGGCGCCGGACGGCCGGGGATACGGGCTTGCCCCCGGCGGCCTGGCCGCCGCACCCCCTCCGTGGCTCAGGCGTCCAGGTGGGTGGGCGCGAACATCCGCAGCACGGCGGGCAGGACAGCACGTTGGGGCCCGCAACAGCTCGGCCAGCCGGAGCAGTTCGCCGCTGGCTCCGGCGCGGACCATGCCGCCTCCGGCCAGGATCACCGGGCGCTCGGCCTCGGCCGGCAGCACCGCCGCCTCGGCGATCAGCTCCGGGCGGGGGCCGGCGGCCGGGGTTCGGCGCGCAGCCCGGTGACCGGCGGTACGGTCACCGGCGCGAGCCGGACGTCCTGCGGGATCTCCACCCACACCGGCCCGTACGGCGCGCTCAGTGCCGATTCCCAGGCGGCGGCCAGCGCGGAGGGGATCTGCGCGGGGGTGCGTGCGGTGTGTACGGACTTCGCCACGTCGCGGAAGCTGGCCTGCTGGTCGACGAGTTCGTGCAGTGTCGGCGGCGCCCGGGTGAGCGCCCGGGTGCCGGGGCCGGCCACCGTGCCGGCCCCGGCCGACCGTTGACGGAAGGCCAACTCGATGACCGCCACCGCGCTCGCCCAACCCGATCCCGACGACGGCGGCCAGGGCACCGGCCACGTTCCGGACCGGTCGGCGCAGGCCTCGCCCGGCCGGGACAATCAGCCCGCCACCATCCCCGCCGGCACCTCCGCCCCCACCTCCACGCCCCCAACCCCGCAGGGTCGCATTTCCGCTGGTCAGGTGCCCCGGACAAGGGTTTCGGGCCGTGGCGACAACCCTTCTGCCTCCTCCGCTGTCGAAGACAGCGGAGGAGGACGGTGGAAGCGGGGATCGACAGCACCGGTCCGGGGCGCCGTCCTCATGGCGCTCGCCCTGTTCCAGCGAGCCACCGCCCGCGAACTGTGGCCGCTGGTCCCGCCCCACCAGCGCAGCGACAAGTCCATCCGCGACGCCCCGGCCGACCTGAAGACGGTCGGCCGGGTCCGCGAGGAACTGCGCCTGTCCGACGGCCGCAAGCTCTGGTGCCTGACCACGGCCGGACGCCGCGAAGCCGCCACCCTCCTCCCGGCCGGTACCAAGCTCGCCGCGCTGCGCCCGGCGAAGGAGGGCCCGTCGACCGCGTACTCCGAGCACGCCCTGGACGTCGCGGCCGTCGCCGGCCTGCTCGCCAGGGCGGGCATCGGGCACCTGGCCGCGTTCACCGTCATGAAGGCGCACCTCGCGCAGGTGTGAGCCGCAGGGCGGCCGACATCGGTGGCCCCGAAGGCTTTTGCCGAGCGGCTTCACGCGACAGGAACTGTCCGGCGCCGCGTTGGCGCGCCGAGAGGGACCGCCGTCGGCTCACCGGACAAGGGGATGGCCCTGCCGGGGAACGTGGCACAACCCCGGCCCCGATACGCGGCCTGTCGCCCTCGAACGGAACCTGGAACGCTGTCGTGTACGGATCCCGGGGAGGGGGCGCACATGGCGGGTTGGTACCGACGCCGGGCGGAGTTGGCCCGAGTGGGCGGGGAGGTCAGGGCCCAGCTGTTGCTGTTCGATCTCGCCCGCGCGGCCCGGGCCGCCGGCCTGCCGGCCCGGGCCGCTGCGAACATACGGATCACCGCCCGGGTCATCGGCCGCACCAAAGCCTTCGAAGCCGTCGGCAGGGACCTCTACAACGCCCTGCTCGGCCTGTACTCCACGGCGGTCAGCGTCGTGACAATGAAAACCCGGCTCGTGGCGCCCCTTTGGCTCCAGGCGGTACTCTCCGGTCTCGCCGTGGCCGCCGTGCTCATGACAAAGGCCCGGTGGTCGGTCTTCGGTACCGGCCTGCGCCGGCTGGGCGGCACGTGGTCGGTTCCCGCACGTGCCGTCCTCGCCGCCGCCGCCCTCGGCCCCCGCGCAGCCAGCCCGAACCGCAGACGCCGCGCGGCGACCCGAAAGGTCAGCTCCCGCCTCCGCGACCTGGAACGAGCCCTCCTCGCCCGGGAAAGAGGCGTCGGCCGGCCGCGGCGCCACCAGATCCGTACCCACCGCCGACTCGTCGTCGCCGCCCTGCGCCAAGCCGAACTCCGCCTCGACACCCAGCACCGCAACGACCTGCTCGAAACACTGCTGACCATCAGCACCAACCACACCAGGGGCCACTACGCGGCCCTCCTGCCCGCCGAGCAGCTCGAAGGCCTGGAACCCGCCAAGGACCACACCCTGCTGTGGGCCTCGCTGCGCACCGGGGCCGGGGTGGCGGTCGTCACGGCCGCGGTCTGGGCGGGAGAGCGGTTCGGCCTGTCCAACCTGGTCCTGATGCTGGGCGCGCTCGCGGTGTTCAGCCTGGTGTTCCGCAGCCACGCCGAAAGGGTGCCCGACGCCGTCCTGACGAGGCTGTCCGGCTGAAAGGCCAAGCAAGGCCGGAACTCCGGGGGTGGCGCCTTTCTTCGGGCCGGCCGGGCCGACCGCCAGGAACTGCGCGGTGCAGTCTTCCGCGGGCAGGTCCGGGGGCCGCGAGGTCTTGGGGCTCGATGCGGAGAATCCCGTCGCCTCCCCTCCAGAGGCCGTAGCCGTGGTACGGGGGTGTCCTCCACCGCGGCCCCGACGGTCTTGCCGGTGGTGTCGCCGGGGCCGCAGATGCACGTCCGCTCGCCGGGCCACTGGCAGGGCTTGGGGTGGAAGGTCAGTGCCACGGTGCGCCCTTCCGTGGTCCTCGGCGGGGAGGGTTCTTCGTCCGCGGCTTCCCTGGCGGCGGTGGCGCGGCGCAGCACGTCGGGGCTCTCCGGGAGGCGGATCGGCCATTGGCCGCGCCAACGGGGTGGTGCGGCCTGGTCGGGCGGCTCGTTCCGGATCACGATTTCCAGGTCGGGGTGGACAAGGAGCTTCAGGTTGGGGTTCTGCTCTTCATCGACCGCAGCGGGAACTTCGTGACGGCGGGTCCGCTGGAGTCAAGGAATGCCCCCGAGTACTACCTTGCCGGACACTGGACCAAATTTCCCGACCAGACGGAGATTTCCATCGACCTCGCCCGGGCGGCAGTGAAGGAATTCCTGGCATCGGGAGGGCAGCGCCCGACCTGTGTTTCCTGGAAAAACCAGTATCCTGACGATTAGCCGGAAGCAGCCCAGCACCCGCCCCGCTGCCCCCGTTTCCGTCCGGGCGGCTTGCGGGGGGCGGTTTGGCCGTGGAACTTCTCCCGCCCGTCGGTCCAGCTCTGTGCCTGCCGCCCTCGGCCGGTGCCGCAGGCCCGGCCCGTGCACCTGCTACCGGTCGGGCCGTCAGGCCTCGGTCCCGGCCATCCACTGGTGCGGCCGCAGGCCGCCCGGTCCCTGACCCGCCACACCCTGTCTGCGTCCCACCCCGGGCCACCCTCGGCCGAGGCCGCGGGCCCGGCCCCGCATTTCACTGCGGGCCGGGCCGCCAGGTCCCCCATTTCCTCGCTACCCGCCGCTCCGCTGCGCTCGTTGGCCTGCCGTGGCTTGGTGCTCGAGGCGGCTGTCCCCCTGCGCCCGGGGTGGCGGTATGGGTTCAGGGGGTGGTGTGGCCCGGCAGGGGGCCGTAGGCGGTGCACCACTCGCAGTCGCAGGTGGTGAGGGAGTTGGCCTGGCAGTGGGCGGTGGGCCATGCCCGGGAGGTGCACGGGCCGGGGCCGACGGGGGTGCCGTCGTTGGGCAGGGTGCGCCGGCACCAGTCGCATCGGATGGCGGCCGGCACACCGGCCCGGCGCAGTCGTCCAGCCGCTTCGGCGGCGGTGGCGAAGGGGATGGCTTCCCGCGCGGTGACGGGTGCGCCGTTCAGGAGCTGTCTGCTGTGCCACAGGCTCAGACCCGTGACGGCGCGGACCGCCTTGAGGGCCGCAGGCCCGCCGGGCGAGGGGTCGGTCAGCAGGACTGTGAACTGCGGATCCTCCACAGGTCTCTCCTTCGGGTCGGTCGGTGTCGTGCCGCATGCCCAGTCAACAGTCGGCAGGGCAGTGGCTCCAAGGGGATATCGGGGCCTCCGTCCTGCCCCCGCCACCCGGGCCGGTGCCGCAGGCCCGCACCGCGCACCTGCCCGGCACCCCGGCCGCCCGCTGGGTGCGGCCACCGGGCCGGCACACCCACCCGCGGCCGCCAGGCCGCCCGCTTGAAGACCGGGTGGCGGTGCCTGCTGCGCCCCGACCCGGCCCCTGCCCCCTGCCCTTGGCCGGGTTGTGTCTGCTCCCCGCGCTGTGCCGTGGCCCGGGGGTGAAGTCCCTGACAGCTCTTGCATCTTCGTACGGCCGGACGCCCGGGTTCGCGACACCTCCCGCATCCCTGTACGGCCGGGCTGCTCGGGAGCCGCCGCTGCGCCCCGAGGAGGTGGTGCGAGGGTCGGTTCCGGAGTGCGGGTCCCGAGGGGTGGGATGTGGGGACGGTGGGGCTTGTGTACGGCCAGGGAGGGCCGGAGGGTGGCCGCACTGGGTTGTCCCGGAGTCCGTCGGTGGAGTGCCGGCGGGGCTGGGTGAGTTCCTCCGGGGCCGGGGCCCCGGAACGCCTCACCGGGCCGGTACTGCCCGGCAGCGGGGGTGCCGGTGGCGTCCGGGCGGGGTGGCCCGGTGAGCTCCTGGTGATGATTGGCGTGATGCTTTCAGTGGGTTCGGCGTTGCTGGTCACCCGGGGTCGGGTGGTGGTTCCTGCTGTTCAGGGACGTGTTGTGAGCGGGCAGTGGTGAAGGGCCGCGCTGATGTGGTGGTGAAGCACCACACCGAGGTGCGGTGAACCACGGACGCCGATCGTTATCGCGGCTGCCGGGGTCCGGCCGGCAGCGGTGAGGCCCGGGACAGGGATCTTGTGGGCGTCGTATACGGGAAGCGGCAGGTTGATCGGCTCCGGCAGGATGACGCGGTGAACTTCTTCTTCCGTCGTCAGCAGCCTGCCTCGCGGCCTTCCCGGGCGTGGATGTCCTGGAGCGTGTCCGGCTGGCGGTTGCCGGGGCGCGGTCTCGGGACGGAGATGCGTTCGAGGAGTTGATCGCCGCACTGCTGGCGGTCGGCTCGGCCGGGGATCTTGACGACTCGCTTGAGGCGCTGCGCGTGCTGACGGGACGTCCGGCGCTGCTGCTGCGCCTGGACGCCTTCATACGACGGGAGCCGTGGTACTCGACGCGCCCCGCTCCATCACTCACCGAGGCCGACCCGGTCGCCCTTGTCCTGGCGGCCTCGCACGCCGATGGCCGCATCCGTGAGCGCGTGGTGCGGCGGATGCTGCACCAGCCGCATCCCGAGATGATGCCGTTTCTCGTCCTGCGGACCAGCGACTGGGTCCGCCAGGTACGGGAGCCGGCGTGCGCGGCTCTGGCCGTGCTGCTCCACGAGAACCCCCTGCTGGCCACCCCGGCGACCGTGCGTACGGCCCTGCTGACCAACCGGCGCCAGCGCGGCGCCTTCGCCCACGGTCAACTACTCGTGCCGCTGCTGGCCGAGTCGGGCACGGCCCTGTCCGGAAGGCTTCTCACGGCCCCCGACCCGGTGGTGCGTCGCTTCGTCCTCGACACCACCGCGCACCGCCTCAGGTTTCGTGACCTCGTGGCCCTCGCCGAGAGCGACCCCGGCCGGCAGGTCAGGGCCCGGGCCGCCGAGGCCGCCGCCCGGCAGGCGGTGTGGACCGACCAGGTCGAGCCGCTGCGCCGCCTGGCCCGCAGCCGCCACGCCGAGGTACGGATCACCGCCCTCACAGGGCTGATGCGCACCGGATCCCCGCAGAACGTGGTGCCGTACCTCGACGACCCGTCCGCACTGATCCGGGCCCTGGCCCGGGAGGCGGCACGCCGCACCGGTACGGATCCACTGGTCCACTACCGCGCGGCGGTCCAGGCTGCCGAGCCGCGGGCCGGGGCGGTCGGAGGGCTCGCCGAGACCGGCAGTCGGGCCGACGGCCCACTGCTCACCGCCCTGCTGGACAACCCGGCTCCTCAGGTCCGCGTCCACGCGCTGCGCGCGCTGCGGAGCCTCGACGTGGTGCCCGTGCCCCGGGTCACGGTGCTGCTGCGGGACGGCTCCACCGCAGTGGTCAAGGAGGCCTCCGCCACGCTCGCCCCCAATGCCACCCAGCTGCCCGCGGACCTGCTGTGGGACATGCTCACGGACCCGCGGCGGCCGGCTGTCCGACGAGCCGGCTACCGGTTGCTGACCCGGCACGACCACCTCACCGCGCTGCGCGCCGCCCTCGTCGTGAGCGGCGACACCCACCCCCGACTCGCTGCCCGGGGCAAGACCGACGCCACCACCCAGATCCGCAACCTGGTCCCGCACCCCTGGCGTACCCGCCCGGTCCCGTCCCTCGGCGCCAGCCCCGCACAGGCCGCCGAACTGCTCGCTCTGGCGGAGCAGCGGTGTACCGAGCTCACCGAGGGCGTGATCCAACTGCTGCGTGACGCGCTTCGTCCGGTGTCCGGCAGCCGGTAGCCAAGTCACAGGCAGGCGCACCTCAGCCGCCCGGACCCTACGAAGTACCAGGGTCGGTGTGCGGCTCGCCCGTGTTCGGCGTGTGGCTTCACCGGGTTCGGCGCAGGCGTTCTGACTGTTGACCACGCCGTCCCCGATGCCGCGCAGCTCACGGTCCGCGTGGAGCGCTGGCAGAACGGGCACCGCACCGGGGTCGTTCACCAGCGGTGACACGACGGTCCCGCCGTTCGTTCGGGACAGAAGCCGTGGCGTTGGCCAGCCCGGCCGCGTCGGCTCACCCGGTCATCAGCATCCGCTCCATTATTGGGTGCGGGCTGAGCAGCCGGCCTCCTCGGGGCACGGGGAGGACGTCGGTCGCGCAAACCTGGCGCACCAACGTACGGCTGTGGTCCTCAGTGTCGCGCCGGTACGTCTACCTGGCGCTGTGGGTGCCGAACGGCCTGATCGTCGGGGTGGAGTCGCTCTACGTCCCCTACTCGCCCGGCGACGCGAGCCTGCTGTTCGCCTTCGGGGCGGCCGGAATGCTGGTCGGGGACGCCGTCGTGGGCCGCTTCCTGCCCACCCGGTGGCGCAACCGGTCGGCCGTCCCGCTGTGCGTCCTGCTCGCCGCACCGTACCCGCTCTTCGTGTTCGACCCGGGACTGCCCATCGCCTTGGTCCTGGGTCACGGCAGCCACCTTCGGGTACGGGGCGGGGCTGCTGCTGCAGGACCGGCTGATGGCGCTGACACCGAACGAGCTGAGCGGGCAGGCGCTGGGCCTGCACAGCTCCGGGATGCTCACCATGCAGGGTGTCGGCGCGGTGATGGCCGGCTCGGTGGCCGAGCTGACCTCGCCGGCCACAGACATGGTGGCGACCCTGCTGCTGGCGCCCGGGCTGCGCGGAGGTCCGGCGGCGGACGGGGCCGCGGCCGCGGAGGAGGAAGAGGCCCTCCCCACATCGAAGTAGGCCCCGTGGTGAAGCCCCACGGCAGGCCCGGGCCCGGTGGTGACCGGCGCCTGCTGTGCCCGGTGGACCGCTACCTGTACGCCCGTTGACCCAACGGGCCCGAAGAACGCGGACGCCCCCGGCCGGAACGGCCGGGGGCGTCCGCGTTCAGGCGCGGAACAGGGTAGTCGCGGGGACGACTACGGCAGCGGGACCTGTGCGGTGCCGACTACTTGACCGCGCGCAGCGCGTCGACGATGCCGAAGCCGTAGAAGCCGTTGATGCGCTTGCCGCCCGCACAGGCGGCGTCCACGATGCCGTCGCCGTTCCCGCCGTGCGGGTCGGCCGGGCACCCCGGGTTGTCCGCCTGGGCCTTGAGCAGTGCCTGCAACTGGGCCGGGGTCGCGTCCGGGTGGGCGGACTTCAGGAGCGCGGCCACACCGGAGGCGTGGGGAGTGGCCATGGACGTGCCCTGGAGGTAGCCGTACTGGTTGTTCGGCAGCGTCGACAGGATGCCGCCTTCCCCGGACGGTGTGTCCGAGGCCTGGTACTGGTCGCCGCCCGGCGCCGCGACGTCGATCACGCCGAGGCCGTAGCTGGAGTAGTACGACTTCGCGCTCCTGGCGCCGGTCGCGCTGACCGTGACGACGCCCGGCAGTTGTGCGGGCAGCTCCCAGCACCTGTGCGGGTCGACCGTCCGGTTCGCCGGGGTGGAGTCGTTGGGGCTGACACCGTCGGTGAAGGCCTTGGAAGCCAGGTCGTGGTCGGAGTTGCCGGCCCCGGCGACATTGAGGATGCCCTTGCGCTGCGCGTAGAGCTGGGCGCGGTTGACCGCCTCGACGATGGCCTCCTGGTCGGGGTCGTCCAGGCAGTTGTACTGCCACGGGTCCACGTAGTAGCTGTTGTTGGTGATCTGCACACCGTGGTCGGCGGCGAACACGAAGGCGCAGACGACGCTTTCGGCGTAGATCAGCTGGCGCGGGGTGGGCTGGGAGACCGTGATGCCGGAGACCCTCACACCGGGTGCCACGCCCGCGACGCCGATGCCGTTGCGGGCCGCGGCTATCGTGCCCGCCACGTGCGTGCCGTGGAAGTGGATCGCGTCCACCGGCCGCCAGGAGCCGTACGTGGTATCGGCCTTGCCGCTGACGCAGTTCGCGGACTGCGACGGGGAGAAGTTCGCAGCGAGGTCCGGGTGGGTGTCGTCGACGCCGGTGTCTATCACGGCGACCGTGACGTCCCTGCTGCCCGGGTTGATCCTCGCGGCCTTGTCCGCGCCGATCGCCCGCAGGTCCCACTGCTCGGCTTCGAGGGGTTCGGCGCCGTCGCCGGACGCTTTCCCGATCCTCGCGGCCTCGGCCTCGGAGAGGTACCGCACCGCACCCTCGTCGGTCGTCCCCGCCGCGCTGAGCGGCGCGGTCCGCGTGGTACCTGCCGACTCCACGCCGCGCACCGCGCGCAGCCGCCTGCCGAAGTCGGGGTTCGCCGAGTGGACGACGATGACGCCGATCCCGTCGTACGTGACGACGATGGTGCCGCCGGCGGCGGTGATGGCCCGCTGCACCTCTGCGATCGTGCGACGGTCGGTCTTGGTGTTGACGACGTACGCCAGGGTGTGCGCGTCCTCGGCCCGCGCGGCGGACGGTATTCGGGGCGTCGCCGAGGCCGACGCGGGGAGGAATCCGAGCGAGGCGGTCAGCGACAGCACGATCGGTACGACCAGGCCGAGCCGGAGTAAGGAACGTCGTCGAGCCATGTGGTCTCCACATCATCCGGGTGCAGGACCCGCCCGACAGCAGAGTGCCGGCCAGGCAGGTGCATGACGGGTGGTACAGGGGTGAAGCTATCCCGCCACCTCGTCAACCAGCAATGACTCGCAATGACTTGACCAGACCTGCGGCGAAGGTGAGGGTGGCACTGCGGCCGAAGCCTGGACCTGTCGGAGCAGTGCGGACCCTTTGCCGCTGAGGAACCGCCAGGCAAGGCTCGGCTGGTGACTGGGCCATGGTCAGGACCACGGGTCGTCGCAGTACGTGGACCGCACCCGCGCCGCGGCCCTCGCGCCGCGCGGCCCGCCAGGCCCGGCCCGCCAGGCCCGTGGTGCGTCGCGGCCGGTTGTGACCGGAGCCCCTGCCACCGGCCGGGCGGCCAGGTCTGTTCAGGGCTGTTGCCGGGTGAGGCGTTGTTCGATGGCGGTGTACCGGTTGTGCCGCTGGTTCGGGGGTGGGGGGCTGTGCCAGTCGATTTCGTACAGGACGTCGCCGGGGCGGCCGCCGCGCAGCGGCACGGTGGCGGCGATGCGCCCGTGGTGGGAGGGGAGGACCGCGTACTCGACCGCGGCTCCGACGGTCTTGCCGGTGGCGTCGCCGGGGGCACAGATGCACGTCCGCTCCCCGGGCGACCCGCAGCGCTCGGGGTGGCCGGTCAGTGCCGTGGTGCGTCCTTCCGTGGCGGGCGGCGGGGAGGGTTCTTCGGCTACGGCCTTTCTGGCGGCCGTGGTGCGGCGCAGTGCGTCGAGGTCCTCCGGGAGCGGGAGCGTCCATAGACCGTTCCAGCGGGGTACGGCCTGGTCGGGCGGCTCGACGACCTCACCGAGCGCGTCCTGCCCCAGCTGCCGCCCGGCTACGACCTGCTGTTCGGACGCCCGGCCACAGGCGAACGACCCTGACCACCCTCGCGCCGCCGCCAGCCCGCGGCCGGCCAGCACCCGGAAGGCTCCACGGTCATGACCCGGTACCGCCTCCTCCTCCAGCACGTCCGCACCCTCGGCCGCTACACGTCCGACGAGGAAGCCGAACGCGTCCTGTATGCCGTCCTGACAGCCCTCGGCAGCCAGCTCACGGGCGAGGAACGCTGCGACCTCGCCGCAACCCTGCCCGAGCGCGCCCGCGCCGCCTTCGCCAACCAGATCCCGCTGCCCCAGCCCGTTGCCGCCCCGGCCTTCGTCGAAGCCGGCGCCCGCGCCCTGAACACCAGCCTCACCGGCGCCCGCTGGGACGTCTCCTTCGTCCTGGCCGCCCTCGCCGGCCTGGCCGGCGACCACCTGACCGACCGGCTCCTCGCCGACCTGCCTCGCGGTTACGCGCTCCTGTTCGGCCGCGCCGACCTCGCCATCGCGGCTTGACCCGGGACCGGGTACGGGCCTTCAGCGGCACCGTGCGCGAGCTCACCCACCGGGCGGGCACCTGCTCCCCTCGCCCCGGCCGGACGGGGCGAGCGCGCATCCGCAGCGGTCACGACGTCCGGCGTGGGATCGACCTGCACGCCCGGTCGGCAAGGGTCAGTGCTGCCTGCGGTTGTCGGATGGGCGGGCGGTGTCGAGGGCGTCGCGCAGGGCGTACAGGTCGGCGATGGTGGCCACCTCGGCGAAGCGGGCCAGCAGCCGGCGGACGGTGCGGTCGTCACCGTCGTGCACGGCCTCGGTGATCGCCTCGATCAAGGCCGCCTGCCCGTCCCGGACCGTCTCCGGTGCCACGGGCGCCGGGTGTCCCACTGCCGCCTCCCTGCGCGGTGTCGCTCGCTGTTTCGGGGCGCGCGGCGGCGGCTCGGGGGGTTGCCGCCGCCGCGCAGCGGAAGACTACCTCCCTTCTCGCATCCGCAAAATCTGTGTGCGCCGGAGTAGACATTGATCGTGGGCTGGTCTAGCGTTTCTCTCGTAGACAGCAGTCGGCGATACCGGCCAGACACGAACTGGCCGGGGTTGTTGGACAGAGTTCGCGGTTCGGTCCAGCAGTGGAGTTCCGAAGCCAGGCAGGTGCAGGACGGCGACGGGACTGGCTGCCGGAACAGGTGGGCCACCACGGCCACCGACAGGAAGTCGCAGTTCAGCAGGTGCAGTACCAGCAGTACGAAAGTGACAGTGCAGTCCAGAGGATGAATGGAGGGCGCAAGCGCCATCAGGATCGCCCGGCCCGTGAACACTCGCCCGGGCGGACACCGCAGACCCCAACGCAAGGACGGTGGTTTCCGGTCACGCATACGCGATCCCCACACACCCCCTCCCCCGGGGCAGTGCGGAACCCAAGGACCGGCCCAGGCCGGTAGATGGTGTTGTTCCCCTTCGGGGCCCCGGAGCCGACACGGCGCCGGGGCCCCTCAACGCGTTCTCCCAGAACCAGAGAGGTGCAGTGACTACAACGACCAGCCCCGACACACCCGACAAACTCGACGACGACGACTACCCCGCCTACACCATGGGCCGTGCCGCCGAGATGACCGCCACCACCCCCGGCTTCCTACGAGCCCTCGGCGAACACCGCCTCATCACCCCACTGCGCTCCGACGGCGGCCACCGCCGCTACTCCCGCTACCAACTACGGATCGCGATGCGCGCCCGCGACCTCGTCGACCAGGGCACCCCCATCGAGGCCGCCTGCCGCATCGTCATCCTCGAAGACCAACTCGAAGAAGCCCTGCGCCTCAACGAGCAACTCCGCCGCTCCCAGCACGGCCAGGAACCCACCGCGGACACCTGACCGGACCGGCAACCTGGCCTACAGCCGCGGGCGGAGCCCATGGACAGATTCTGCAGGCTCCGTCGCGCGTCCGGTGCCGCGGCGACCGGCACACGCGTTTCCCCGTGAGTTCCTGCCGCTGCGCCGAGGCTTGAATGGCCTCTGATCGGCGCATCTCGTGAGTCCGGCGGGAATCGTCCGGTTCGTCCGCTGAGGCGTCGAGCCGGTGTTCCCGGTCGGGGCTTCGTCTATGAGGGAGGCCCGACCGGCGTTGACCTGCCGACTTCGTCGGTGTACGGGATTCGCGGGGGTGTCCCGGGAATCCCGTACACCGCCCGCTACGCCCACTCCACGCCGTGTTCGGCGAGCTGCGCGAGCTGTCCCGGGGACAGCTTCGCCCGCCTCGCCTTGGCGTTGTTCAAGAATGAACCCAGCGCCACCTGGTGCACCACGACCTCTTCCTCGCCGCCGGGGCTGGCCTCCACGGTCTCCAACGGCTAGAGGGGCCGCGCATGCCGTTCCCGCGCCACGAACTGGGCGAGCACCGCCAGGCACTGGGTGAACCGGTCTGTGCGGGAGACCTTCGGCTTTGCCTCGGCAGCCGCCTTCGCGGCCACCAGCTCGGGGTCCTCCTCGACCCTGATCGCCGCCAGCAGGTTTCGCTGATCGGCCTCCAGGCGGTTCGGCCGTGTGACCGTGCGGGAAGCCGGCTGCTGACCCGACCGCGGTGGTGGAGGTGTTGTCGGCGCGGTCGGCAGGGCGTCCCGTGCCCCGCCGGCCTTCAGGTCCTGTTCGGCCCCACCCCCGGTCGGCTTTCTCGGCCTCCGGGTTGAGGAGGCGGTTCAGGCCCACCGGCTGAGGCCCCGGCATTCGTCTGCGTGTGGCCGACCGGGCCGGTTCACCGAAGGCTTTTTTGCAGATTGCAGATGGGCCGTCACCGGTGCTGCGGTGACGGCCCATCGCGGGTGATGCTCATACGGTCGGGCCGACCAGACCTGTCAGGGCCCGGTGTGCGCGTCGGGTGGTGCGCTCGGCGCGGCTCTTGAGCCGGAGCGCGCGCGCGAGGCGGTGCTTCTCGGCCTCCCGCAGACGCTCGTCGATCGTCGCCCGCGCCACCTCGAGGTGGTAGGTCATGGTGCTCCCCCTGTCCGCGGGTGATCCGTCGGCATCACCGCGATGCCGACCCTTCGGACCACCCTCTGCGCTTCAGAGTCTACACCCAAATACGAGACAAGGCCTTGCATTTAACGTTCTGTTCAAGAAATTGCCTGCTTATCGAAGGCTTTGATGTCGATTGGCTCCCAGGTTCCGCGTGACGGCGATTCGGCGCCCGGATCCCTGCCCAGGCCGCCGCTCCGCTCGCCGGTCCTGGCGGTCCGGTGCCGCTCGGCGACCGTCGTCCTCCTGGCCGTCCCGGTCGGGCGGCCCGGGACGGATCGGGTCGGGGCTTCGTGGGGTGGTTGCCCCCGGGCAATGGTGTGGGGGCGGGCAGCCCGGTCAGCCTACGAGAGGCGCTTCGCCGGGTGCTTTCGTCACCGGCCGTTGGTGACGGAACCTCGCTTTGAGCTGCTCTGGCCTTCTTGGAGTCCCTGATGTCTGGGTTTGTTGCGATCCAGGCGTAAGGAGAACCACGAGCAGTGCCCGCACCACGCAAGTACCCCGATGAACTCCGCGAGCGCGCCGTGCGCGAGGTCCGCTCGACCGGCCGCCCCGTCGCCCATGTGGCCCGCGACCTCGGCATCCACCAGGAGGCCCTCAGGTCCTGGGTCTGTCAGGCCGAGGTCGACGCCGGAGAGCGGGACGACCGCCTCACCACCGTCGAGCGCGACGAGCTGAAGGAACTCCGCAGGGAAGTCGCCGAGTTGAGGCGGGCCAATGAGATCCTGAAGGCCGCCAGCGTGTTTTTTGCCCAGGAGATCGGCCGTCCCCGGACGAGGCCGAGCAGGTGATCGACCACCTGCGCGACGGCTTCGGGGTCGATCCCGTCTGCCGGGTGCTGGAGCTGTCGCCGTCGACGTACTTCGCGCGCAAGCAGCGACCGAAGTCGGCCCGCCGGCTCCGCGGCGAAGAACTGATTCCGCTGGTCACGGCGGTGTGGGAGGAATCCGGCCGTACCTACGGGGCCCGCCGGATCACCCGCGCCCCGTTCCGCGCCGGCCACCAGGTCGCGCGGTGCACCGTCGAGCGGCTGATGCGCGAGCTCGGTATCGAGGGCGTGATCCGCGGACAGCGCCGCCGCACCACCGTCCCGGAGCCGGCCGCGCCGCGTCCGCCGGACCTGGTCAACCGCCGGTTCACCGCCCAGCGCCCGAACCAGCTGTGGCTGGCCGACCTGACCTATGTGCGGACCTGGCAGGGCTGGGTCTACGTGGCGTTCGTCCTGGACGCGTACTCCCGCCGGATCGTGGGCTGGCAGGCCGCCACCCACATGCGGACCGACCTGCCGCTGAACGCACTGGAGATGGCGCTGTGGCGTCAGAAGATCAAGAAGGACGCCGACCTCATTCACCACAGCGACCGCGGGTCGCAATACGTATCCATTCGCTACACGGAGCGATTGGCCGAGGTCGGCGCCTCGGCGCCGGTCGGGTCCGTCGCGGACTCGTACGACAACGCGATGGCCGAGGCCCTGAACGGCACGTTCAAGGCCGAACTGATCGAGCATCAGGAGCCGTGGCGGGACTTCGACCAGGTCGAGCGGGCCGTCTTCCCGTGGGTCGCGTGGTACAACAGCGAGCGCCTCCACTCCGCCCTCGGCTACGTCCCGCCCGACGAGTACGAGCAGGCGTACTGGACGGGACTGGAGCAACATCCGCAAGTCGCTTGATCACACGATCGCGGACTCCACGAAACTCGGGGCAGCTCACCGGGGTGCTTCGGGGTGGTCCGGGCCGCCGGACGCGGTTCGGGCGGTCGGGAGAATTCGATCGCCGGTCTTCTCCCGGAGTGCTGCTTCCAGCCGGTCGCAGGCCTCGGTCTGGGCGGTAATCCGTTCGTTGAGGACCGCCAGCCGTTCCAGCGCGACCCGCAGGCCCTTGTCCGAGGGCGGTGCGGCAGCCACATCGCCGTCCAGGCATGGCAGGAACACGCGCACGTCGTCCAGGGTGAGCCCGGCGGCCAGCAGGTAGCGGATGTTACGAACCCGCACCACGGCCCGCTCGTCGTAGATGCGGTAGCCGTTGGGGGCCCGCTCCGAGGAGATCAGTCCGGCCTGCTCGTAGTGCCGCAGCGCACGGGCGGATGTCCCGGTCGCCTTGGCCAGTTCACCGATCCGCACCCATCCCACCTCCCGGGCCACTCCTATCACGCCACGACTGCCCCGCCGTCGACTGGGAGTACCACTCCGGTGACGAACGATGCGGCCGGTGCGGCAAGCTGGGTGACCGCCCAGGCCACCTCCTCGGGTCGGCCGATCCGGCCCAGTGGGGTGTGTGCCAGCTGCCACTCCCGCACTGCGACCATCCGCTCCGGCGTCAGGCCCTGGTGCTCACCGATGGGAGTGTCGATCGCGCCGGGGGCAACCGCCGCCACCCGGATCCCGCGGGGTGCCAACTCGACCGCCCAGCTGCGGGTCAGCAGCTCCAGGGCGGTCTTGGTCGCCGCGTAGACCGAGCTGCCGGGCCAGGCCCGCTGCCCCACCGACGTACTGACATTGACGATCACCCCGCTCGACGTCTCCAGGGGTGGCAGCGCGGCCTGGGTCAGCAGGATAGGGGCCACGAGGTTGGTGGCAAGCTGAACCGCGATCATCTCTGGCGTCAGCGTGCCGAGAGCGCCGCTGCGCACTATGCCGGCGTTGTTGACCAGCACGTCCAGCCGGCGTGTGTCTTGAGCACGGCCTGGATGATCCGGTCGGGCTCGCCCTCGGCGGTGATGTCGGCGGCCAGCGGCATGATCCGGTCGTGCCCAGCAGCGGTCTCCTTGAGCGGCTTGGCCCGCCGCCCGATCGCGACCACGTGGGCACCCTCGGAGGCGAAGGCACGGGCGGTGGCCCGGCCGATCCCTGTGCCTGCTCCGGTGACGGCGACGACCCTGCTGCTCTGCGATGCGGTGCTGTTCATGCCGGTCATCGTGCAACCCTGCCGCCAGCGGCAAGGTCAAGCAGCTGTGGTCAGCGTTTACCGGGGTGGGAGCGTCCGGACCTTGGCGTGTGAGGCGGACTCCAACTGCTGCCGAAGCATGGAGATCTCGTTGCGCTGGGCCGTGAGGCGGGACAGAGCCGTGGTCTGGAACTGCTTCAAGGCGTTGAGCTCGGCGTTCTTCCTGCTGAGGCGTTCGCGCAGTGTCGCGACCTCGGTATTGAGCCGTTCGATCTGGGCAAGCCGAGGGGCCGGTTGTCGCCCGGCCTGCTGGGCGGCGGTCCGCTGGCTGTCGAACTCGGCCTTCAGGTTCGGGTAGGTGCGGTAAAGCGTCGCCCGCGGCACTCTGGCGAGGGCGCACAGGCTCTTGACGTCGCACTTCAGGCCCTCAGGGACGGGCCCGACGAGGAGTTGCTGCATCGCCGCCCGGATCCGGTCCTCGGCTTCGGTCTGGTGTTCATGCGCCATGGACGGGCTCCCCGTCGGCGTGTCCGGCGCTGTCCATCTCGGCGACGACGCGGGTGGCGCGGTCGAACGCGGCCTGGGCTCGGGCCCGTTCGGGCTTGGAGAGTCTGGGGTTGCCGAGAAAGACGGCCTGGGTGTTGTCCGCGTGGTCGGCCCAGATCTGCCGGTGCTGGGGGTGATGGGTGGCCTGCGGGCAGCGGGCCGAGTCACACATCCCCATGAGGGGCTCGTCGGCGTCCGGGGTGCCGGCGAGTTTCAGGCACAATGCCTTGCCCGGATCGGAGAACCAGCAGTAGTTGCCGACACCGAGGTGCAGGGTCTTCGCCTTCGCTTTGAGGACATGCTCGACGCGCCGGTCGTCGATGACGGTGACCGGCCCGGCGTCGTGCCGCTTCAGGGCCTGGTCGACGTCCTTGAAGGCGTCGATGAGGTCGCGGGCGCCTTGGCCGCTGGGCAGGATGCCACGCTGGTAGTCCTCGTAGGCGGCGACGGTCAGCCGCAGGTGTTCGGCTTCTTCCTCGGCGGCGACTTCGGCGGCGAAGGTGGCCTGGTGTCCGCCGGGGCGGGCTAACGGTGGAGTCGGGTATTGGAACTGCTGGAATGCCTTCACGGTGGAAGCCTACGAACATGGCCAAACCGGACCGGAAGAGTGGCTCCGATTCGGCCGCGTCCGGAGCGTTCGGCAAGGGAGTGTCTCGAAGTACGGTGACGACCTGCAGCCGCAAGATGGCTATCCCTGTCACAGGCAGCGCGTCGACCGGGTTCAGGATCCCGAGGTGTTGACCGAGACCATTCTCGCGAACAGCACTGTGGCCTGGGGGGCTGGCATCGGCTTTGTCCGGTGGGCTACGTTGTGCAGCCATGACTACCGGGACGGCATTGCGCCACACACGGATTGGTGACCCGGTGCTCTTCTGAGCGCCGTACGGGCCGGTGCTGGCCCGCTGTTGGATCGAGGATCTTGCGCTGCTGCGCGGGCTCCGCCTCCGTCGTGTTGATCACAGGCTCGACACGTCAACCACGACAGGAGAATTCATGCCCACCAAGATGCTGCAGATTCCCACCGCGGATGGCCAGGCCGACGCGTTCGCCGCCTTCCCCGACGGAGGCGGGCGACACCCGGGGGTGCTGATGTACGCGGACGGCTTCGGCATCCGGCCTGTGCTGCGGGAGATGGCCCGCGAACTGGCCGGGCACGGGTACTACGTGCTCGTCCCCAACCTCTTCTACCGGCACGGCCCGGCACCGGTGATCGAACTTCCCGAGCACATCGGAGAAGAGGCCCGGCCCGCGATCTTCGCCCAGCTGATGCCCTTGATCGAGGCGCACACCCCCGAACGTGTCCTGAGCGACGCCGACGCCTACCTCAGGTTCCTCACCACCCAGCCCGAGGTCTGCGCCGGACCGGTCGCGGTAACCGGTTACTGCATAGGCGGCCTCCTAGCGATGCGCACCGCCGCGGCCCACCCCGGCCAAGTGGCCGCCGTCGCCGGATTCCACGGCCCCGTGGGCGCCGACGGGCCCGACCTCCTCTCCAAGCTCACCGCCCAGGTCCACCTCGGCCACGCCGAAACCGACATGACACCCGAGGCCCTCGGCGAGCTCAACCAGGCCCTGGATGCCTCAGGTGTCAGCTACACCTCCGAGATCTACCCCGGCACCATTCACGGCTTCACCATGTCCGACACTGATGCCTTCAACCCCGCCGCACTGCAGCGCCACTGGGACCGCCTGCTGCCCCTTCTCGGCCGCACCCTGACCAACGGCTGAGGCTCCGACCCGGAAATCAAGCCCGAAGTACACATCTCCGGAGGGGTCTGTACGGTCATCGGTCTCGCGGGGAACGGTAGAACCGGGAGGCGGTTCGTTCGTTCTCAAGCTCTGGACTTGCCCTGGCCGCTGCTCGTGCCCGGCCCGCTCGTCCTGCTGTCCCGGCCTGCGGGTCAGGGGCCGGGTTCTCTGCCGGGCCCGGGCCGGGGGGTTGCGTCATCGGCTGCTGGTGACGCAACCCTGCCCCGGCTGCCAGGGGCCCAGCCGGGCTGCCGCCGTGGGCGTTCCCGGGGGCGTCTGGGGGCGCTCTCGGGAGCGTTCCGGGGTGTGACCTCGTTCAGCGGTCGGAGTGGGAATCGGCGTGTTTTCGGGGTTTCCGGCCCCCGCACCCTGATTGGTCCAACCACTCACCAGCGGCTGACGGGCCGGGCCGGGGACGCTTCGGTGTTCCGGATCTGGTCACTGAGAGTGTTCGCGTCACTGTCGGCGGAAAATCGTCGGAGGGCCCCGGATATGGCTCCCGGCGGCCGGAGAGCCGTCCCGGGCCCCGACCGAATTGACGGGCCGTCGGAACGCCTTCCGGATCGCGCCGGAATTTCGCGACGGATTCGCCGGGAATAACCCATGGAAAGTGACGGTTCGGATGCGCGGAGAATGCCATCGCCACCGGCCGGGAGCGCCGCCGGCTTTGCCGGTGCGAGGGGCGGACGGGAGCCCGGGCCGCTCCCGTCCCGGACCCCTGCCGGTTCTGCTGCCCGCCGCTGCTCCTGCCTTGCTCTGGCCGCCGCCGTCGCTGCGGCCGTCCCGGCCCGCCGCCCCGCCCACTACCCTCGTGACTTGACGAGCGCACTACGAGTCGAGGGCGAGCGGGCAGTGGCGTACGGTGCCAGGGTTTCCGCCGTTCACGGTGCAGGCGTTCCTTCCTCCTCCGCCGTCGATGGTGCCCGCGTTGCCGACCGTCCGGGTAGTGCTGTTCCCGCTGCCGCGGGCGGCGGTGACGGTGTCGTCGCCCGGACCGCCGTTGAAGGTCCCGGCGGACACGTTCCCGGTACCCCCGGGGCCCTGGGGACCGTCTCCGGCGTCGCCGGTCCCGCCTGGTCCTCCGGGACCGCCGGTGATGCTCGTCTCAGCGCCGAGGGCGCTCTGTGTGGAGAGGCGGCCGGAGTTGCCCGGCCCGCCCCGGCCGCCAGGCCCGCCGGGTCGTGAACATCCCAACTCTCTGGGATGGAAATGTCATTCGTGCGCGAGGAAGAATCCTGCGACGAGCCAGGCACGCACAGTCATGGGCCTGGCCGTCGGACCATCAGGAGGATCCCTGTGGAAGCTGTCCCGCGGCGTCACCTTCGTCGGAGTCTGGGCGTATTGGCCACCCTGACCGTCACGCTCGCCGGGCTCAGCGGCTTCGCCGCGGGTGCGGCACACGCCGACCCACTGCCCCGGCCGCCGTCCGACACCTGCAACCCGAACCTGGAGACGATCTGGCAGGACGTCGCCACCGCCCGGGTCACCCCCACGATCACGCACTGGACCGGCATCTCCATCGCGCCCGGCACCACCGGCAGTTCCACGGAGACGCTCTCCGAGGTCGACAGCGTCAGCACCACCTACAACACCTCGGTGGAGATCACCGCGCAGGCGAGCGTCCTGTTCGCCAAGGTCTCGGCCAAGGTCGGTTTTTCGGTGCAGAAGACCAAGGCCAGCACCAGCAGTTGGTCGCGGACGGTCACCATGAACTTCAACCGCCCCGGTGAATACGGGCTGTTCAAGGGCACCCACAAGGTCGAGGGCGAGTTCGTCCGCTACCAGTGCGCCCGGACCGGCGCGAACACCGGTGTCTGGGTGAACACCATGACCGGTGGCACGGGGGCCTACGTGACGTTCGACGTCGAGATCCAGGGCACCATCGCCTGCGACAGCCCCGTCGTCCCCGGCAGCGTCCAGGAGCTGGCCCGGCGCGGGCTGACGTGCGCGTGAGTGCGGCCGGCCGCCCCACCCGCGTCCTCGCCGCACTGGTGCTCGCCTTCGCCGGCGTTCCGTTGCTGTTCGCCGCCCCGCAGGCCTCGGCGGCCAGTTCCCTGCCGGGCCCGTACGGCACGGTGTGCGACCCGACCCCGGTCCGGTTCCAGAGCCCCTACACCGACTGGGGCAAGCCAGCGGACCCCCGGGGCAGCTTCCCGCGGCCCATAAGGAACTACGGTCCGACCTATCTCTCCACCCACCCCTATAAGACCTTCGACCCGGACCGGCCGTTCCGTCGATACCAGGCCGAACTGCTGACCGACGACTGGGGAGGACGCACCTACTGGAACATCTGCCGGGGTGAGGGGCCGTCCGTCTACCTCACCACCTGGCCCGACTCCGAGTGCCTGACCGTCTCCGATCCGGTGAGGTACCCCAACCTGGACGTCACCGTCAACGGGTGTGTCGAGAACCAGAGTCAGGGACTCAAGTTCCGTATCCACACCAACGACGCGGGCTGGTCGGTGATTCAGGACGAGCGCTGGGGCTACTACCTGGACGCCGTTCGGACCACCTACCAGGACAAGGTCTACGGGACAGTGTGGATCTACACCCTCAAGCTGTCCGCCGACAACGCCCTGGCGGTCCGGATCGTCTGAGCCGCCCTGCGGGCGGCCCGGGCGTGCCGGACGGCCAGGGCGAGTTGCTCGCCGTCCAGCGCCTCCAGCCCGGCGGTAGCCAGTTCCGGGTTGATGCCCTCCAGCAGCTCCCTGGCCTCCTCGCGCAGCTGCGGGGCCTGCCCGCACAGCGCGGCGCCGGCCCCGCGGCGACGATCGACGCGGCCTGCCGAAGCCTGGGCCTGTCCACGATCCGCACCCGCTGGGAGGAGTTCGCGGCCCAGTCCCTGCGCGAACAGACGTCCTACGCGGACTTCCTGGCCGAACTGCTGGAGAGCGAGTGCGAGGACCGCGACGAACGGCGCAAGCAGCGCCGGGTCAAGGAAGCCGGCTTCCCGCGCAACAAGCGCATCGAGGACTTCGACTTCGCGAAGAACACGAACGTCCCGCAGGAAGTCATCAACACGCTCGCCCAGCCCGGCTGGGTCCAGGCCGGGAACCCGCTCTGCCTGATCGGCGACTCCGGCACGGGCAAGTCCCACCTGCTGATCGGTTTGGGCACCGCGATCGCCTAGGCCGGTGGCCGCGTCCGCTACACCACCGCCGCGAACCTGGTGAACGAGCTCGCCGAGGCCGCCAGCGACAAGCAGCTCGGCCGAACCATCAAGAAATACTGGCGAGTTGACCTGCTCTGTCTGGACCTATGCCGAGACCGCGACAATGCCGAAGCTGTGTGCGCTGTTCCGCTCTTTCGTGGGGTTTCTACTGTTCATGGCTCTGCATAGTTTCCGTGCCGGGCAGCCTCGTGAGCGAGGGGGCAGGGTGCTCCCGCGAGGGGGCGGCGATGCCGTTCGGGAGTACGCGTCGGAAGGCGGGTGTCCTGACCGCGCAGGTCGAGGGCTACCAGGCTTGGCTGGCGGAGCGCGGGTACACGACCTTGACCGCCAGGAACATGCTCAAGGATCTGGGGCAGGTCGGTCTGTGGCTTTCGGGGCAGGGCCTCGATGTTGCCGATCTGGACGAGGGGCGACTGAACCAGCACCTTGCCGACCTGCGGAAGTCGGGTCGTCGCCGGGTGGCCGGGCCGCGCGGCATGGTCCCGATGCTGACGTTCCTGCGTGAGGCCGGGGTGGTGCCCGCGCCACAGGTGCCACCGTCGCCGGCGGAGGTTCTGCTGGAGCGCTACCGGTGCTGGATGGAAACCGAGCGTGGCCTGTCGGCGTCGACGATGCTGCGCTACGGGAACACTGCCCGGCGCTTCCTGGCCGAACAGGCGGTGACCGACGGCCAGTTCACGCCGGACAGCCTGACCGGGGCGGACCTGAACGCGTTCCTGCTGCGGGAGTGCGCCAGGGTCTCGGCGGGCTCGGCGAAGGGACGGGTGGCCGAACTGCGCTCGCTGATGCGGTTCCTTCACCTGCAAGGCGTCACCCCGATGAAGCTCGGCGGCGCGGTGCCTCCAGTGGGCGGCTGGCGCTTCGCCTCCGTGCCACCGACAATGGCAGCCGGCGACGTTCAGCGACTGCTGGACCATACTCCCCGCCAAGGGACGGTCGGCCTCCGCGACTACGCGATCCTGATGCTGGTGGCCAGGCTCGGACTGCGCTCGATCGAGGTGGCCCGGCTGCTGCTGGACGACATCGACTGGCGCTGCGGCGAGATCGTCGTCCGCGGCAAGGGACGCCGTGAGGACCGGCTCCCGCTCCCGGCCGACGTCGGCGAGGCCCTGGTCGCATACTTGACCGGCCCAGGACCTCGCCTGGATGCCCGCCATGTCTTCCTGACCTGCAAGGCTCCGCACGGTCCGATCCGGGCGGACCTGGTGGGCGACGTCGTGGAACGAGCGTGCCGGCGGGCCGGCACTCTCAAGGTCGGGCCGCACCGACTGCGTCATGCCCTGGCCGCCGACATGCTCCGCCACGGCGCCGGGCTCACGGCGATCGGACAGGTGCTCCGGCATCAGGACCTGGCCACGACCGCGCTCTACGCGAAGGTCGACTTCATCGCACTACGCGCGGTCGCACAGCCCTGGCCCGGGACGGAGGCGGCATGACCGATCTTCGCCAAGCGGTCGACGACTACCTGCGGCTTCGCCGTTCGCTGGGGCACCAGATGGCCGAAGCGGCCTATCTGCTGCCGGACTTCGTGAGTTTCATGGACGACCGCGGCGAACAGACCGTGACCGTCGCCGCCGCGCTGGACTGGATGCGGACCCGCGAGCCCGAGGTGATCACGACGGTCAGCCCTCGACGGATTACCACCGTCCGCGGGTTCGCCCGCTACCTGAGCGGGATTGACCCGGCGACCGAGGTGCCGCCACTGGGACTGGTGTCCTACAACCGGCGCCGGGGGCAGATCTTCCTCTACTCCGACGCCGACATCGCAGCGATCATGACGGCGGCCAAAGAGACGATCCCGCAGCCACTGCGGGCGGCCACCTATCACACGCTGATCGGGCTGCTGGCCGCGTCCGGCCTGCGCATTGGCGAGGCAATCAAGCTGGACCGCAACGACATCGACTGGACCGAGGGTGTGCTGCACATCCGCGAGTCCAAGTTCGGCAAGTCCAGACTGGTCCCGCTGCAGGACAGCACCACGGACGCACTGCGCGAGTACGACAGGCTGCGCGAAGACCTGATGCCCAGGGTCAAGGACCCCGCGTTCTTCATCTCCCTCACCGCGAAGCGGCTGATCTACGCCTGCGTGCATCCGGTGTTCCGGGACCTGGTCGACACCGCCGGCGTCGGCCTCGACGCCCCGCACAGACCTCGGCTGCACGAGCTGCGACACACCTTCGCCGTTCGAACTCTCCTGCACTGGTATCGCACCGAGAGCAATATCCAGGCGAAGATCCCGTCACTGTCGACCTATCTGGGACACCGCGAACCAGCCTGCACCTACTGGTACCTGTCGGCCGCCCCGGAACTGCTCGCCCTGGCCGCCGCCCGCCGCGACGGAGTCCGGAAGGCGGCCCGCCCATGACCCTGATCGCACCCACCTTGCAGGCATTCTTCACCGAACGCCTCGCCCGCCAGCGCCAGGCCAGCCCCCGCACCATCGCCGCCTACCGCGACGCGCTCCGCCTCCTGATCGGCTTCGTCCGCCAGCGGACCGGGACCGCTCCAGCGAAGTTGGACTGGAACGACCTGAACGCGGACGTGATCTCCGCGTTCCTCAACCATCTGGAGGACGAGCGCGGCAACAGTACCCGAACCCGCAACGTCCGCCTGACCGCGATCCGCTCCCTGTTCTCCTACGCCGCCCTGCAGCATCCCGAACACGCCCTGCTCATCCAGCGGGTCCTGGACATCCCACCGAAGCGGTTCGACAAGAGGACCGTCACGTTCCTGACCGCCAGCGAGGTCGACGCGCTGCTGGCGGCACCGGATCCGAAACGGTGGGAAGGACGACGGGACAAGGCCATGCTGGCCCTGGCCGTCCAGACCGGCCTGCGCGTCTCCGAACTCACCAGCCTGAACTGCGACGACATCACCCTGGGCGAGGGCGCCGCCGTCCGCTGCGAGGGCAAGGGACGCAAACAACGCACGGTTCCCCTCGACCGTCCCGTCCAGAATCTGCTGGGTGCCTGGCTGAACGAGCGCGCCGGACGCCGCAGCGACCCCCTGTTCTGCACCCGCGCCGGACGGCGCCTCAGCCGCGACGCCGTCGCCCAACGCCTGAGCATCCACACCAAGACCGCGGCACGAGCCTGCCCGTCCCTGCTGGACAAGAGCATCCACCCGCACGTCCTGCGGCACAGTTGCGCAATGTCGCTGCTGCAGGCCGGCGTCGACACCACGGTCATCGCGCTCTGGCTCGGCCACGCCGGCGTTCGCTCCACTGACGCCTACGTCCACGCCGACATGACCATCAAGGAACAGGCGCTGGCCCTCACCGCACCGGTCACCGCCCGGCCGGGCCGCTACCGGCCCACCGACAAGGTCCTCGCGTTCCTCGACCGCCTGTGACACCGATCAGCTGCACCCCAGGATGAAAGCCCGACGCCCGCTGTCAGTCCTCCCACGGCCACCGGCTGAAGTGCCACCATCGACCGCGCGGTGAAACGGTGTGTCTCAAGGCCGGATGATCGAGAATTCTGCTGTCCAAACGTCCGACGATACGGGCGAGCTCGCGCGCGGACTTCGAAGGCAAGGCATGCATGACGATCCCCCTCTCTGTCAGCCTTGGGTGAGACATCCCGCTTTGTCGGATTGGCCAGGTCGCGCCAACCCGTCTAGACAACATGATCCCCGTCGCGCCTGACCGTCATGTGCAGGGCACCACAGCACTCCTCCACGCCGCACCCGGACCAAGCGAGACGAACCTCATGGGGCGTCGCCGTGGCATGCAACGGCCCGTCCGGGCCCAACAGATACCGGGGGCCTACTCCCAGGTTCCGGGAGCCTCCCACGCCACCGGGGACTACCTCGGCCAGAAGATCCCTGCCATTGACGATCGGGAGGACCTCCGCGCCGCCCTCGTCGGGCGGTGGGCACACGATGTTCAGACTGAGAAGGGCCGGTCTCATGGTCATCGGCCAATGATTGCGGAGCCGGTTCGCAACTGTCATGTGAATTCGCGTGGCCTCCGCTCCGGACGTCATGTGGATCAATGCTCATGCGCGCAGTGTGCTGCTGATCAGTGACAAGCAGGGAACCCGAGGACTACTGCCTGAGTGGCGGACAACGGACAGAGCTGGTGGACCTACATAAGTTCACCGCCCGTCCGAGGTGTTGGCTCCCGGAGATCGCCGACTGGGTCACCTTTCTCTGGGCCAGGCGCGTGTTGTGTGGTGAGCAAAGGGACGTCGATGCAGCTCAGCAGCAGGAGTGACGATGCTAGTGCGTGCAACAGGTGTTGCGTCATCACCCGCCGGAGTGAGCCATGCGTGAGCCTGGGCCTGTCCTGTGGTTCTCGGCGGCGGTGAACGCGACGGTGGCCCTCGATCGCATGAAGGCCTGTCTCTGCCCATAGTCGCCGCAGCGGAACATCTATGGCCGTTTTCGTACCCAGGAACAGTCTGTGAATGGCTGGTGGCGGGGCCAGCACGGCGTACTCATCCAAGTCAGCACACGATGTCAGGTGTCGCTGCCAGAATCCGCGCCGGCCGACGACCGTTGCCGGACCCGTTCAACCGCCAGGGCAGCAGCGGCCGGTGACAGGAGGCAGCGGTGCAATCCGGGCGCGGCGAGGGCGGGCCACCGCCCGCGGTAGGGACGGCGGCCGAACCGGCAGGATGCGGCTGTCTGGGGCGCCTCTGTCCCGTGCTCGCCTGTCGGTGGGGTTGTCGCAGGTGGCGGGCATAATCGCCGACATTGCGATCACCGCACCAATCGGAGGCCTACTTGTCCTCGCTGTACGACTTCGAGACCTGGGAGCCGCTGCTGCGGCTCCTGCGGACCGCGCACGCGCAGGCGCTTGCCGTGCCGGGCGGCCAGGTGTCGGGAAACATCGGCCGCGGCTCGTACAGCGTGCCCGTGAAGTGGCGGTACCCGCCGCCCGGTCGGGCCATGCTGCTGTCGGACAACCAAGAGGAGCACGACGCGATCGAACGGGTGCGGGACACGCTCGCCGGGGCCGGAGTGACCGACATCGCCTTCACCGTGGAGATCCCTCCGAACGGAGCGGCGGTTCTCCGGCTGTTCGATCGCAGTCCGGCAGTCGATCCCGGCATAGGCAGCAGTGTGGGCGCGCTGACCCTGGTCGAGGGCGCCGTCCCCGAGCCGTGGCGCCGCCTGCCCGAGCCCGCAGCCGGGGCCCGGCCGGCCCCGTCCGTGGACGCGGCACTGCTGGAACGGACACTCCGCGAGCGGATACCCGACGCGATCGGCGCCACCGAGGAGGAGATCGCCGCCGCCGAGGAGAGGCTTGGCCTTTCGCTTCCCGAGGAGGTCAAGGCGCTCTACCGGGTGACGCGCGCACGGTGGGAGGACTGGCAGGACGACTATGAGGCAGGGGAGCGTGTCCTGGGTGCGGTCGGCTTCGAGCTGTGCTCTCTGGAAGGCCTCGCCGTCGCCGACCTGTCCTATCGTTCGTACTTCCGCTGGGAGCATGCGGCAACGGGGGCCGTCCTCACGGGACCCGACGACGCCGTACAGGACCTGGTCGGCTCTCCAGGGTGGATCGTTCTCGGCGGCACCGGCGGAGGGGACATGGTCGCCGTCGACCTGACGCCTGGCCCCCGCGGCCACCTCGGCCAGGTGATCGTGCTCGACCACGAGCAGAGCATCGGCGCGTCGCTGTGGGCCGAATCGCTCACCGACCTGGTCCTCGGCCCAGAACGGAACTGGTACACCGGACACCGGTGGGACAAGCGGCCGGTCACTGCCATTGTCCACGACCAGAGCATCGGGAGCATCGAGGCCGCCGCCCATCCCGCGCTGGAAGTCCTGAGAATCGGGGCGTGGAGTGGCGCACCCCTGAGCCTCGCCCCCGTCGTTCGGCTGCCCCGCCTGCGCACGCTCTGCGCCTACCCCGGCACGCTTGCCGACCCGCTGGAGATCGCCGCGCTGACCGGACTGGAGTTCCTCGAACTCGCGCCCGGGGATTGGCGAGTCCTGCTCGACGCCGGGGCAGTCCCACGCAGCCTTTCGGCTGCCTCCATCCAGACGTTCGGGAGAGAGGACCCGCGGCCCATTGTGGCCCTGGCCGACGAGATCCTCGCCCTTTGGGACCGTCCTCTGATCACAGAGACCGTTGTCAACGGTGACCTCGGCCCCTCGTCATAGCCCCACCTGACCAGCGAAACGCCATTGGCCCCTCACGGTCGTGTGAGGGACCGATGGCATTCCTGCGCAGCAAACAGCCGGTCAGTTGGCTGGCCGCATTGGGTCGGTTGACCACGTGCTACGAGGGGCTGATGTCGGGCGACCGTGCCAGGCTCTTTCCCCTGTCGTCGGCACCCACGCGACCAAGGCGATAGCGAAGCGCATGCAAACCCAGCAGCAACCTGTGGCGCCGGTCATTCGGTACACGGCCAGGTTGTCCATGCCGCCCGTTAGCGTTTGCCCATGACCATCCACCAGCTCGTTCTGCACCTCGCAGCTCCTGACGAGGCTGACCGGCATGCCGCCGAAGACGCTCTGGCCTTGCTCGGCCCGGCAGCCTTGACAGCCCTGATGGAGCACCTCGGCGACGCTGCTTCACCGGTGAGCGAGGCCGCTCTGCTGAGTGTCCTTCGCCGTACAGGCCTTTCGGCGTTTCAGCCGGTGCTGGACGTTCTGCGGAGCGTGGCTCCGGGGCAGGCGTACTGGCGGGCGCTTCGGGTGTTCACCGGCCTCGGGGCAGTGGCACTGGACGGCTACACAGGCGCGTTGACGCATGAGGACCCGGTAGTGCGTCGCGCGGCGGTCATGGCCATCAGCAAGTGCGGGGACGACGGAGTGCTGCTTGCGGAGCGTGTGGTGCCGTTGCTGGGTGACCCGGACGCGGAGGTACGGCGGACGGCCGTGCGGTCGTTCTCGTCGTGGGGTGCGGTTGTGGTGCCGCTGCTTCAGGCCGTGCGTCGCGGTGGCCCCGGCGGCGCGCGTGCGGGCGCTCTGGAGGCCCTGACGGAGATCGGCGGTGAGGCGGTGATGAGTGCTCGCGACATGGCGGCGTTGGAGAGGCTGGTGCGGATCAAGCTGCCCGACGACGTGCCTACATCCATAGTTTGCTGCTTCCTTTCGTGGATCGCGGTGAGTACGGGTGACCAGTGCGGGGTGATGGAGTTGCTCGGTCTGTCGGCGCCGCGTCCGGTGCCGTTCGCCGCCGGTGTGTACGCCGCCGACTGCGACAGTCATGCCGGCCTGGATGAGAACCCGCTCGATCAGTACCGCCGCGTGTTCGTCACGCCTGAGCTCGCGGGTTGGACTCTGGTGGTCGGCTCGTGGTGCGACCCGAGCTCCGCCGAGCGCGAGGCCGAGGTCCTGGAGGCGTGTGCACGCCTGAGTGCCCGGTACGGGCGAGCCCAGGCCTACTGGCACAGCGACCATCACGACGGATCGGCGGTTCTGGTTGCCGAGCAGGGCACGATCGTGCGGCGCTTCGCCTACATACCCGGCGAGGACATGCAGCACTTGGAACTGGGGGCGCCACTTGCCTACGAGCAACAGCGGCGAACCGCTCTAGGTCTACCAGTACTGGCAGGAGGCCATGTGGACACCGAGGAGGAAGACGACGAATGGACTTGGGAACTACTCGACCTGGCGCCCGGCCTTGCCGGTGAACTGAGTCTGGACCCCCGGTCGGTCGATGCGGACACACCAGTTCGGGGCACCGGCGTACTCGCTCTTACTGAGTACGGCCGCAGCCTGAGCGCTCCGGGCGGGGCGCTCAGGCTGTGAGCGGAAGGCCAGTCGGACTGTGCGGTCTCTACTGCCTCGCGGGCTCTTGGCCGGGTCCACTGCGCTCCTGAACGGCCCGAGCTGCGTCCAGATCGGCCCCAGCCTCCTCCAGAGCGGCGGTGAGCTGGATGTTCTCCTGCTCCAGCCTGGTGATCCGGCGCTGGAGTTCGTCGATGTCGGCGGGAACGCCCAGACCGGAGTTTTTCCAGGCCTGCTCGCCCAAGGCCTGCGAGAGCCGTTTCTCCAACTGCTGGACGCGCGTGGTCAGGCGGGTGTTGCAGGCCTGGGCGTTGGCGAGGTCGGCCTGAAGAGATGCGCGGCTGACCAGCGAGCCGACCGGGTCTTGGCCTGCGGGCTGGAGTTCTGCGGCGTGGACCAGGGCGAGCAGGTCGCGGTGTCGGTATAGGAAGGTACGGTCCACGCCAGCCTGCCGGGCGACGCCGGAGACGCTGATCGGGGTGCCGTTCTTCGAGGCGTTCGTGATCGCATCGGCAACGCGCTGGCGACGGCGGTCGGTGCCGGCCTGGCGCCCGTCGTGCATGGCGGGGATCATCCGGTCCTCCAGGGGCGGACGTCGGGTAGTGGTTGTCGAACCTTGGGCAGGCCGAGCATGACGGTGCGCCCGCGGCGGACCACGGTGACCGCGTCCTCGATCTGCGCGCGGTCCTCGGGAGTGAGGTCGTCCAGGTCGGCTTTGACCCGGGTGATCAGGCGCCGGACCCTGCGGATCTCCTCTTCGGACGGCATGGCTTCCGAGCGGGCCCAGTCGTCGGCCTCGAACGCGGACATCAGCCGCTCGCGGCTGCGGAGCAGGTCGGCGAGGTAGCGTTCCAGGTCAGGCAGGTAGGAGATGTCGGTGCGGAAGTGGTCGCAGCCCACGCAGCGGAACCGCAGCGGGCAGGCGTGACCGCCGGCCGCCACGTTGGAGGGCTCCAGGCATACGCCGTAGGCGGTGGCGACCTCTCCGATCGCCCGGCGCGGCGCGCACCGCACCTGCGGCCGCGCCCGCGGCAGCACCATGTCCGCCCGCATGCCCTGCACCGCCGCGTCGTCCGTCACTGCACCTCCACCACCACGGGCACCTGCACCGCGTCCGGCCCTCCCGCGCCCAGCGGTCCCACCACCGTTCCCGCTTCCATCGGCGCGCCCCAGTCCATGCCCAGCCGGCGGTGCCACAGCATGTGGTACAGCCTCGGCAGCGCCAACTGCCGCGTCACCCCGCACTCCTGGACACCTTCCATCAGCGGCCGGGGCTGCGCGAACGCCTCCGCCAGAGCAGCCTCCACCTTTCGGTCCCCGTACCGCGGATGCCGCCTGCGCGAGACCCACCGCAGATTCGCCAGCGCCGCCCCCGACGGCAGACTCGGCGCTGCCAACTGCCACCCCGCCGCCGCGCACGCCTCCCGCAGCACCTCCAACTGCCGCTCGAACCGCTCACCGGGCCCGCTCTGCGGAGGACACATCACCACCAGCGTCTCCCCGCCCGTGGTCCGCACGAAGAAGTCCGGCACCAACCGCTGCTCCCGGCCACGCTCCCGCCACACCAACTGCGCCGACCAAGCACCGAAGTCGACCACACCCGGATGGAAGTCCAGCACCATCGCCGTCGACAGCCGGTCCAGCGACCCGGCACCCCACATGCCGCCCGCTCGTCACCGACCACCACCACGTCGCGATGCTGCGCTGCGCCGGATGACGCGAGGGCCGCCACACCTCACCGCGCTCCGTCAACGGCGCCCCCGCCACCTGCTTCACGGGCAGCGTCCGCCGCACCCCGTTCGCGTCCAGGTGGAGGACTCCCAACTGCCATGCCATGAAAGCTTCCTGAGACATCACTGGTGTCATTGGGCCCGCGCGCGGAAGCGAGCCGGAAAACCTGATAGCACATCGGCGGATCTTCGTGCCGCGGCCGCCACGGGCGTTGGCCGTTTTCAAGACAACCCGCTCTCACCGGCCCCGGAGCAGCGGGCTGCCTGCCGTTGATGCATCGTCAGATAGTAGATCCGGCCGACGGGTTCACCGTGCCGGATCGGTCGCACCGCAGCAGCCCGTTGGGCAGGGCGATGCAAGGGCCCAGGGCGCCTGTGGCCCGGGCGCGTGCGACGGCGGCCTCGAACGCCAGAGGGTGCAGGCCGACGGTGCGTGCGGCGGCGTCGGGTTCGACGAAGAAACCCGCGCTCCTCCCACGTCATCTCTCGCTGCTTCCAACACCGCACCGGCTCCCGGGGAAACGCCCGCGCCCCCGTCCCGAGCAGCCCATGCCTGGCCGAAGAGACGTGCCTTCCCCCGGGGGTGAGCCCGGCCCCGGGGCTGGCTCGGCGGCGAGGAACTGCCGGGGCGTTTCAAGGCAGGCAGGTGCCGCCGGGGCCGCCGCGGCCGCCTCGGCTTTTAGGAAGTCGCGTAGTTTGTGGCGAAGGGCGGGCAGGGGGGTGGTGGCGCCGAGGCGGCGCAGGAAGTCGGGGACGGTCCAGGTGATGAGGTGGCCTTGGCGGGAGAGGTACAGCCCGACCTGGTTGATGCCGAACTCGTCGTCGTAGTCCAGGAGCAGGTAGCCGGCGAGCTGGTAGATCTCGGCGGTGCCGAGCTGGCGGGGGCGGGTGGTGGCTTTGCAGTCGATGAGGAGTCCGCCGAGGATGAAGTCGGCGTCCGCGCCGCCGATGTCGGCGCTGCCGGCAAAGACGGGCCCGCACACCCGCTGCGCCTCGGGCAGGGCCCGCAGCGGGGCGAACGGCTCGTGGGCCGGGTGCATCTGCACGGCGAGGTCGTCGGGTACGTAGCCGTCGACTGCGTCGGCGAGGCGGCGCAGGGTGATGTGCTCGTCGGCTCGGGTGAGGAAGTTGAAGCGGTGCACGCGGCCGATGCGGAAGATGTCCTCGTAGTAGGCGGCGACGAAGCACAGCCGTGAGAGCGTGCCCTCGTCCAGGTAGGTGCCGCCGCTGTCGAGGTGGCGCCGGATGAGGTCAAGGAGTTCGAGGCCAGCGGTGTGCAGGGCGGTGCGGACCTTCGGGGCGGGCGATCCGGGCAGCTGCCAGCGCGGGTGCAGGGCGTCGACGCCGGCCGTCACGGCGCCTCCCATGTCCCGGCCCAGGGACAGCCGCAGCCGGTAGTCGACTGCGTGTCCGAGGGCGTCTAACTTCGGGTGGGCGACGTCCATGGGCTGGACGGGGCGGGGAGTTGGGGCAGCCGCTTCAGGTAGTCGCCGGCGACGTGGCGGGCGTCGGGCAGGTGCTGTTCCATGAACCGGGACATGGGGGAGGCGAGGTGCTTGAGCTGCCCGGTGAGGCTGAGGTCGAGCGGAGGCCGTCCGCCCGCGCCGGGCCCGAAGCTGAGGGTCTTCTCGTAGGTATCGAGCCAGGCCATGGATTCCATGTCCAGGTGCCGGCAGGCGCGGGTGACGGCGACATAGGCCAGCCGTGCCTCGGGCAGGGACAGCGGCAGCTGCTGTCCGTCCTCGTCGACGGGCGGTGCCTCGAATCCGCCGGCGATCCGCACGGTGTCCCACTCGAGGCCCTTGGCCTTGTGTGCGGTCGACACCGTCACCTTCGCCTGTTCCTCGGGGGTGAGACTCTGGGCGGCGGCGAGGATTGCCTCGGGGCCGTGCGTGTCGACGAGTTGGACGATCGCCTTGAGGTCGGAGCCGGCGCTGTCCTGCTCGACGTACTCCTGCGCCTCGCCCCAGGAGGAGAACAGGAACAGCTCCGGGTGACTGGTGCGCTTGTCGGCCTTGAGCTCCAGCGCGGCCTGCGCGATCCGCTCCATCGCCGCGCCGCCGTCGGCGAGCGCGACCGGTACGCCGTCGTCGAGGAAGCCGATCACCTCCCGCAGGGCGTCGGCGTTGGTGCGGCACAGCACCGCGTCGGCTCCCACTACGGGGCCGATCCTTGACGCGGGCCCGCAGCCGGCCAGGCGCATCGGGGACTCGGCGTGACCGAGCCACCGGTTCGCCACGGCCGCGATCCCGGGACCGAAGCGGAACGACTGTGTGAGCTCCAGGTGTTCGGCGGGGAACGCGGTCATCACGTCCTTCGCCGCCCGCCAGGCGTAGATCTGCTGTGCGGGATCACCCACGCACACCCGCTGCGCCTTCTGATTGAGGAAGACCTCCTCCAGCACCAGGTTGGTGTCCTGAGCCTCGTCGAGCAGCACGAAGTCCGCGCCCAGCACGGGTGAGGTCAGAGCCCACATCTTCATGTAGTGGTCGTGCTCGAACCGCAGTTCCCCTCCCGGGTCCTGGAGGTCCTCCCAAGCCCGCGCGGCGTACGGTAGGAGCTCGCGGGCGACGAAGTCCTGCCCGCCGGTGTCCAGGCCGTTGACCCATTCCAGGTGACGGGCCATCAGCTGGCGGTCGGTGGTGTAGCAGAACCGGCGCACCATCCCCATCACCAGGCGGGCCTGGTGCTTGACGGTGATTCTGGTGGAGTTCACCGGCAGGTCCCGGCCGATTCCGAGCCGGCGCGCGGTCTGCCAGGCCGGTACGCGCGCTGAACGGCTGATCCGTTCACGGTAGTTGCGCCCCACGCTCTGAAACGCCAGCGAGTGCGCCGTGCGGCACTCGACGTTCGCTCCGAAGCGGTTCTTCGCGTCGTCGGCGATCGACTTGTTGAACGCCACGTACAGGCCCCGCCGCGGCGTCGACTGTCCCATCAGGACCAGGGTGGACGTCTTTCCCGTCCCGGCGCCGGCCACCAGGGCCAGATCGCCTCCGGAGGCGAACACCTCGCGGGCCGCCTGCTGCTCAGCGGTGGGCTTCAAAGCCATGTGTCCTCATCGTTGGAAGACACGTTGCCAGCTCAAAGGCAGCGCAGGTCTCGTAGCGGATCAGAGCGGTGTCAGCTCCCGGGCAGGCAGCACCTGATGCCCCTGGCCTCGCCAGTGGCATCAGCTCTGTCGCGCGGCGCCGGACACCGGGTGTATTCGCACGGTCCGCAGGATCGGGCCAGGCCGGAGCACGATGGCATCCTTCGTGTACGTGGGCACGACGGTACGGCACGCCACTGACAACCGGCCTTGGAGTTCGCATGAGGTCAGCGAGCATGGGGTGGAGCTGCTCCAGTGAGGGGAGCGCCCGCTGTGCCGGCCCCGATGGCCAAGGAGCCGGAGGTCGTGGTGAGGCTTCTGCCTGCCGCCCCTCGGCTGCGGTCCAGGAAGGGCGTTACAGCACGAGCGGGTTCTCCCGGCTGAGTTCGATGACGTGCAGGCGGTCCCGGAACCCGGCGGGCAGGTCGTTGTCGACGATGATGACCTGGGAGGGTCGCACCACGGTGGCGCCCTGGCGCACGGCGGTGATGTGTTCGAGGAAGTGGGCGTAGAAGCGGCTGATGAGCTGCTGGTCGTCGGTGCCGTAGCCGACGTTCTTGCGAGGAGAGTCGATGACGAGCAGGGTCGGCAGGTCTGTGGCGCCGGTGACTAGTAGTGCTTTGTTATGTGCCTTGCAAGGTACTGGAGTTGGTAGTTCTCTGTTGGCATGAGGGCTGGGGAGCTTGCGTTGTGGCGGGGTCGGTTGGAGGAGTTCGCGGCCGAGGTGTTCGCGCCCTTGGCCCGGTGTGGTCAGCGGGTCAAGGGCGGACTGTATCTGCGGGGGCTGCTGCTGGAGGGCCGGCGCAAGTCGATGCAGCTGATGGCCGAACGCCTGGGGATCGACCATCAGCGGTTGCAGCAGTTCATGACGTCCTCGACCTGGCCGGTCGAGGACGTGCGGGCCCGGCTGGCGCGGCGGGCCGTACGGGCGGTGGGGCCCGAGGTGTGGGCCGTGGACGACACCGGCTTCCCCAAGGACGGCAAGGCCTCGCCCGGGGTCGCCCGACAGTACTCGGGCACCCTGGGCAAGGTCGGCAACTGCCAGATCGGCGTCAGCGTCCACGCGCTCTCCGACACCGCCTCCTGCCCGCTGTCGTGGCGCCTGTTCCTGCCCGAATCCTGGGACGGACCCCAGGCGGCCGCACGCAGGGCGGCCTGCCGGATCCCCGAGGACGCCTACCGCGAACGCACCGACACCGCCCTCGGCATCTCCTCGGGCGGCTACATGCCGGCCCTGCGCGAAGCCGAGCGTGCCGGAGCCACCGCAATCTGGGTTCACACCCACCCCGCGCCCGGCTCGGCCCCGCTTCCGAGTCGCCGTGACGCCGTCGTCGACGCGCAGCTCGCCGCCACCTTCCGCACCCGCAGCGGCAGTGGGCTCTACGGAAGCCTGATCGTCGCCCCGCACGAAGGCGGCATGACCTTCACCGGCCACATCGAGGGCGAGCACCAGGCGGCCATCGACCGGATCTTCATCGCTGGGCAGACCTTCCGCCTCCTGCGATCCTTCGACTCCGGTACCCCGGACCTTCCCGGTCTCCACGACTGCCAGATCCGTGCCTTCGGCACCGAGATCCAGCGCGTCCTGGGAGAACTCCATGTCGCCGTCGTCGGCGCGGGAGGAACCGGTTCGGCCGTCGCCGAACAACTCGTCCGCCTCGGAATCCGCCGACTCACGCTGATCGACCCCGACACCCTCTCGGTCAGCAACCTCACCCGCGTCTACGGCTCGACCCCAGCCGATGTCGGCCGCCCCAAGGTCCACGTCCTGGCCGACCACCTCACCCGCATCGCCGACGGCGTCACGGTCGAAGCGGTGGTCGGAAGCGTGAGTCGGCGCAAGATCGCCCAGCACGTCGTCGGCGCGGACGTCGTCTTCGGATGCACCGACGACGAAGCCGGCCGCATGCGGCTCTCCCGCTTCTCCCACGCCTACCTCACCCCACTTATCGACTGCGGTGTCAAGATCACCGCAACCCCCCCAGGGCCAGATCCGGGACATCATCGGCCGCATCACCGTCCTCCACCCCGGCGCCGCCTGCCTGCTGTGTCGTGGGCGGGTCATTCCCGCGCTGGCAGCCGCCCAGGAACGCCCGGCTGATCATGCAGGCCGTCGGCAACTTCGTCGTCTCCGACACCGCAACAAGGCGCCGCGGGCCCAGAGCCTCACCACCTTCACCGCCCTCGTTGTTAAGGACACTGGGCCGCACTCCGAGCGGGACTGGTTCGCAGGATCGAGCCGACACCATCACCCGAGCCAGCCGGTGAGTCAACCGGCGTGCCTGACCCGGGCGGCCTATGTCTGACTGCTGCGCGCCGCCCCCGGCCGTATGGACGATCGCCTCCATCCATCTGATCCGGCCGAACTGGCGCCCCGTGGCACAGCGCACCAGTCCGAACTTCCCGGCGATTCTCGCGGGGGCGCCCCAATTCGGTCAAATCCCCGAAGCAGCTATTAAATGCGCATACGCTCATGCACCGAAACGGCTGATTCAGGATGGCAGCTATATCGGATCTGCCCGCATACATGCCCATCCCCAAGTCATTCATCCACTAAATCCGGCCGAAGATCGCCCGTTGCTCCTCGCCCTGAGCTGCGCACCAGCACAATCATCCCGGCGCTGGTTTGTAGCGCCACAATCTGCGTGCGGAAAGGGTCGTGTTGAGGATGAGGCAAAATCTCCGCAGGTCAGTACTGGGGTTTCTGTTATTGGCCTTGGTATCCCTGGCTTTAACGCCGCCGGCATGGGCTGAGCCGGGAAAGAACCCGGCCAGCGGCGCGGTAGCCCGTGGCGGTGCTGCCCCCAAGGCTGCTGCTCCGCCGGTCCCGTGGTCGATCGACCAGAAGCAGCGGCAAGCACGGGAGCTGAAAGCCGACGCGGTGACCGGGCCGTCTCCGAAACCGGTGGCGCAGCGGATCGCCGGTCCCGGCACGGCTGGCTTCATGAGCCTGACGGTCGAGGAGTTGCGGACGCTGTCGGCGGGCAAGGCTCAGGCGGCGCCTGCGAGGAGTGCGCGTGACTCGCAGGACGTTGCGGCGGGCTGGCCTGCCGGTCATCCGTACATCGCCAATGTCCGGACATTCGTTGACAATATCCAGAGCGGGAACACCGGACTCTCCTGGTGCGCGACTTGGGAATTCAACCCGGATACCCCGGCTGCACTGCGGGCGAACAGCCGCGGGAATGTCCTGGTCTCGTTCTATCGGGCGTCCGACAGCGCCCTGTTGGACGCCAATCAGTGGATGGTGTACGAGTCCACTGGCTGGTGCTCTTTCCAGGCTCAGATCCAGCGTGGTGTGAACTACTACGTGACGGTCCGGTACGGGTATGCGGACGGGAGCTCGGACGAGCTGACGTCGATCGCGGCCCCGCCCGTGCCGATCGTCGGTGTGCCGGACAACGTGTCTCTGGCGTGCCCGAATTCGCCGTCCAGCACGGGGATCGTGCTGAGTCTGGTGAAGTACTGCGGTGACCCGGTCAACACCTCGACGGGCGCCTTCGGCGAAGCGGTCACGGACGCCGAACTTCCCGGGCCCGGGCACCCGTTCCAGCTGACCCGGAGCTACTCCTCCTCGTCGGCGGCCTCGGGAGTGCTCGGCAAGGGCTGGGTGTTCCCGTACTCGGCCTCGCTGAACGTGGGCCAGGCTGTGGTCACCTTCCGGGCCGAGGACGGCTCGCAGGTCGACTACGCGGTCCAGAGTGATGGCTCGCTCAAGGCCACCCGCCCCTATGTCCACTCCACCCTGCAGAACCTCGGCTTCGGCTATCTGCTGACCACACCGGACCAGCATCAACTGATGTTCGACGCGGGAGGTCGGCTGACCGCGACGCTTGATGCTGCCGGCGTCGGCCTCACGATGTCGTACACGGGCAGCCAGCTCACCGGCATCACCGACGCAGCCGGGCGCTCCGCAAGCCTCGGTTACACCGGGGCTCTGCTGACCACGGTGACCCTGCCCGGCCAGCGAACGGTCACCTACCAGTACACGGGCAACCTGCTCACCGGTGTCCGTGACCTGCGTGGCAAGACCACCGCCTACGGCTACGACGCGAACGGGCGGCTCAGCACCGTTACCGATCCGCTCGGCCATGTCGTGACCGCCAACACCTATGACGGATCCGGACGGGTGGCGAGCCAGATCGACGCGCTCGGCGGGAAGACCACGTTCGGCTACGACACCGCCAGCTCCACGACGTACGTGACCCACCCGGACGGCGGGATCTGGACCCACGTCTACTCCGGGGGTGTCATCAGCTGGCAGTCCGACCCCTACGGCAAGACCACCCGCTACACCTACGACAGTTCGTTCAACCGCACCGCGGTCACCGATCCGAACGGCAGTACCTCCACGTTCACGTTCGACGCCAACGGCAACATGCTGACCAGCACGGCCCCGACACCGGTGTCCGCCACCCAGACCTGGACCTACGACCGCAACAACAACGTCACCTCGCTCAAGGACGCCCTCGGCCGCACCACCAAATACGTCTACAACCCGCTGAACCAGCTGGCCAACACCACGGATCCGGCCGGCGGAAAGACCAGCTACACCTACACCCCGCTCGGAGCCCTGGCCACCGTCACCACGCCACGCGGGGCCACCACCGCCTACGGGTACGACAGCACGGGAAACCGCACCTCGGCCACCACCCCGATCGGCGAGAAGACAACGTTCACCTACGACGCGGCCGCCCGCGTCACCAGCAAGACCGACCCCCGTGGAAACGCGGCAGGCGCCAACGCCGCCGCCTACACCACGACGTACACCTACGACGCGGGCAACCTGCTGACCTCGGCCACCGACCCGCTGGGCGGGGTCACCGTCTACGGCTACGACAACGCCGGCAACCTCACCACAGCCAAGGACCCGCTGGGCAACAGCACCGCATACGGCTACGACACCGCAGGCCACCGCACCACGGTCAAGGACCCCGCAGGCAACACCACCACCGGTGTCTACGACCCGGCCGGGAACCTGACCGCCGCCACCGACGCGGCCGGGAACAAGACCACCTACGGCTACGACAAGAACAACCGGCTCGCCAGTACGGTCAGCCCGCGCGGAAACGCCCCCGGCGCCACCGCCTCCACCTACACGTGGACGTACGGCTACGACGCCAACGGCAACCGGACCACCGTCACCGACCCGACCGGGGCCACCACCGCAACCGCCTACGACGCCGTGAACCGGCCCGTCACAGTCACGGACCCGCTCGGCAACAGCACCTCGGCCGCCTACGACGGGGCCAGCCAGATCACGGCCACTACTGACCCCACAGGCGCGAAGACCACCTTCGGTTACGACCCGAACGGTCGGCCGACGAGCCTGACCAACGCGCTGGGCAAGACCACCAGCCACGGCTACGACGCCGACGGGAACCGGACCAGCCTCACGACGCCCGAGGGCAACAGGACCACCTGGAGCTACGACCTCGACCGGCGGCTGACCGCCACCGTCGACCCCCGCGGCAACGCCACCGGCGCCACCGCAGCCGCCTACACCACGAGCTACACCTACGACCAGGCCGGGAACCTGCTGACGGTCAAGGATCCGCTCGGCAGTGCCACCAACACAATCTACGACCCGCTCAACCGCCCGGTCCTGGTCATTGACCCGCTCCAACGCCGGACCGCGACCGGCTACGACGCCGCCGGGCGGGTGACCACCGTCACCGACCCGACCGGCGCGACAACCACCAACACCTGGAACACAGTCGGCGAGCGGACCAAGCGGACCGACGCCAACGGTCACATCACCGCCTACACCTACGACCGGCTCCACCGGCTCACCACCGTCACGGACCCCCTCGGCCGCACGTCCAGCGCCGGGTACGACGCGGAGGGCCACCGCACGACGGCCACCAACGCCCGTGGTGTCACCAGCGAAACCAGGTACGACCCGCGGGGACTGCCCACCAGCACCACCTACTCCGACGGCACCCCGGCGGTCTTCCGGGACTACAACCCGGCCGGCCAGCCGTACTCCGTCTCCGACGCCACAGGAACCCGCGCCCTCGGCCACGACCCCGCCGGACGCCTCACCTGGGTGTCCAAGCCCAACGAGAACACCGGATTCGCCTACGGCTACGACCAGGCCGGCAACCTCACCAGCCGCCAGTACCCCGACGGCCGCAAAACCACCTACACCTACAACGGCGACAACCGCAGGACCCAGCAGACGACCGACGGCGCCACCACGGCCTACACCTACGACCCCATAGGACACCTGACCGCCACCGCGCTACCCGGCACCAACGGCTACACCGAAGCCCGGACCTACGATGCCGCCGGCCGCCTCAGCACCATCGCCAGCGCCAAAGGCGCCGGCACACTCGCCTCCTGGCAGCTCACCCGTGACGCCGCAGGACAGCCCACCGCCCTCAACACCACACGGGCCGGCCTTGGCAGCGGCACCCAGACCTACACCTACGACCAGGCCGGCAGGCTCCTCTCCGGCTGCCCCCTGTCCACCACCACGATCGGCTGCACCGGCGGCGCGCTGACCTACACCTACGACCCGGTCGGCAACCGCCTCACCCAGACCGACCCCTCCGGTACCACCACCTACACCTACGACGCCGCCGACCAGCTCACCCGTACCACCGCCCCCACAGCCACCACGACCTACGACTACGACGCGGACGGCAACAACACCAGCGTCAGCACCACCGCCAACAACCAGCTCCTCGCCCCCGGCACCGTCATCAACTCCGGTGCCAGCGTCGCCTCCAACACGGTACGCCTGGTCATGCAGGGCGACGGCAACCTCGTCCTCTACTCCACCGTCACCAGCCAGCCCCTGTGGTCCTCCGGCACCGCAGGCAACCCCGGCGCCTCGGCCACCATGCAGACCGACGGCAACCTCACCGTCCACGACACCGACCACAAGACCCTCTGGGCCACCAACACCCCGGCCAACACCGGGGCCTACGCCAGGATCCAGGACGACGGCAACTTCGTCGTCTACAACAGCGCGGCCAAGCCGCTCTGGAGCTCCAACACCTCCAACGCCACCTACGACGTCGGCAACGTCACCTACACCTACGACGCGGTCGGCCACCTCACCACCGCCGTCGCCGACAACATCACCGACGGAGCCGGCCGCCTCACCAGGGCCACCGTCAAGGACAGCCTCACCTTCACCTACGACGCCGACGGCAACCGCGTCTCGACCAAGGCCGGCAACACCCCCACCCGCACCATCACCTGGGACATCAACAACCCCCTGCCACAGATCGCCACCCAGACCGACGGCACCGGCACACTGATCGGCGACTACACCTACGACCCCCTCGGCCTGCCCCAGAGCCAGCACACCAACGCCGGAACCTTCTACAACCACCACGACTGGCTCGGCTCCATCACCGACCTCACCAACACCAACGGCACACCACAGAGCCGCACCACCTACGACCCCTACGGACGCGCCGCCACCACCACCCTCGCCACCGGAGCACCCACAACCCCGTTCGGCTTCACCGGCCAGTACAACGAACCCGGTCTCCCCGGCAAGCAATACCTGCGCGCCCGCGAATACGACCCCACCCTCGGACGCTTCACCGCCCGCGACCCCCTCTCCACCCCCGCAGCCTCGCCCTACGCTTCGTCCTACGCGTACGCCGCCGGCGCACCCACCATCTACACCGACCCCACCGGCCTGTCCCCCCAGGACGACAACCCCGACGACGTAACCCTCGGAAACGTCGGCAGCTGGCTCGCTCAAGGCGCGAAAGCACCCTTCGAGTTCGTCGGCGACATCTTCAACGCCGTCACCGGCCGCAACGGCGGCGCCGGCGCCTTCGTCGACAAGTACTTCCCCGTCCGCCCCGCCTACGCGATGTACGTCGCCGCAGCCAAACTCCGCGAATTCGGCTGCAACAACGTCGCCGATCTCGTGGAAAAGAACGCCGACGAACTCGCCCAACAAGTCGCCGTCGCAGGCCTGGGAGTTATCAACTCCTGGGCCGCCAGGAACCGGCTTTTCGCCCCGCGCGCCACTGCGCACGCAATGGACTGGCACATCACCCCGACCACCAATGGTGGGAGCTGGGATCCCGCGGTGTCGCCCTACCTGTACCGTGGCATCAGCTACGCGGACGAGCTCTCCCCGCCCAACTGGCTGAGGGCTTACCAGGACGCCCTCCAGGGCCGCGCCGTACCGAACGGGAAGAACATGGATGTACAGCGCCACGTTGGCGGCAACACCGGCGATAGCGGATACACCTCCTGGACAACCGATCTCACCGATGTCGCACTCGACTACAGCAGGGAGGGCAATGGCCCGGGGGTCGTCCTGAGGATCCCCAACGCCAACGGACCCGACTACTACCGTGTCCCTGACGTTGTCTACGTCGAGGACTATGCGACTGAAATGGAAGTCACCATCGGCGGCGCGGTGACCGGCGCCGAGATCAGCGTGAACGGAGGACCATGGACCCGGATCAACCCCTGAGGCTCATCCGTACCGCGATCACCGACGGCGTCTGTCCTGAAGCGGTCGAGGCCCTGCTGGAAGGCAATACCACCGTGGAAAGCTCAGCCGTGAGCAGCGAGTCCCTGCGCCGCACCTATGCTCGGCGGCTTCTCCGGAGTCCCGCCGGGGCGAGGCACCTTGCCGCGACTCGCGCTCTTGTCGACTTCCTTTCCTCCGTCGACGCCCCGGAGCTCTCTATGATGACGGTGGATGCCGGAGAGCGCGGATACGAGATGTTTCTGGCCGACGCGGAGGAAACCCGCATCCAGTTCTGGATGAGCATGTTCAGCAGGCCTGCAACGTAGAAGTCCAGGCTGCTTCCTTTCCCCAGTCGCCGGCCAACAGGGCGGCCCGCCGATTCCTTCGGCGGGCCGCCCTCCTCAGTCGATCACGCCTCCACGCGTGCCAGGGGCATGGAAGCCCGACCCGCATTTCGGCCGCGAACATGTCATAGGCCGCGCACAGCGCGCCTGCCGTGGCTGCCGCGCCGCTGCGCCGAATGGCTTCGGTCGCAGCCTGGCACATGGCACCGGCCGCCGCCGGGCACGAGGCCGGGATGATGCACTCGCCGCGGCCGCCGGCTGCTCCCGAACGGCCAGAGGCCTGGGAGCAGTCGTGGGTGGTGGCCTCTGTGAGCGGGCAGGACATCCCGGGCACCGCTCCACATGTGACGGAAGCCTGCCGGACGCCCCCGGTCCGGTGCTCCGGGGAGGACCAGTTGCCCGCCGGTTCGACAAGCAGGGCTTGGAGCGCTTTCGCCTATCGGCGCCACCGGCCTGGGACCCGCAGTCTTGTGTGCGCTCCTGCGCGGATCTGCTTGCCGGGGCTGCCCCGGCAGCGGCGGTCCTGGCCTTGTTGCCATTTCAGGAACGGTGCGTCGGCACACTGCCGTGTCAGCGCCGGAACCCCCGTTCCGAATCGCGCACGGGGTGTTCAGGAACGGCTGGAACCGTGCCTCGCGGCGGAGATCTCCCACGCCCAGGTGCTGGTTCACGTCGCCAACGGGGTCTTCGATGCCGTCGAAGCGGGCGTGGAAGAGCATGAGGACGTCATGGTCCTGGAGAACACGTCCGAGCACATGTCCCAGTCGTAGTCGTCGCGGTGCGCGGGCAACCGGCCGTGCGCGCTGCCCCCCTCCTCGATGTCGTCCAGGCAGGGGGTTCCGCGACGAGGTCGAGTCCGAGGAGGCGATCGCCCGCGGCGAGAAGCTCGGCGACCTGATCACCAGTGACGAGTTCCACCGCCTCACCGGACCTGCCGCGGCCGAAGCGGAGCGTCGCCTCGCCGAGTTCGAGCGGCACGTCCAGTTCCAGGGCAAGGTGGTCAACGACCCCAAACGGCTCCGCCGCCACATGACCCGGCACGACCCCCACATCTACCCGGGCCAGTACGTCACCTGCGTCCACAATCCCCACCGGGCCCTGTGCCGCCGGGACGACGGTGGGGACGGTCCCTCGCTTACGGATTGCCAGCCCCTGCGCTGCCGCAACGTCGCCCTGTCCATCGAGAACATCGCCCACCTGCGAGCGGCCCTGAAGGCGCACGACGAGGAGCTCGCCCTAACGGACCGGCTGGCACCGTTCGTCTGGCACCGGCTCCAAGCCCGCCGACAGGAGCTCGCCGACTTCCTCACCGAAACCGTCGACACTGACCCGAACACGGTGACGGAGAACCCGTGAGCCCTCACTTGCCCACCGACGCGCAGGTCCGTACCGCTATGGACACCGAACTCGCCGAGAGCAAGGCCGCCGGCCGCCGTGCCACCGTCACCAACGTCGAGAAGCGCCTCGGCGTCACCCACGCGACCTTCTACCGCAACTACCCCGACCTGATCGCCTGGTTCAAGACCCAGCTCGCCGACCGGCACAGCTCGGCCACGGCCCCGAAGAACAGCGCCCGGGCCGACGACGAGACCGCCCGCCTCCGTCGAGAGAACAGCGACCTGCGCAAACTGGTCCGCATCTACGCCGAGGCGATCCGTCAGCTGACCGTCGACAAAGCCGCCCTGGAGGACGAACTGCAAGCGCTGAGCGGGGTGACCAGCCTCACCGAACGCCGCCTCCACAACGCCGACAGCGGACAGAGCTGAAGGAGCCGCGCGACCGCGAAGTAGCTACCTGGTGTTCCGGCCTGGTGCGTTCCTTGGCCCGGGCGGTGCGGACCCGTCACCAATCCTGGGAGGAAGCGTCTCCAGGAATCCCTGGAGCCGTTCCGAAATCCGATGGACTCTCTGCCATGAGCGATGCACAATCCCGGGGAATCGCAGCGGGGGGAGCTTGTTTGGACGTGTTCGTGTGCGCCGGGTGCTGCACTGAGCTGACGGCACCGGTGTCCCGGGTCGCGCTCCCCGTCCACACCCACTACGGGGCCTGGGAAAAGCTTCATCCTCCGCTGATGGAGCCGTCGACGTACGCAGTCGAACCACGGCCCACCGGACCGCCCTGGCGGTTGTGGGAGGAAGTCGGAGAGGAAGCCGCCGCCCGGCAGGGCGTGTACGCGCCGGTGTACTCCGTCTCCTTCGGCGCGCGGGACAAGATCGTCATCGCGCCCGGTGACTCCCGGTCGATGACCCTGATCCTGGAGAAGTGTGAGGGCTACTGCCAGGGCGTGGATGGCCGGGCCGGGCCCAATCTTGATGAGGATTCGCGAAAATCCCCAGGCCCGCTCACACTCCCCAGATCGTTGTCTCTTGAACGATGTGAGGAGAGGTGGGGATCGAAGATCGTCTGCGAGTGATCGGGTGACGCTCTCCGCTGTGGCATTCGTTGCGGGTGGGCGCCGTTGTTTGTGGTGATTCGAGGCCTTCGGTGGTGATCTCAGCGGTTTAATTCCAGGGGTCTTCCGGGTGCTCGGGCTGGCAGGATCGGGTCATGTCGATAGATCCCTTGCTGGTCAGGGCCCGCGGGCTGTGGGAGGACCTGGCGTCGGTGCCGGTGTCGTTCTCTCTGGTTGGCGGTGTGAGCGTGGTCGTTTCGCCGGCGTCGGGGCTGTGCCCGCCGGGTTGGGTCGGCCTGGTGGTGCTGGGAGGTTCGGCGATCGTGACCGCGCCCAGCGAAGATGCGGCCGTGACGGTGCGCGACGCGTTGGCGAACCTGCCGGTGGGGGCTGTCGCCGGTGCCGATTCGGTCCGCGGGGTGCTGCCGGTGGCCCGGGTGCTCGGCCCGGCGGCGTTGGCCTATGTGTCCGAGGATGGTTTCCGGCCGGTGCCGACGGGTGTGCCGACGGTGGAACAGCTGTCGGGTGAGCATGTGGATCTGCGGGGCTTGGAGCAGGTGTCGGGTGATCAGGATGCCGGTGAGGCCGGTCTGTGGGAGATCACCTCGCCCGCGTTCGTGGTCCGTGAGGGCGGCCAGGTGGTCGCCGCCGCCGGATACCGGGTCTGGCCCAGTCGGACTGCTCATGTCAGCGTGCTGACCGCGCCTGAGTGGCGGGGGCGGGGCCTGGCCCGCGCGACAGGCTCTGCCGCGGTGACACACGCGCTCGCGGCCGGGTTGCTGCCGCAGTGGCGGGCTCGGGTGCCGGAGTCTCGGCGGGTCGCGCTCGCGCTGGGGTTCCGAGAGCTGGGCGCCCAGCTCAGCATCGAGCTCGGGTAGTTGTGGGACTGGAATTGCTCGCAGACAGCCCGCCGACCGAAGGTCGGCGGGCTGTGATGGTTGACGGTGGGTCAGGCCACGTTGTCCGCGTAGTAGGTGCGGAGGAGGTGGTCGACGTTGTTCACGGTGGTGGAGATGCTGAGGTTGTCGATCCAGCGGTGTCCGACGTGGGCGGTGTGGCAGATGCTGTCGGGGTTGGTGCAGGTGACGGCGAAGACGAAGATCCGGGTGTCCCGGTCGGCGTCGCGGTGGTCGCGGTGGTCGTTGTGGCCGAGGTAGCGGGGCGGGACGGCCGCCGCATCGAGCCCGAAGTGTTCGAGCAGGACGCGTTCCAGGCCGGTCAGGAGGGTCTCGCCGGCGCGGACGCGTCCGGTGGGCAGTTCCCAGCCGCAGGGGGTGTCGAAGTCGGGTGCGGCGGTCTCGACCAGCAGGAACCGCCCGTCGTGCTCGATGAGCGCGGCGGCGGCCAGGTCGCTGATGCCCTCGGCGTGGGTGCGGGCAACCATGTCGTCCAGGCGGTGGTCGATGAGAGGCCAGGTCACGGAACCCTCCGCAGCGGAGGAAGGTCGGGGACACGGTTGTGGATGCTCGGCCGGGCGGCCTCCGGGGTCGCCAGCAGGGCGACGATGGTGATCGGCTGATCGCAGTGTGGGCAGTTGCGGGTCGCGGCGGGCTCCAACGGGTCACGGCTCTGGGCCTGTTGACGCGGCGCGGGCCGCGGCGGGGTCGCGGGCGAGAGCTCGGCCCGAGTGGGGAGTTCGGGTCGTGAGGGGGTGGTCGTCTCACCGAGGCGAAGTGCCCGTTCCTGGTTGCGGTTCAGCTCTCGTCGCAGTTCGGCGTCCTTGCGGTAGTGGGGCGAGCAGTAGACCTGGCGGTGGCTGGGGTGACAGGTGAAGTTGTCGGTGCATTGCGGGCAGGTGTCGGCGTACGCGTGGATGTGCTCAGCCACGTACGAGTGAACGTGCCCAGTTCCTGAGGCGTTGAGGGCCGGTGCTTGGCACTCTGCTGCTGTCCGGTTCGTGGACGGAGGGCAGCTGAAGTGGTCTTGGATCCGCATCGTTGGCTGGAACTTCGGCGCTTCCGTGGGCTGCATGAGTCCGGCGTGATGAGTCTGTCGGAGATCGCGAAGGAGACCGGGCTCAACCGCCGTACGGTCCGCAAGTACCTGGCTGCACAGGCTCCAATCGCGCCGCCCTTGACATACAGCAGATGTCGATCGCCGACGGGCCGGGGGTGATGTCCGGAGCCGGACATCACCCCCGGCCGCTGCGGGGTTGGCCGCTCAGCCGGT
>NZ_JBIVMI010000043.1:0-47295 GCF_044753005.1 Kitasatospora sp. NPDC088548
GGCCTACCTCCATCACCAGTGCAGCATCACGTCGGAAGTTTCCGTCTCTACACCGGAACCTCCCTCAGTGTTCGTGGCGCACAGTCGTCCGCGTAGCGGACGAATCGCCAAACAGGGAGCCCCTTCCAGACACGGCGCCGGCGCCTCATCTCGGTCGACATAACCTCTCCTGGCTTCCACGGAGCCGTCATATGCTCATCAAGCACAGACAGTGCAATGTTGGCCAAGAGCGGCGATAGAATGCCCCCTTGCGGCGTACCGCTCCGCGTTTCTGAGACTGTGCCGAGTTCCGTAAGAACCCCGGCTTTCAGGAACGCTTTGATGAGCCGCAGCACGCGCTTGTCCTTGATCCTTCCACGAACCCGTTCCATCAGGGCTGAATGGTCGATGGAGTCGAAGCACGCTTCGATATCGGCATCCAGTACCCATCGGTATCCACGAGTCCCGTAAAAGTGAATCTCGGCAATCGCATCATGTGCGCGCCGCTCGGGCCTGAAGCCATATGAGACTGGTTCGAAATCTGCCTCAAAGATTGGCTCCAGGACAAGTTTCAGCGCCGCCTGGACAACCCGATCCGTTACCGTGGGGATTCCCAGGCTGCGAACCTTTCCAGAACCGCCCGGCTTGGGGATCTTGCGTTCCCGAACCGGTTGCGGTCGGAACTCACCCGACTTGATCGCCGAACGAAGGTCCTCCAGGAACCGCGACACCCCGATCTCTGCTTCGATGCGTACGGGCGTCAGCCCGTCCGTCCCAGCAGTGCGGGCTCCGCGGTTGGCCTCGACCCGCCACCACGCCATCCTCAGCGTGGCTGGGTCATGCACGAGGTTGAACAGGTCGTCGAATCGGCGGCCCTTCTGGTCCGCCGCCCAACGGTGAAGTTTGGCCTGCATCTCCGATACCTGTTGATTTGAACTCGCGGGGAGCCCCTCCAGCACGGCGTCGCCATTCGGCGGCGCATCTTTCGGCATTGCAGTCCCTCCCTTCTGATTCTGCTGCCGCCCTTCGCCATGTGACCGGCTTTCCCGGTCTCGGACTACTACGGCGGCTCCGCCCCGTCCAGGCCCGTTCGACTGACGGTGTGCCCAGCCTTTGTCCGCACTGGATGTGCGGATGAAGGCGAGGGCCTAGACGGTTCCCGTGTTCACTCGCATTCGATCGACGGATTAGGCACCCAACTTTGCCCCCGCGACATCGCCGTGATTACCCCGCAGCACTTCATCACGGCCTCCCCTTCGCTGCACACATATCACTCTGGGAAGTTCTCCGCTCCACGACGGGAGCGGGTCTGCGTCGCCTCCGGCCCAGATCCGCCAGGTTAGAGCCGGTGCCACTTGTAGGAGCGTAAAACGCTGGTTCCTCTCGTATACCTTTCCGTCTTGCTTGCCGAACCCGCCCTATCTGGCAGTGCTAGAACGTCCCGGATTTGTCAGGGCTGCTCCCGCCTTTCTCGGCACCTCCCGAGTCAGGCTGCCCTCAGCTTCGCTATTCTGCTGCGACAGAACAGCGGTGGTGGTCTTTCACCACCACTCGAATACAAGCGCCTCACGGCGCACGTGCGCGAAGTGGCAGACCCGGTCGGTGTAGAGCTTCGTCGTCAGCTGGTCGCCGCGGCCGCCGAGCAGCGACCCGCACCAGAAGGTGTCCTCGCTGTGCTCCTGGCGGAAGGCATCCAGCTCGATCGCCTCCAACGGCAGGATCAGCGGCACCTCCGATGCCGCGCTGCCCAACACCGCCGTCTGAATCCGCCGCTTGTCACCCGGAAACGACAACCCCCAAACTCGGGCCTGACCATGGCTGTTTCATCGTGCCACCACGCCGTGCCGGGCACCGGGGAAACGGCGCAAGTCCCACCAAAGCACTGGTGAAGCCGACGGAACAGAGTGCCGGCGGGGGCGTGGACCGGCAGACGAACGCTCGGGTTGATCTCCAGCAAGCCGGTGGCCGGCCTCCGTACCAATCGCGAACCGCCTGCTATACGGCGGTATACGGGTTGACGATGGTGTGGTGCCGTTGCGCGGTTTCCAGGACCTTCCGCGGAAAGCGGGGCCCGGCAACGTAGTGACGGCCCTTCGTCTGCCCGACCGCTGTCAGAAGTTCCGCCTTGGTCAGGGCCTGCAGGTCCCTCGTCGTCTGTTGGGTGTTGATCGCTTCGGCTTTCTCGTAGCGCGAGCGGCGCACCCGCCCCACCATCGCCACTTCGTGCAGAGCGGTCGTCTGGCGCTCGGTGATCCCGTAGCTGCCGGCTACCTCGATGAGCTGTGTCCAGCAGTCATTGGACCGGTCGACGCGACGCTGGACCCGCTGCGTCTGCTGGTGGTAGGCGAGGAGATTGAACTTGATCCACGGCAGTGCGTCCCGCTGGGGTGACCAGACCGGACCGCCGACCTCGCGCAGCACCTTGTAGTAGTCCCAGGTGTTGCCGGGCATCCCCAGCCACTCCTCGATCGAGGAGAACTCGGGGGCGAGGACTCCGCCCCGGGCGATCAGGAGGGTTTGCAGAGAGCGGGACATCCGGCCGTTGCCGTCCGACCAGGGGTGGATCTTCACCAGGTTGAGGTGCGCCATCGCGGCCCGCACGAGGACGTGGCTTTCGAGGTCGTCATCGTTGAGCCAGTCGACAAGCTCACTCATCAGACCGGGCAGCAGCTCGTGGTCCGGTCCCTCGTAGTCCGTGGCCAGGTCGTCGCCGGGGGCCGTGATCCGAATGGCCGTCCTGCGCCACTGCCCGGCGGTCTTGAGCGGGTGGTGGTGGCCCTGGAGCATCCAGTGCAGGGCGTTGAGCAGTTCCTTGCTGTAGCGGAAGTCAGCGGCATCGTGGAGGGACTGGATGTAGGCCATGGCCTGCTGGTAGGCCAGGGTCTCCGTCTTGTTCTCGTCGCTGGCCTCGACCTCGCGCTCGCCGTCCATCAGGTCGGCGACATCCCTCGCGTCGACCTGATAGCCCTCGATGGTGTTCGAGGCCGCGATGGCACTGGCCGTGAGGGCCTTGCGCAGGTCGAGGGTCCATTTCATGGGGGCCTGCTGAACCGCGTACCGCAGCTGGTCGCGCATGGAGTTGATCTGCTCCAGGACCTGATGGTCGACGGACTCGAGGCGGGGCGTCTGATACAGCATGAATCAATGATACCCAGCTCCTATCATTCAATCATTCCAGGCTGCCGAGCCGCGGTCCTCGTCACGCGGCACCGCGGGTGAGGGCCGGCGGCGACTGGCGGGCGGTGCGCAGCGGGACAGTGTGGCCGCAGACGACGGCGACGGCGGCGTGGTGGCGGGCGAGGAACTCGCGGGCGCGGGCGGCTTCGGCCAGGGCCTGCTCGTCCTGGATGGGCGGGCGGTGATCCCGTTCGGGCTCGCGCAGGCGGTTGCAGTGCCGGCGCAGGATCTCCTCCCGGGCTGCGGCTTCTTCGTCGAGCGTGGCCTGGCGGGCCTGGGTCTGCTCACGCATCTGTTGGCGGAGCTGCTGGTAGGCCACGCTGTCGGCAGGTGGCGGCGCGGTCGGCGCGGGGGCCGGGTCCGTCGTCGGCCGGACGGGGGCGACCGGCTCGGTGTCGGGTGTCGGGGCGGGGGTGGCCTGGCCGGCGCGGATGTCGATGGCGCGGACGGTGTCGGGCCGCGCCGCGTTGAGCTTGGTCAGGAGCTGGCGCTGTTCCAGGCGGAGCTTGGTGGCCCAGGCCGGGGAGTCGCAGGTGATGCGCAGGGTGCGGGTGTCGGCGTTGAACCCGGCCGGGAACCAGTGCAGGGCGGCGTCGGCGCCCGTGGAGGTCGCCTCCGCCTGGGGCGGGCCCGCCGTCCGCACAGGGCCAGGGAGGGCCTTCACCGGGTGCGGGGCACCCAGGACCCGCGCTCCGCCGCACCGTGCGCGCCGGTCGGGAGTAGACGCTACGCGGCGGTGGACAGCCCGGCCCGGGTGGACAAGGGGGTCCAGCGGCTCCAGCGGGCGTTCGGGGAGACGGCCCGCTGAGCACCGTCCGGCCCGCCGCGCGACCTGCGCCGGCCCCCGCCGGACCGTGACTCCGGCCCTGGCCGGTCCGCTCCGCCGCCCGAACCTCCCCGCGCGGCGGCGCCGTCGCCTACAGTGAGAGCTTCTTGCGGACGGGACCGGGTGACGGCACGGGCGGGGAGGGGGCCGGAGTGGAGCGACGCGTACGTCGGGCCGCGGCGGCCGCGCTGTCCTGCGCGTTCCTCGCGGCCTGGGCCGTCTGCCAGGTCCTCCTCGGCACGGCGACGGGCGCGGCGCAGCCGGCCCCCGACGCGCCGCCCGCCGTCGCCGCCCCGGCCGCCCCCGCCGCCGTACGGCTCGGCCCGGCGGGCGCGGAGGTCCGGCGCACCGCGGACCGCCCCGACTCCGACGTCGCCCAGCGGCGGACGGCCGCCGCCGAGCCCGGCGTCCGGCTGCCCGCGCTCCCGCCGGCCGCGCTCCCGGCCGCCCGGACAGACGCCCCCCGGCCCCGGGCCTGGATGTACGCCCCGGGGCCGCGTCAGGAGCGGGCGCCGCCGTCCGACCACTACGACCCCCGCCACACCCGCGGTCCCCCCTCCACCCGGTCCAGCTGACGTCCCACCGCGCCCGCCGACCCGGGTGCCGCGGCCTGCCCGCGGCCCGGACGGGAGGGCTCCGGCCACCGTGCCCGGAGCGTTCCCGGCGACGCGCCATCCCCTCGCGTCCGCCCGTCCCGGGTGCGGCGTCCCCCGCGGACGCCCGGCTCCCGCGGACCGCCCGTGGAGTACCCATGCCTACTCGCCGTGCCACGTTCTGGCGCGCGCTCGTCGCGCTCGCCGTCGTCGGTGTCTCGCTCTACGTCGCCCTGACCACCCCGCCCCGCCTCGGCCTCGACCTGCGCGGCGGCACCCGGATCGTCCTGGAGACCCAGAACTCGCCCACCGTCCGCGCCGACGCGGACGCCACCGACCGGGCGCTGGAGGTGCTGCGCCGCCGGGTCGACGGCCTCGGCGTCGCCGAACCCTCGCTCGTCCGCGCCGGGGAGCGGCGCATCGTCGTCGAACTCCCCGGCGTCCAGGACCCCCGCGAGGCCGCCGGGGTCATCGGCCGCACCGCCCAGCTCACCTTCCACCCCGTCACCGCGACCGCCGACGGCCCGGCCGGGCCCCCCGCGGCGGACGGCTCCCGGGTCCTCGCCGACCCCGGCCTCCCCGGCGGCCACCTGCGACTGGGCCCGCCGGTGCTGACCGGCGACGGCGTCAAGGACGCCTCGGCCGTCCTCGACACCCGGACGGGCCTCGGCTGGAGCATCGACCTCTCCTTCCGCGGCTCGGCCGGCGACGCCTGGGCCCGGCTCACCGGGGAGGCGGCGTGCGCCGCGCCGGCCGACCCCGCCCGCCGGGTCGCCATCGTGCTCGACGACCGCGTCCTGTCCGCCCCCGGCGTCCAGGAGAGCGTGCCCTGCGGGCAGGGGATCACCGGCGGTTCGACGCAGATCACCGGCGGCTTCTCGGCCGACGAGGCCCGCGACCTCGCGGCCCTGGTGAAGGGCGGCGCGCTGCCGGTCCCGGTGACGGTGATCGAGCAGAGCACCGTCGGCCCCACCCTCGGCGCCGAGGCGATCCGGGCCAGCGCCCTGGCCGCGGTCATCGGCCTGCTCTGCACCGGGGCTTTCATCATCGCGGTGTACCGCCTGCTCGGGGTGCTGGCCACCGTCGCGCTGGCCCTCTACGGACTGATCTCGTACGCCGCCGTGGTCGCGCTCGGCACGACGCTCACCCTGCCCGGGCTGGCCGGCTTCGTGCTCGCCATCGGCATGGCGGTGGACGCCAACGTGCTGGTCTTCGAACGGGCCAGGGAGGAGTACACCGCGCCCCGGGCGGCCGGCCCCGGCAAGGAGCGCGACCTGCGGCGCCCGCTCCGCGTCGGGTTCGCGAAGGCGTGGAGCGCGGTGGCCGACTCCAACGTGACGACGCTGCTCGCCGCCGGGCTGCTCTTCGTGTTCGCCACCGGCCCGGTCAAGGGCTTCGGGGTGACGCTCTCGATCGGCGTGCTGGCCTCGATGTTCTCGGCCATGCTGATCACCCGGCTGCTCGCCGAGTGGGCGGTGCGCCGGCCGGCCGTCGCCCGGCGGCCCGCCCTGACCGGCATGGCCACCATCGGCCGGCTCCGGACCCGGCTGACCCGGCGGCCGCCCCGGCTGATGCGCCACCGGCGGCGCTGGCTGGTTGCCAGCGCCGGCCTGCTGCTGCTCGCCCTGGCCGGGATCGGCGGGCGCGGCCTGGACTTCGGCGTCGAGTTCACCGGCGGCCGGGTCGCGCAGTACACCGCCGCACAGCGGGTCGACGCGGACGCCGCCCGCACGGCGGTGGTCGACGCCGGGTTCCCGCAGGCCGTGGTGCAGACCACCGGCGACACCGGCGTGTCCGTCCGCACCAAGGAGACCGGCGACGACCAGCAGCAGCGCATCCGGGAGGCGCTCACCGGCGTCACCGGCGAGCTGTCCGTGGAGCGCGACGAGCTGATCGGGCCGAGCCTCGGCAGCGAGCTGCGCGGCTACGCGCTGGCCGCGCTCGGGCTCGCGGTCGCCGCCCAGCTGCTCTACCTCACGATCCGCTTCCGGTGGACCTTCGCAGCCGCCGCGGTGATCGCGATGGCGCAGGACCTGCTGCTCGTCCTCGGCCTCTTCGCCTGGCTGGGCAAGCCGGTGGACAGCGTCTTCCTCGCCGCGCTGCTCACCATCGTCGGGTACTCGGTCAACGACACGGTGGTGGTCCTGGACCGGCTGCGCGAGCTGCGCCGGACCGGGACGAAGGCGAGCTGGGCGGACCTCGCGGACCGCGCCGTGGCGCAGACCCTCCCCCGGACGGTGAACACCGGCATGGGGGCGCTGTTCGTCCTGGTGGCCCTGGCGGTCCTCGGCGGCGACTCGCTCGCCGACTTCTCGGTGGCGCTGCTGGCCGGGGTCGTGGTGGGCACGGCGTCGACGGTGTTCACCGCGATGCCGGTGGTCGTGCTGCTCCAGGGGCGGTTCCCGGACCGGCCGCGGGAGGCCCGGGAGGCACGGACGCCGCACGCGGCGGGCGCGGCGCGGGCGCGCGACCACAACGGGGCGGTGGTCTGAGCGGCGCTCGATCCGCTCCCGGAGTCCGGTCGGGGAGCGGTGCTGCGGCTGCTCCAGGACGGTTTCCTTCACCGCGCGGGGGAGGCCTCCGCGGTGGGCGAGGGCCGCCTGCAGCGGGATGGGGACAGCCTGCCGACTACGCCACCGTGGTCCGGACGTCCAAGAGCAGCGCCCACCGGTACGCGGCGGCCGTCGCGCGCCATACGGAGGCCCGACCGGGCGGGTGCGCTCCGCCCCCGGCGGCCGCCGGCCGGGGCGGTAGATTGCCGGGACTCCCCGCATCGTCCTCAGGAGCTTCCCGTGCTCGACACCACCGACGCCGCCCTGGTGCGCGAACTGCAGCGCGACGGCCGGGTCAGCTACCAGCGGCTGTCCGAACTCCTCGGCATCTCGCGGGAGGCCGCGCGGGCGCGGGTGCAGCGGCTGCTCCAGCGCGGCGAGGTGCGGATCGTCGGCATCGTGCCCCCGTCGGTGGCCGGGATCGAGGCGGTCGCCCATGTGTCGCTGGACGTGTCGGGCCCGGGCGGACCGGTCGCGGCGGCGGCGGCCGCGCGGCGGGCGACCAGCTTCGTCTCCTGCACGGCCGGGCCGCAGAGCGTGCTCGCCGAGATCCGGGTCGCCGACGGGGCCGCCCTGGAGCGCGAGTTCGCGGCGCTGCGGGCGACACCCGGGGTGCGGCGGCTGGAGGTGTTCCGCTGCGCCGAGCTGGTCCGGGACGCCTACGCGCCGGAGGTCGCGGGCGGGCGGCCCGGTCCGCCGCCCGCGCTGGACGGGGCCGACCGCCGGCTGCTCGGGCTGCTCCAGCTGGACGGCCGGGCCAGCTTCGCCGCGCTGGCCGAGCGGATCGGGCTCTCCCAGCCGGCCACCCGGGCGCGGGTGCTGCGGCTGCTGGAGCTGGGCGCGGTGCATGTGACCGGGCTGGTGGAGTCGCGTGCGCTGGGCGTGCGCGAGGCCGCCGGGGTCGGCCTGGGCGTGCGGGGGCCGGTCCGGGCGGTCGCCGAGGCGGCCGCCGGACTGCCGGGGGTGAACTACGTGGCCACCGGCTACGGGCGCTTCGACGTGGTGTGCGGCCTGGACGCCCCGGACCGCTCGGCGCTGCTCGCCGGGCTGGAGGCGGTGCGCGCCCTGCCGGGCGTGGCCCGCTCGGAGTCCTGGGTGCACCTGGACATCGTCAAGGAGTCCTACACCTACGATCTACCCATCCGATAAGCGATTTCTTCTCCTGGAAAGCACCAGGCGAACGATCCGCCCACATAACAGATTCTGATAGGCGAAACGATATAAATGAACTCTTGACGCGTTCTTTTCGCCTCGCCTTCAATGGCCGGACACCTTCCCCCGCGAGAGAGTCCGGTCACCGATGACGTCTTCTCCTCCCCCTCCGCCCGCGGTCGCGGCGCTGCCGCGCTCGCTGGGCGTCTTCGGCGGAGTCCTGCTGACCCTGTCGTGCGTGACGCCCGCGTCGTCGCTCTTCATCGTCGTGCCCCCGCTGCTGCAGTCCCAGGGCAGCGGCGCGGTCATCAGCCTGCTGGTGGCCGCCGTGCTCTCGCTCGGGGTGGGCCTGTGCTACGCCGAGCTCGGCACCCTGGTGCCCAGCGCCGGCGGCGAGTACTCGATCGTGGGGCAGGTGCTCGGCCGGCTGGCCGGCTGGCTGGTGTTCGTGATCTCGATCGTCTCGCTGCTGGTGATCCCGCCGATCATCGCGCTCGGCACCGCGGACTACCTCGGCTCGGTGCTGTCGCTGGACCCGGCGGTCGCGGGCGGCGCGGTGATGGCGCTCGCCGTCGCGGTGGGCGTCCTGGACATCAAGTCCAACGCCCTGATCACCGGGATCTTCCTGGGCCTCGAAGTCCTCGCCGCCGCCGTCGTCACCGTGCTCGGCCTGACGCACATCCAGCAGCCGGCCTCGACCCTGGTGCACGCGGTCGTGCCGGACGGGCAGGGCGGCACCAGCCCCTTCACCCTCGGGCTGCTGATCTCCGGGCTGACCGTGGCGATCTTCACCTACAACGGCTTCGGCACCGGCATCTACCTCTCCGAGGACCTCCGCGACCCGCGCCGCTCGGTCGCCCGGACCGTCCTCTGGTCGCTGCTGGCCGGGGTCGTCGTCATCACCCTCCCGGTGATCGCGATCTGCCTGGGGGTGAGCTCCCCGGACCAGCTGGCGGCGGGCGATCTGGTCGCCATCGTCGACTCCTGGGCCGGCAGCGCGGTCGGCACCTTCGTCAGCCTCTGCATCGCCGCCGCCATCCTCAACGCCGTCATCGTGATGGTGATCCAGAACGGCCGGGTGCTCTACGCCTCCGCCCGCGACCGCACCTGGCCCGACCGGGTCAACCGCGCCCTCGGCACCCTGCACCCGCGCTGGGGCTCCCCCTGGGTCGCCACCCTCGCGATCGGCCTGCCGGGCGCGGTGCTGGCGCTCACCGTCCCGATCGAGGCGCTGCTCGGCTTCACCGGCGTGGTCGTCGCGGTGATCTACCTGCTGCTCGGCATCGCCGCCCTGGCCGCCCGGCGCGGCCGCCACCGCGCCACCGGCGCCTGGCGGATGCCGCTCTGGCCGGCCGCCCCCGTCCTCACCACCGTCGTCCTCGGCTACACGCTCACCCGGCAGACCGGACGCGATCTGCTGATCACCCTCGCGGTGCTGCTCGTCGGGGTCCTCTACTGGTTCCTCTACCTGCGCCCGCGCAGCGCGACGCACTGGGTGCTCAGCCTGCCCGCCGACCAGACCGCCGGGACCGGCCCGGCACCCCGGGCCGCCACCGCCGTCCCTGTCACCGCTGCCGCCACCGCCACCGCCGCCACCACCGCTTCGGAGAACTCGTGAACCGCCCCGCCGAACTGATCGTCCACAACGCCCATGTCCACACCGTCGACGAGCGGCGCCCCCGGGCCGAGGCGGTCGCCGTCCGCGACGGCCGGATCGCCTGGGTCGGCGACGGAGACGGCTGGCGCGAGCTGGCCGGCCCCGGCACCGAGGTGGTCGACGCCCGCGGACGGCTACTGGTGCCCGGCTTCGTGGACAGCCACAACCACGTCCGGCTCGGCTCCGACGCGGCCTGCGTCCAGCTGGCCGGCGCGGCCGACCTGCCCGAGATCGGCCGCCGGATCGCCGACTGGCTGCACCGCAACCCGTCCGCCGACTGGGTCGAGGCCGAGGCCTTCGACTACTCGGCCGTCCCCGGCGGGCGGATGCCCACCGCCGCCGACCTCGACCCGTACACCGGCGACCGGCCCGCCTTCGTGCTCAGCTACGACGTGCACACCGTCTGGCTGAACACCGCCGCCCTGCGCCGCCTGGGCATCACCGCGGCCACCCGTGAACTCCCCTTCGGCACCGTGCGGACCGACCCGGCCACCGGCGAACCCACCGGATTCCTCACCGACTTCGCGGTCCGCGGCCTCTCCCGGGACGGGCACCGGGCGCTGCGCGCCGCCGGCGTCCCGTGGGCCGCCCCCGACCGGCAGTACGGCCGGCTCTGCGCGAGCCTCGACCTGGCGGCCCGGTACGGCCTGACCACCGTCGTCGAACCGCAGAACTCCCTCGACGACCTGGCCCTGTTCGAGCGGGCCATCGCCGAGGGCCGGCTCCGCTCGCGCCTGGTCGCCGCGCTCTTCCACCCGCGCGGCACCACCCCGGCGGAGCTCGCCGGGTTCGCGGCGGCGGCCCGCCGGCACAGCGGCGACCGCTTCCGGGTCGGGCCGCTCAAGCTCTACATCGACGACGTGGTGGAGCCGCACACCGCCGCCCTGCTGGAGCCCTACGCGGGCCACCACAGCCACCGCGGCGAGACCTTCTACCCCGCCGAGGAGTTCGCCGAGGTGCTGGCCGGCCTCGACGCGGCCGGCTTCCAGACCTTTGTGCACGCCACCGGAGACCGGGGCATCCGGACCGTGCTCGACGCGGTCGAGCACGCCCGCCGGGTCAACGGGGCCCGGGACGCCCGCCACCAGGTGGTCCACGTCGAGTGCCTCGACCCGGCCGACGTGCCCCGCTTCGCCGAACTCGGCGTGGTCGCCTGCATGCAGCCCCGGCACTGCTCCCCCGACATCGCCGGCCCCGGCCGGGACTGGGCCGAGGCCGTCGGCGAGCAGCGCTGGTCCAAGGCCTGGCCGATGCGCAGCCTCCAGGAGGCCGGTGCGGTGCTGGCGTTCTCCAGCGACTGGAACGTCGCCGAGATGGATCCGCTGGTCGGCCTCTACACCGCCGTCACCCGCCAGGGCCTGGCCGGCGGCGAGGCCTGGGTGCCCGGCGAGACCGTCTCGCTGGCGGACGCGCTGCGCGGCTACACCCTGGGCAGCGCCTACGCCAACTTCCTGGACGACCGCCTGGGTTCGCTCACCCCCGGCAAGCTGGGCGACCTGGTGCTGCTCTCGGAGGACCTCTTCGCCCTGGACCCGAAGGCCCTGCTGGACGCCCGGGTCGACCTCACCGTGGTCGGCGGCGAGGTCGTCCACCGGGCCGGCTGACCCCCGCTCCGCCCGGCGGCGCGTGCGCGCCGCCGGGCCCCGGCCCCGGCCCGGCTCTGCGGCAATTGACCGTTTCGGACACCGCTCTCATCTGATGATCACTCATTTGCCAGCAATCGGACTCCTGGCGTACGGCGCCGTCCACTCGAATTCCTTCGCACACCGTCGAGATTCGAAAGGCACTGGACCCATGGCCCGTACCGCCGATCACCTGTCGCCCGACCAGCAGCTCAGGGAGGCGGCGACCCGCCTCGGCCGCCGACGGTTCCTCACCGTCACCTCGGCCGCCGCCGCGCTGGCGTTCACCACCAACCTGCCCGACGCGCAGGCGGCCGACGCCGAACTGGCCCCCCGCTCGCTGACCGAGAACCCGTTCACCCTCGGCGTGGCCTCCGGCGACCCGCTCCCCGACGCGGTGGTGCTGTGGACCAGGCTCGCCCCCCGCCCGTACGAGCCGGGCAACGGGCTGCCGCCCACCGGCACGGTGCGCGTCGGCTGGGAGATCGCCCGGGACGAGCGCTTCCGGAAGGTCGTCCGGCGCGGCACGGCCAGGGCGCACGCGGAGTTCAACTACAGCGTGCACGTCGACGTGGACGACCTCGACGCCGACCGGGTCTACTGGTACCGGTTCACCGTCGGCAGCTGGAGCAGCCCGACCGGGCGCACCCGCACCGCGCCCGCCCGGGGCCGGAAGCTCGACGAGGTCCGCCTCGGCCTGGTCTCCTGCCAGGCCTACGAGGACGGCTACTTCACCGCGTACCGCCACCTCGCGAACGAGAACCTGGACGCCGTCTTCCACGTCGGCGACTACATCTACGAGTACGGGATCGACGCGGTCGGCGGCGACCGGAAGTACACCGACCGCACCCTGCCCGCGCTCTACAACCACGAGACCACGACGCTGGAGGACTACCGGCTCCGGTACTCCCTCTACAAGACCGACCCGGACCTCCAGGCCGCGCACGCCGCCTTCCCCTGGTACGTCACCTGGGACGACCACGAGGTGGAGAACAACTACGCGGCCGGCATCCCCGAGAAGGGCCAGTCGCCCGAGGCGTTCGTGGCCCGCCGCGCCGCCGCCTACCGGGCCTACTGGGAGAACATGCCGCTGCGCATGCCGAAGCCCGACGGCACCGACCTGAAGCTCTACCGCCGCGTCCACTACGGCCAGTTGGCGCAGTTCGACATCCTGGACACCCGCCAGTACCGCTCCGACCAGGCCAACGGCGACGGCTGGCAGTACCCGACCCCGGAGTCCGCCGACCCGGCGCGCACGCTCACCGGCGCCACCCAGGAGCGGTGGCTGCTGGACGGCTTCCGCCGCTCCAGCGCGGTCTGGAACGTGCTGCCGCAGCAGGTGGTGTTCAGCCAGAGGAAGAACACCACCAACCCGACGTCCAAGCTCTCGATGGACGCCTGGGACGGCTACCCGGCCGCGCGCGAGCGGCTCCTGACCGGGGTCGAGCGGGCGGGCGTGAAGAACCTGGTGATCCTCACCGGCGACGTCCACGTGGCCTACGCCCTGGACGTCAAGCGGGACTTCAACGACCCGGCGTCCCGGACGGTGGGCGTCGAGTTCGTCGGCACCTCGATCAGCAGCGACGGGGACGGCGAGGAGCGGCCCTCCAACTGGAGCACCCTCCTGGCGGCCAACCCGCACATGAAGTTCTACGACGGGCGGCGCGGCTACACCACGCTCACCCTCGACCGCCGGCACGCGCGCGCCGACTACCGGACCGTCTCCCACATCACCACGCCGGGCGGCACGATCAGCACCTCCGGTTCCTTCGTCTCGGAGGCCGGCCACCCCGGCATCCAGCAGGCCTGACACCCCCCTCGGACGCCCCCTCGGGCATGCGCCGGGCCCTCCGTGCCACCGCCGGCACGGAGGGCCCGGCGCATCACGGGGCCGGCGTGTCACGGGCCCGGCGCATCACGGGGCCAGGACGCGCTGCTTGGCAGCGGCGAACTCCTCCTCGCTGAGCATCCCCTGCGCCCGGAGCGCGGCGAGGCGTTCCAGACCGGCCAGCACCTGGTCGTCCGGCGGAGGAGGCGGTGGAGGCGGTGGAGGCGGCGGAGGTGCGGCAGCGGGTGGCGGCGGTGCGGCGGCGGGCGGCGGTGCGGCGGCCTGCTGGTGCCGGGCGGCGACGCGGCCGGAGACCGCGGTCGCGGTGCCCGCCACGACGGCGGTGCGGGCGGCGGTGCCGATCAGCCCCGGGCGCCCGCCTCGGGAGAGACGACGGCCGATCATGAGCTTCTCCTCCTCGGGTGGGGCGGTCAGGGCTTGTGGCCGATCGCGACGAGATCGGCCTCGACGATGCTCAGCGGGACCTGCTCCCGGGCCACCAGCAGGCCGCCGGCCTCCTTCAGCGCCCGGACGAGCGGGGTGGCCCAGCTGTTCTCCCAGACGATGATCGCGGCGGAGCTGTCCGGCGGGATCTCCTCGCAGACCGAGGCGAGGTCCTCCTCGCTGAGCAGCCCCTGGATCTCGCCGTCCACCTCGGAGAAGGCGGCGGCCTCGTCCTCCTCCAGCGCGTCCAGCTCCAGCACCCGGGCGGTTCCGTCCGCGTCCCGCTTGATGAAGGTCAGATCGATGATGCGGACGATGCCCTCCGAGGTCAGACGCTTGAGCTCGGGGACGATGTCACCGCGGAACCTGTTGCCCGGGAAGGCGATGACCGCGTACTCGACCGGTCCGATGTCCATGACGGACCTCCCGTGTCGGCGCCCGGTGGCTGCGGGCGGGTGCTCTCCCATCGTGCGCCCCGGCGCAACCGGGTGCGAGTGGAGCGGGAGGGTCCCACGCCCGGCCGCACCGACCGTGTGGCGCCGCCCCGTCGGAGCGCCGTCATGAGAGCGCCCGGCCACCCCTGTGTCCGGCCGTGCCGCCCTACCGTGGGGTCCACCGGCATCGGACGCCGCTGAGCCCGCGAGACCGAGGAGACCACCGTATGACCGCCACCGGAACCCCCTCCGACCCCGCCGCGACCGAGGCCGACCGGACCCTGCTGCTGGCCGCCGTGGCCGCCGCCCGCCGAGCCAGGGAGGCCGGCAACCACCCGTTCGGCGCACTGCTCGTCGGACCCGACGGCGCCGTGCTGCTGGAGGCGGAGAACACCGTCGTCACCGGGCGCGACGCCACCGGCCACGCCGAGACCAACCTGGTCCGGCTGTCGACCGCGAGGTACGACGCCGGCTTCCTGAGCCGGTGCAGCCTCTACACGAGTACCGAGCCGTGCGCGATGTGCGCGGGTGCCGTCTACTGGTCCGGCATCGGCCGGGTCGTCTACGCCCTCGGCGAGGACGAGCTGCGCGCGATGACCGGGCCCGACGAGAAGAACCCGACCCTGGCACTGCCCTGCCGCCGGGTGTTCGCCGCCGGACAGCGGGACCTGCCCGTGGTCGGCCCGGTGGACACCGACGGTGCCCGCGAGGTCCACCGGGACTTCTGGGGCTGAGGGCCCGGGCCGGAAGGTCCTCCCGGGGCGGTCAGCCGAGCCGGTTGACGGCGGCCGCGAAGGCGGCGGGGAAACGGGCGGCGGTGGGCACGATCCGGTGTGCCAGCCGGGGCTGCCCACGCAGCCAGAGCAGGGAGCCGGTCAGCAGCCGGTACTGCCGGGACACCCGGCGCCACGCCGACTCGTACTCCTGCGGCCGGTCGGCCCGGACGCAGCGCACCAGTTGGTCGGCCGCGCCGAGGGCGATCGACAGGCCCTCGCCGGTGAGCGCGTCGACGTAGCCGGCGGCGTCGCCGACCAGCAGGACGCGCCCGGCCACCCGGGCGCGGACCCGCTGGCGCAGCGGTCCGGCGCCGAGGACGGGCGTCGCCGCGGCCCGCGGCAGGCGGGCGGCCAGCCGGGGGAACCGGGCCAGTTGCTCGTCGAACGGGCCGCGGTCGCCGGTCAGGACGGCGACCCCGACCAGGCCGGGGCCGACCGGGGTGACATAGGCCTCGGACCGGGCCGACCAGTACACCTCGACGCAGTCCGTCCACGGCGGTACGGCGAAGTGCCGGCGCAGCCCGTACCGGGCCGGTGCCCGGCCGGACCGGGCCTCCAGGCGCAGGCCGCGCCGGATCGGTGAGTGCAGGCCGTCGGCGGCCGCGAGGTAGCGGGCGGTGATCCCGGCCGCCGTGACGCTGTCGCGGCCCTGGTGGACGGCGGTCACCCGCAACGGCAGGACGGCCACGCCGAGTTCGCGGGCCCGGCGGTCCAGCGCGGCGTGCAGGTCGGTCCGCCGGACGCCCAGGCCCGGGTCCCCCCGGAAGAGCCCCTCGGCCTGGTGGCGGTCGTCCAGGTAGCGGATCCCCCGGAGGGCGTGTCCGTCGACGGTGACGCCGAGCTCGGCCAGCGCCCGCCGGCCGGCGGGCATCAGCCCCTCGCCGCAGGCCTTGTCGACCGGCGTCCGGCGGGGCTCGGCGACCACCACCTCCAGGCCGGCCCGGGCGGCGTGGATCGCGGTGGCGAGTCCGGCCGGGCCGCCGCCGGCCACCAGGAGGTCGATCACGGGGCCGTACCGGACGGGGCCGGGGCGCGGTCCGGTACGGCGGCCGGGGCCGCGCGCAGGGCGGCGTTCTCGCAGCGCAGCCGGACCGCGAGGAGGGGGAGGTTGAGGAGCGTGAAGCCGGCCGCGGTGAGCCAGGCGGTGTGGACCAGGGGCAGTGCGACGCCCTCGGCCACGACCGCGAGGTAGTTGGGGTGGTTCAGCACCCGGTACGGGCCGGTGGCCACCAGGGGCAGGCCGGGGACCACGAGCACCCTGGTGTTCCAGCGTGGTCCGAGGGTGCCGACGCACCACCAGCGCAGGGCCTGCGCCGCGAGCGCGAGCAGCAGCGCCGGCCACCCGAGCGCGGGCAGGAACGGCCGGTCCGCCCAGGCCGTCTCGGCCAGGCAGCCGGCCAGCAGGGCGGTGTGGAGCAGGACCATGACGGGGTAGTGGCCGCGCCCGTACTCGGTGGCGCCGTGCCGCCGGCTCCAGGCGGTGTTGCGGCGTGCGGTGCGGAGCTCAGCCAGGCGTTCGGCGGCCACCAGCAGGACGAGGGCGGTGTAGGGGGTCATCGTCGGCCTACCAGCGGATCAGGACGAGTTCGGAGCAGAAGCCGGGCCCCATGGCGAGCAGCAGGCCCGGGGTGCCGGCCAGCGGGGGGCGCAGCGCGAGGGTGTCGCGCAGGATGTGCAGCACGGAGGCCGAGGAGAGGTTGCCCACCTCGGCGAGCGAACGCCAGGTCAACTCCAGTGCCTGGGCGGGTAGATCGAGGCTCTCGCGAAGGGCGTCCAGGACCTTGGGGCCGCCGGGGTGGCAGACCCAGGCGGTCACGTCCTGGAGCTTCAGGTCGTGGTCGGCCAGGAACGCGCGGACCTCGGGCCCCAGGTGACGGCGGACCAGTCCGGGCAGTTCGCCGCCGAGCAGGATCCGGAAGCCGCCGTCCCCGATGTCCCAGCCGAGCAGGCGCTCGGTGTCCGGGTAGAGCCGGCTGCGGGTCGCCACCACGACGGGCCCGTCGTCCGGGCGGCGGCTCGGGTGGTCGCGGCCGACCGCGACCACGGCGGCCGCGCCGTCGCCGAACAGCGCGCCGGCCACCAGGTTCGCCGCCGAGGCGTCGGTCCGTTGCAGCGTCAGGGAGCAGAGTTCGACGGAGAGCAGGACCGCGACGTCGGCGGGCCGGCCTTCCAGGTAGTCGTGGAGCCGGGCGATTCCGGCGGCGCCGGCCACGCAGCCGAGCCCGAAGACCGGTACCCGTTTCACGTCCGCGCGCAGCCCGAGGCGGGTGGCGAGCCTGGCTTCGACGGACGGGACGGCGATGCCGGTCACCGAGGTGGAGATCAGCAGGTCCACGTCGCGCGGGCGCAGTCCGGCCTGGTCGAGCGCCTCGGCCAGGGCCCGTTCGCCCAGTTCGAGGGCCACCGTGATGAAGCTGTCGTTGGCTTCGCCGAACCCGCTCAGGGCCGCGTAGCGCTCCAGCGGCATGGCCAGTCGGCGGCCGCGCACCGTGGACGCGGCGTGCAGCCGGTCGAGCAGTTCGCGCCGCCCCTCCCCCACCGCCCCCATGGCCGCCAGCGCGTCCGTGATCTCGTGCTGTTCGTACCGGTGCTCCGGCAACACCCCGTGGACGGCTGCGATTCGCGTCATTGCCCCAGCATAGGGACGAACAGCATCAAATCGCCCTCAGCCGCGAGGGCCGCGCCGATCCGGCCCTGCGGCCCCGGCCGGATCTAGCATCACGGTGTGCCCACCACCGAAAGCGGTCGTAGCGATGTCCACCGGGTCGGCGGAGCCGTGGAGTTGACGCACCGTCGAGCAGGCCGGTCGGCGCTCGCGCTGCTGCGGGCGTGCCACCCCGAGCCGACGGCGGCGGTCACCGTGCTGATGACGGCGCTCGCCGCGGTGTCCGGGCGGAGCGCGGCCGGCTGCCTGCTGGTGGCGTCCGCCGTGCTCACCGGTCAGCTGTCGGTGGGCTGGTGCAACGACCGGGTCGACCTGGCGCGTGACCTCGCGGCGGGCCGGCGGGACAAGCCCCTGGCCGCGGGCGCGCTCGGCCCGACGACGGTGTCCGTCGCGGCGGGCGGCGCGCTGGGCCTCTGCGTGCCGCTGTCGCTGGCGAGCGGGCCCTGGGCGGCCGCCGCCCATCTGTCCGGTGTCGCGGCGGCGTGGGGTTACAACCTCGGCCTCAAACGCACCGCCGCCTCCTGGCTGCCCTACGCCGTGGGCTTCGGCGCGCTGCCCGCCTTCGTCACGCTGGGGCTGCCCGGCCATCCGTGGCCGCCCGTCTGGTCGGCCACGGCGGGGGCGCTCCTGGGTGTCGGGGCGCACCTCACCAACGTGCTCCCGGACATCGAGGCCGACCTGGCCGCGGGCGTGCGCGGACTCCCCCAGCGACTGGGCCGCCGCCGGGTCCGGGCGCTCGCGCCCGTCGTGCTGCTGGCCGCGTCGGCCGTCCTGGCGTTCGGGCCCGCCGGACCGGCCGGACGCGCCGGGTGGGCCGCGTTCGCCGTCACCGGTGCGCTGGCCGCGGCCACCGTGCTGCCGACCGGCCGGGATCCGCGCAGCCGGCTGCCGTTCCTGGCGACCCTGGGGCTGGCGGCGACCGCCGTGGCACTGCTTCTGCTGCGCGGAGCCGCGCCGGCCTGAGCGCGCCCGCGCTCCGGGCGGGGCGCGTCCGGAGCGCGGGCGGGCGGCGCCCGCCGGCAGGAGATCCGGCGGGCGCCGCGTGAGCGGGCCCCGGTCGGGGCGCTGGAGGTGGAGATAGGAATCGAACCCATGTACGCGGCCCTGCAAGCCGCTGCCTCGCCTCTCGGCCACTCCACCGGGCGACGTGTGCAACATTAGGGCAATGCTCCGGAAATCCCGCACCCCGACACACGGGAAAACGCCGCGCCGCCTCCCCGGGCCTTTCCGGACACACGCTCCGCCCGGCGTTTCCGCGCGCCACTCGTCCCGGCGGTAACCTGCTGCGTGCAGTGCCCCCGATCCGAGAAGATGGGATTCACACGTGACGGTCAAGGATTCCCAGCCGGCCATTTCTGTCAGCCCCGTATTCACCGGGCCGGCCGCCCGCTGCCAGTACAAGAGCCTGCCGCTGCGGGACCTCCCCCCGCTCGGCCTCGTCCGCCAGGCCCGGATGGCGCGCGAGGAGGCCCGCGAGCGCCACGCCGGGGTGCCCGCGCCCGGCCGCCCCTCGGCGTTCGCGGTCGGCGACTGGGTGCGGGTCAAGGACGCCGATGCCGTCCGGGCGACCCTCGACGAGCAGGACCGCCACCGCGGTCTCTGGTTCACCGACAGCCAGTGGTCGTACTGCGGCCGCACCTACCGGGTCGAGCACATCGTCCGGCGGATGGTCGACGACCACTACCGGATGCGCCGCCTCTCCTCCACCACGACGCTGGCGGGCGCCACCTGTCTGGGCGCGGACCGGACGCAGGGCTGCGGGCTGGCCTGCGCCCTGCTCTTCCGGGACGAGTGGCTGGAGCCGTCCACGGCGGAGGCGGCCCACGTCATCCCGTCCGACTACCGGGCCACCGTCCGCAGCCTCCCGGAGATCCAGGCCACGCTGGACGGCTCGGGCCGGCTGCACGGGGTGCCGTTCCACCCCGGCATGGCCAGGTTCGCGGGCACCCGCCACGGCGCGACCCACGTGGGCCACCGGGCGCTGGCCTGGTGGCAGCGGCCGGTCGGCGGCGACTGGTACGTCCTGGACAGCCTGCGGTGCGGCGGCGAGCCGCTGCCGGAGACGGGCTGCGACCGCCAGTGCGGCCTGCTGTGGCACGCCTCCTGGCTCCGCCTGGAGCCGGCGACCGGCGAGTGAGACCCACGGCCGGGCACCGGGCCGGCTGCGGCCCGGCGCCCGGTCGCGGCAGCCCGGTCGCGTCAGCCCGGTCGCGTCAGCGGGTCCAGCGGTGGCGCAGGTACTTGGCCGTCAGGCGCAGCGGGCCGTCGCGGTCCCCCACATAGCTGCGCGGGAGAGTGTGCGGGCCGGCCGCGGCCCCGGGGCTGACGGCGCAGGCGTGGGTGTAGCCGGCCGCTTCGACGGCCCCGACGGCGGCCGGGTCGAAGGACCCGTACGGGTAGCAGAAGCCCTCGACGGCGCAGCCGGTGACGTCCTGGAGGATGCTGCGGCTCTCCGCGACCTCGGCGGTCAGCCGCTCGGGGGCGAGACCGGCCAGGGCGACATGCGTGAGGCTGTGCGAGCCGACCTCCATCCCGGCGTCGACCACGGCGCGGACCTGCCGGGCGGTCATCAGGGGCTTGCGCGGCCCTTCGCGGTCCCAGTCGTTGTCGGCGCCCATCTTCCGCGCCACGACGTAGACGGTCGCCGTGAAGCCGTGGTCCGCCAGGAGTGGCACGGCCTGGTCGAGGAAGTCCCGGTAGCCGTCGTCGAAGCTGAGGCCGACGAGCCCGGCCGCGGTGCCGGCGGCGTGGGCGCGCTCCAGCTCGCCGACGGAGACCCCTCGCAGGCCGCTGTGCGAGAGCCAGCGCAGCTGGCCGCGGAGCCGGTCGGGATGCACCGTGACGAGGTAGGGGTCCTCGGGTTCGGTGTCCACCGAGTGGTACATGAGCGTCCACGGGCGGCGCTCCGCCCGGCGATCGCGGCCCTCCGGACCCGATGGGGGGAGAACAGCGGAACCATGCTCAGAGAGCGTCATCTTCAACCCCGCCGTCGATTCGCCCGTCATCCGCCTGGGCGTGCCGAATCGGCCCACGGAATCAGGAGTCCCTGCTCGGTGCAGTCGAGCACGGTGGATTCTGGCAGACCGGATCACGGCAATGTGACCACCGGGGCTGTTACACGGAGGAAATACTTCGCACGGCGCATTAATTCCGTGCGGGTATGACAATAATTCCTAATTGAGGACTGTTGATCGACCTCGCGCGAGAAAATCCCGCACGAGGTCCGCGAGATCCGCGAGATCCGGGAATATCAACTGCCCGGAATATTCGGACTGCCGGGCCGCACCCGGCGGTCAGGTCTTCTCGGGCGTGCGGGGAGTGGGCCTTCCGTTGACGGCCGGGGCCGCCACCCCGGGCTGGAGGGAGTGCAGGATGGCCAGGCCCTCGCCGACGATGCCGGCCGCCAGCTGGTTGACGCCGTCGGTGCCGTTCAGCACGGTGAGGCTGGCTCCGGCCATGCCGCGGGCGGCCGCCTCGGCGAGCGCCGGCAGGTTCTCCACCACCCGGTTGGCCGCGATGAGCTCCTGGTTGCCGTCCCGGAGCGAGGCGGCCCGGGCCTTGTTGGCATCGGCCTGGGCCTGGGCGATCGTCCGCTCGGTGTAGGCGTTGCCGTCGGCCTCGAACTTCGCCCGGTCACGGCTCGCCTCGGCGAGCGTCCGCTGCCGGTACGCCTCGGCGTCGGCCGGGCGGCGGACCTCCGCCTCCAGACGCTGGGCCGCCAGCGCGGCCTGGCGCTCGGCGAGGGCCGTCTGCTGCTCGATGACCTCCTGGGACGCCCGGGCCTGGGCGAGCGGGCCGGCCTGGGCGGCGCGGGCGTTGGACTCCTCGGTCTGCGCCAGGAAGCCCGCCCGCTTGATCGCGGTGTCACGCTCGTACTCGGCCTTCAGCGCGGCGGCCTGCTGCTCGCGCTCGGTGGCCTCCTGGTCCGCCTTGGCCCGGGCGATCCGGGCCTGGCCGGCGACCGCCGCGGCGTGCGGCGCGGCGAGGTTGTCGATGTAGCCGGTGGCGTCCTCGATCTCCTGGATCTGCAGGGCGTCCACCACGATGCCGAGCTTCTCCATCTCGCCGTGGCTGCCGGCCATGACCTCCTGGGCGACCCGGCTGCGCTCACGGATGATCTGCTCCACGGTCAGCCCGCCGATGATCGAGCGCAGGTGCCCGGCGAAGATCCGGCCGACCAGCTCCTCCATCTGGTTCTGCTCGGACAGGAAGCGGCGGGCGGCGTTGGCGATCGACACCGCGTCGTCGCCGACCTTGAACACGCAGACCGCGCGGACGGTGAGCCGGATCCCCTGCTGCGTCACGCAGTCCTCCGCGATCTCCGCCTCCTGCAGGGCGAGGGAGAGCATCCGGGCCTTCTGCTTCACGGGGAGCACGAAGCTCCCGTGCCCGGTGACGATCCGGAACTGGGTGTCCTGCGACTGCCGCTTGGACCCGGAGATGAGCATCGCCTCGTTGGGGGCGGGAACGTGCCAGAACAACATGACTGACCACCTGGTGTACTACACGGGTTCGTACTGCTTCCTACCGCGCGGGTTCCGGCCGCACGGGTTCCGGCTCGTCCCGGTTCCGGCTCGTCCCGGTTCAGGACGGCAGGAGTTCGACGAGCACCGAACGGGCCGAGATCATGTCGACCACGACCACCCGGGCGTCCCGGCCGACCGGTTGTGCGGCCCACGCCGCGAACGCCTCCGATCCACCCCGCAGCGCGACCAGCACCTCGCCCGGTCCGTCGGACGGGATCGGCACCGTCACCCTGCCGACCGCCCCGACCGGGCTCCGCGAGGAGTCGTCGATCTCGTCCATACGCCCTCGCACCGGGAATGTCTCCGGCCGCCGTCGCGCCGGACCGTGCACTGTCACGCGGCGACACCGCCTCCCGGAGGCCCACACCTCCGGCTTCTCCGACTCTCGGGAACACCGGCGGCGGCAGCCGACGGCGACACTGTCCCCGATGTCTTCCACGGTACTCCGGGCCCACCGGAAGACCACCGGCCGAAGGGCGGGCCCGGGCCGCCGACACCCGGCCCGGACGAGGTGGGCACCGCGTACGGGAAGCCGGTCGCGGTGGGTCACCGGGGCCGGGGTGGGCCCTTCCTTTCCCCCCCGGGTCGCCTCCGGGCGCTCCGGCCCGCTGCCGACACTCCTCGCTCCGGCGCTCGCACCCCTCTTTCCCCCGGGCACCATCGGTGACGACCCGTCGGGCACCTGGCGGGAGGAATGCCCCTCCCGCCCGGCCGGGGCGGGGGCAGGGTGGGCCGTTCAGCCGGCGAGTTCGGCCAGGCGGTCTGCGGTGTCGGCGAGTTCGGGCCGGCGGTGGCGCTGGGCCACCAGCCGGCCGCGCAGGCCGCGCAGTTCGTGGCCGACCAGCGCGGGCAGGCCGGGGGTGGCGCCCTCCAGAGCCGGCCCGAGCAGCGAGACGGCGGCCTGGGGGTCGTGGGCGCAGAGGTGGCAGTCGGCGACCCGGACGGTGAACAGCAGCCGGGTGGCGGGGAGTTGGGCCGGGCCGAGCAGGCGCAGCGCCGTCCGGGCGGCGTCCAGGGCGCGCTGGGCGAGCCGCGGGTCGCCGACGGCGGCGGCGACGTCGCGCAGGGCGGCGGCGGCCCCGGACTCCACCCGCAGGTGCATCGAGGCGATGGAGAGCCAGGGCGCGTCGGACTCGTCGCGCTCGCCGATGTGGTCGAGGTGCAGCCGGGCGCGGGCGATGTGCCGGACGGTCTCCCGGACGTCGCCCGCGAGGCCGTGCGCGCGGGCCTGGCCGACCTGGGACATGGCGCCGGCCCAGTGCCGGCCGGGGGCGGCACGGCCGATCTCGCGGGCGTAGCCGAGGGCGGCGGCGGCGTCGCCGTCCAGGCGGGCGAGGGTGCTCATGTCGCTGAGCGCGGCGACCTGGGTGGCGGGGTCGTCGGCCAGTTCGGACCAGCCGAGCGCGCGGTCGAAGCAGGCCATCGCGGTGGCGTTGCGGCCGTGCTGCATGCGCAGCGCCCCGGCCGCGTGCGCGTACTCGGCGGCGAGCAGGGCGAGCGGGCGGCGGCGGTCGGCGGGGGTGCCGGGCAGCCGGCCGAGGACGGCGTGCAGGGTGCGTTCGACGGCGGCGGCGAGGCCTGGGTGCGGGCGGTCCTCGCCGGAGCGCAGGTGGGCGGCGAGCAGCCCGGTGAGGGCGTGCGCGGTGTCGGCGTCCAGGGGTGGCGGAGCGGCGGGGTCGGCGGCGCAGAAGGCGGCGTGCAGTTCGGCGATGTCGGCGGCGTCCGGGACGGCGCAGCCGGCGGCGCCGTGCAGCGGGCAGAGCAGGCCGTAGTCGGGGAGCCGGCCCGGCGGACGGCCGGGCGGGAGGGGCGGCAGCGGCGCCGGCGGCGGGGGGCCGCCGGGCAGCGGCGGGCGGAAGAGGCCGGACGGGATGGCCGCGGCGGGCGGCGGGGGCTGGGCGGCCCGCTGTTCGGCATCCTCGGCCCGGTCGCAGGCGGTACGCAACTCGCCTCCGGTGGCGAGCAGTTCGTCGATCCGGTCGGCGATCCTCGGCGTGACCCTGCGGATGCCGTGTTCGAGTTTGCTGACGGCGGTGTGGTCGTAGCCGATCTCGGCACCGAGCTGGGCCTGGGTGAGGCCGGCGCGTCGGCGCCAGTGGCGCAGCCGGGCGCCGAAGGCCCGCCAGAGGTCGGCGGCGGACGCCGCGGACGGCGCGTCTGCGCGGTTCCGGTGCACGGGCTTCCTCCCCCGAGTCCTCCCCGCCCTTCGCGGTCTTCCGACTCTGAGGACGGTACTCGACGAGCGCCCGATCCGTACATGAGGTGGTCTCAACCTCTTCCTTAAGGTGGTCTCAACCTCTTTGCGGGATCGGAGACTTGACAGAACTTGCCAACCCCTCTGAACTGCTGCGACTTCCGTTGACCCGAACATGACGGTGTGTGAGGGTTCCGGTCACCCGAGCGCGGACGGCCCGCACGGCCGCCCCCCGATGCGGCCTGCGGTACGGCACTGGCACGTCGTCCGCGGTCGAGGACCCCCACGTTCGAGGAGCCTCGATGCAACACAGACTGACAGCAGGGAGGCTGCTGACCGCAGCCACCACCCTGACCGTTCTGGCCGGAATGCTCGCCGCCACCAGCGCCGGGCAGGCCGCCGCCGACCCCGGTCCGGCCGCCGCTCCACCGAGCGCACTGGCCGCGGCCGTCTCCGCCGCCGACCAGGCCGCCGCGGCGGGCCTGGACGCCCTGGCCAAGGGCCCGGGCGAGACCTACGAGCGCACCGCGGTGACCCCGTGGCTCGGCGGTCTGTACTCGGTCGCGTACGAGCGCAGTTACCACGGCCTGCCGGTGGTCGGCGGCGACGCCGTCGTCATAGCCGACGGCCAGGGCCGGGTGCGCGGCCTCCAGTCGGCCGCCTCCGGGCCGGTCGGCGGCTCCACCACTCCCGTGGTGAGCGCCGCCGACGCCGAGAAGGCCGCCCGGACCAGGCTCGCGACCGTGGACGGCGTCGAGTCGCGCCGTCTGGTCGTCCGGGTCAAGGACGGCACCGGACGGCTCTCCTGGGAGACCGTGCTCACCGGCCGGACCGCCACCGCCCCCAGCCGGCTGCACGTCTTCGTGGACGCCCGCACCGGCGAGGTCGTCGACAGCTACGACGACGTCCGGGCCGGCACCGCCAACAGCAAGTGGAACGGCCCCGCCCCGGTCACCATCAGCACCACCAACTCCGGTGGCTCGTACTCGCTGCGCGACCCCGGCCGGCCCGGGCTCAGCTGCGCCGACTACAGCACCGGCCAGGTGTTCAGCAAGTCCAGCGACTCCTGGGGCACCGGCAACCCGACCAGCAAGGAGACCGGCTGCGCCGACGTGATGTTCGCGGCGCAGAAGGAATGGGACATGCTCCGCGACTGGCTGGGCCGCAACGGCCACAACGGCAACGGCGGCAGCTGGCCGGTCAAGGTCGGCCTGAACGACGTCAACGCCTACTGGGACGGCTCCTCGGTCTCGATCGGCCACAACAACGCCAACGAGTGGATCGCCGCGATCGACGTGGTCGGCCACGAGTTCGGCCACGGCCTCGACCAGTACACGCCCGGCGGCGCCAACAACGAGTCCGGCCTGGGCGAGGCGACCGGCGACATCATGGGCGCCCTCACCGAGGCGTACGCCAACGAGCCGGCCCCGTACGACACCCCGGACTACACCGTCGGCGAGATGATCAACCTGGTCGGCAACGGGCCGATCCGGAACATGTACAACCCCTCGCTGGTCGGCAACAACCCGAACTGCTACTCCTCCTCGATCCCGAACACCGAGGAGCACGCCGCGGCCGGCCCGCTGAACCACTGGTTCTACCTGCTCGCCGAGGGCTCCAACCCGGGCGGCGGCAAGCCGACCAGCCCGACCTGCAACAACTCCTCGGTGACCGGCGTCGGCATCCGGGACGCCGGGCGGATCTTCTACGGCGGCATGCTGCTCAAGACCAGCGGCATGACGTACAAGCGGTACCGCACCGCGACCCTGACCGCGGCCAAGAGCCTCGACCCGAGCTGCACCTTCTTCAACCGGGCCAAGGCCGCCTGGGACGCGGTCGGCGTGCCCGCGCAGACCGGTGACCCGGCCTGCACGACCAACGGCACCAACGACTTCTCGCTGGCCCTCGGCCCGGCCTCCGGTTCCGTCCAGCCCGGCGCCTCGACCAGCTCGACGGTCACCACGGCCGTGACCCAGGGCACCGCGCAGACGGTCAACCTGACCGCCTCGGGCGCACCCAGCGGCGTCACCGTCTCCTTCAACCCGTCCTCGGTGCAGGCGGGTTCGTCCGCCACGATGACCGTCTCGACGTCCGCCGCGGTGCCCGCCGGCACGTACACCATCACGGTGACCGGCACCGGGAGCGCCACCCACACCGCGCAGTACACGCTGACGGTCGGCGGCGGCAACCCCGGCGGCAACGCGCCCGACATCGACGTGGCCAAGGTGCAGGCGCACCTGACCCAGCTGAACACCATCGCCTCGCAGAACGGCGGCAACCGGCGGGCCGGCAGCGCCGGGCACTCCCAGTCGCTCGCCTACATCAAGGGCAAGCTCCAGGCGGCCGGCTACACCGTCAGCGAGCAGACCTGCACCTCCTGCACCTACACCTCCAACAACCTGATCGCCGACTGGCCGGGCGGCCCGGCCGACCAGGTGACCATGTTCGGCGCCCACCTGGACAGCGTGGCGGCCGGGCCCGGCATCAACGACAACGGCTCCGGTTCGGCCGTGCTGCTGGAGAACGCGCTGGTCCTGGCGCAGCAGAACCCGAGCCTGACCCGGCACGTCCGGTTCGCCTGGTGGACCGGTGAGGAGCAGGGCCTCCAGGGCTCCCAGTCCTACGTCGGCCAGCTGAGCTCGGCCCAGCGCGCCGCGATCAAGGGCTACTACAACTTCGACATGGTCGGCTCGCCCAACGCCGGCTACTTCATCAACAACATCGGCTCCACCACCTCCGCGCCGATGAAGGCGTACTGGGACTCGCTGAACCTCCAGCCGGAGGAGAACGTCGAGGGCCAGGGCCGCTCGGACGACTACTCGTTCCAGCAGGCCGGCATCCCCACCTCCGGCTACGCGGCCGGCGCCAGCGCCGTCAAGACCTCGGCCCAGGCGGCGAAGTGGGGCGGCACGGCCAACCGGGCCTACGACTCCTGCTACCACCAGTCCTGCGACACCACCGGCAACATCGACGCCACCGTCCTCAACCGCAGTGCGGACGGCGTCGCGTACACCGTGTGGAAGACCTCGGTCGGCGGCACCGTGCCGACCAACGACTTCTCCGTCGCGGTGAACCCGGCGACCGGCAACGCCACCCCGGGCGGCTCCACCACCGCGACCGTGTCCACCGCCACCACCGCCGGTTCGGCCCAGACGGTGAACCTCACCGCCTCGGGCGCGCCGGCCGGCGTCACGGTCTCGTTCAGCCCGTCCTCGGTGCAGTCCGGCTCGTCCGCGACCATGACGGTCTCGGTCGGCGCCTCGGCCGCCGCCGGCACGTACAGCATCACGGTGACCGGCACCGGCTCGGTCGCCCACAGCACCACCTACTCGCTGGTCGTCGGCACCGATCCCGGTAACCCGGGCGGTACCTGGGCCGCGGGCACCACCTACCAGGCGGGCGACGTCGTGACCTACGGCGGGGTGAGCTACCGATGCCTCCAGGGCCACCAGGCCCAGGTCGGCTGGGAGCCGCCCATCGTCCCGGCCCTGTGGCAGCGTCTCTGACACAGAGGGGGTCCGTGCCGCGGTTCGTCGAGGGGGACGAACCGCGGCACGGCCGCGTTCACACCGGCCCGGCCGCCCGTCGGCGGCGGGCCCGTCACTCCCCCGGCCGGGGCCTGGAACCCGGACCCGGCCGCGGCTCCGGTTCCGGTTCTGGCCGTGACTCCGGCTCCGGTTCCTTTCCCGGCCTCGTTCCCGGCCCAGGGCCGGGCCCCGCCGTCGGCTCCGGGGAGCCGCCCCGCCTGCGCCGGGACAGCAGCAGCGGCAGCGCCGAGACCGCCACCAGAACCAGGACCACCGGCAGCAGATAGTCGCCCACCTGCGGGAAGGACGCGCCCAGCGCGAAGCCGGCCAGGACCGTGCCCTGGGTCCAGAGCAGCCCGCCCACCACCTGCCAGAGCACGAACGTGCGGGTCGGCACCCGCAGCGCGCCGGCCAGCGGCCCGAGCACGGAGCGCACCATCGGCAGGAACCGCCCGAGCACGATCGCCCGGCGCCGCCCGTAGCGGTGCAGCAGGTCCTCCGAGCGGTCCACCGCGGTCCTGAGCCGGGGGCCCCGGCCGCGCGCGGTGAGCGCCCGGCCCCCGTGCCGCCCGAGCACGAACCCCAGCTGGGTACCGGCCACCGAGCCGACCGCCGCGCAGAGCAGCACCTGCCAGAGGGTGAGGTAGGGGCCGTGGTGCTCGGCCGCCGTGGGCGCCGAGGCGCAGAGCACCCCGGCCGGGAAGAGCAGCGTGTCACCGGGGACGAGGAAACCGACCACCGGCACCCCCGCCTCGACGAAGGTCACCACCAGGACCGCCAGCGCGCCGTAGGCGGCGAGCAGCGAGGACCCGCTGGTCACATCGAGCGCGAAGGCCATCCGTCACCCCAGCCGGTGCGGCCGGACCACCGGTCTGCGTGGCCCTCCGGCCACTCTAGGGCTTGTCCGACAATTCCCGCCACGCGCACGCGAACCGTCGGACAGGCCCTGGTGCGTCCGGGAACGGCGCACGTGGCCCGGCGAGCGGCGGGCGGGCGGGGCCGGTTGACTACCGCGGCCCGGACGCCTAAGTTCACCGTACTTTAGATCATCTCTTGAACTATTGTTCAGTGATGGTGGGCTCGGCTGTGGGAGGTCCATCAGTGACTCGGCAGGCAGTGGTCGGCATCGACGCCGGCACCACCGCGGTCAAGGCTGTCGTCCTGGCGCGAAGCGGCGAACAACTCGGCTGGTCACGCGTGCCCCTGCGGGTCGCGCGCCACGGCGACCGGGTGGAGCAGGACATGGACGAGGTGTGGTCCGCCGTCCGTACCACCGTGCGGGAGTCCGTCCGGCAGGCCGGCGAGGGCGTGGAGATCGTCGCGGTGGGGGTGACCGGGCAGGGCGACGGCGCGTGGCTGGTGGACGCGGCCGGCCACCCGTGCGGGCCGGCCGTGATCTGGATGGACGGCAGGGCCGCCGGCCGGGTCGCCCGGTGGGAACGGGACGGCCGCGCCGCGCTGGTGCGCCGGAGCACCGGCTCCGCCCTGTTCCCCGGCGCCCTGCCGGTCCTGCTCGAACAGCTGGCGGAGGAGCGCCCCGAGCAGGTCGAACGGGCCGCACACCAGCTGAACTGCAAGGACTGGATCCGCTTCCGGCTGACGGGTGAGGTGGCCACCGACGCCTCCGAGGCGTCGCGCACCTATCTGGACGTGGCCACCGGCGCGTACTCCGACGAGCTGATCGACGGGCTCGGCCACCAGCGCTTCCGGAGGCTGCTCGCGCCCGTCCGACCGCCGCAGGCCGCGGCGGGCACGGTCAGCGCCGAGGCCGCCGACGCCACCGGCCTTCCGGTCGGCGTCCCCGTGGCGGCCGGCCTGGTCGACAGCGCCGCCGCGGGCGTCGGCCTGGGGGCCGTCCGGCCCCGGGACGCCTACCTCATCGTGGGGACCACGGCCTTCGCCGGGACGATCCACCAGGACAGCGGGGGCTGCCGCGCCGAGGGCCGGATCACGCTGGCGACCGGCTTCGGCCGCCAGGTCATCGAATGCCTCGCCCCCATGACGGGCGCGCCGAACCTCGACTGGGTCCGTACGGTGACCGGGCTGGAGACCAGCGACTGGGCGGAGGTGGAGCGTCTCGCACGGGCGGCCGGCCCCGGCGCGGGCGGTGTCCTCTACCTCCCCTACGGTTCGCCCAGCGGTGAGCGCGCCCCGTTCGTCGACAGGGCGGCGTCCGCCTCCTGGCTGGGCATGAGCGTACGGACCACGCCGGGGGAGCTGCTGCGCGCCGTCTACGAGGGGATCGCCTTCACGCTGCGCGAGTGCCTCGGGGAGCCCGTCCGGGGACGGGCCCTGCGGATCGCGGGCGGGTCGGCCTCGTCGGACCTGTTCTGCCAGGTGCTCGCCGACGTCACCGGACAGCCGGTGGAGCGTTCCACCGAGCCCGAGCTGGGAGCACGCGGAGTGGCCGCGCTGGCCATGGTGGCCGGCGGCCTCGCCGACGACCTCGACGCGGCACTCGCCGCCCTGGCCTGCCCGGCCGCCACGTTCCGGCCCGAGCCCACGCTGCGGGACCTGTACGACCGCCAGGCACGCACGTTCGCCGCCGCCCGGGACGCCCTGCGCCCGGTCTGGCCCGCGCTGCGGGAGCTGCGCTCCCCCACGCCCACGTCCTCAGCCACCCCTGCCCCCTCAGCGTCGGCGGTCCGCGCCGACGGAATGGAGACCTCGTGACCAACGCGTCGCCCCGTATGCGGCTGCTCATCACCGCGCCCTTCGATCCGGCGGCCGCCGAACGGCTGACCGACCTGTTCGACGTCGAGACCGTGGAGCCGTCCATGGCGGGCGACTCCCTCGCCAGGCCGGAGCTCGCCGAACGGCTCGCGGCGGCGGACGCCGTGGTCTGCGAGGTGGACAAGCTCGACGAGGCCGCCCTGGCGGCGGCACCCGCGTTGAAGTTCGTCGTCTCCTGCCGGGCCAACCCCGTCAACGTCGACCTGCCCGCCTGCACCCGGCGCGGCATACCGGTCGCCGCGACCCCGGCCCGCAACGCCGAGATCACCGCCGATCTCGCCTTCACGCTGATCCTGTCCACCGTCCGGCACACCGGCGAGGCCGAGCGCTGGATGCGGGAGGGCAACTGGAAGGCCGACGACCTGTTCGAGCCCTACGTCCGCTTCCGCGGCATCGGCCTGGGCGGGCGGACCCTGGGCATCCTCGGCGGCGGCGCGATCGGGCGCCGGGTGATGCGCCGGGCGCTGGCCTTCGGCATGAAGGTCCTGGTCCACGACCCCTTCCTGGCGCAGGGCGCCTTCGGGGACGACGCCGAGGTGGTCGCCCTCGACGACCTCATGAGCCGCTCCGACGTCGTCACCGTGCACGTGCCCCTCAACGCCTCGACGGTGGGCCTGGTCGGCAGCGAGCAGATCGCCCTGATGCGCCCCGACGCCTACTTCGTCAACGCCGGCCGCGCGGCCGTCGTGGACGAGGCCGCGCTGATGACGGCCCTGCGGGAGAAGCGGATCGCCGGGGCGGGCCTCGACGTGTTCTGGAACGAGCCGCCGGACGCCGACTGCGAGCTCTTCCGGCTCGACAACGTCACGCTCACCCCGCACATCGGCGGCGCGTCCGACGACGTCGTCACCGAGCACTCCCGGATCGCCGAGCAGGCCCTGCGCGCCTGGGCCACGGGCGGGCAGCCCGCCGCCGTGGCGAACGCGCGGGAACTCGCCTCCTCCTGACCGGCCCTCCGGCGAAGGCCGCCGACCGTCCACCGGTCGGCGGCCTTCGCCGTGCCCTTCGCCGTGCCCTTCACCGGGCTCGCCGTGCCGTCGGTGCCCCGGCGGTGGGCCCGCGTCGGTCCGGCGGCGGAACGCCCCGTGGGCGGGCACCTCCTGCGTCAGGGGGTGCCCGCCCACGGGGCGTCGAGGTCAGCCGGTCACGCGTGGTGCAGGGCGGCCAGTTCCTCGGCCGGGAAACCGGCGGTGGTGTTGCCCAGGGTCAGTGCCCGGTACGTCGCGGTGGCGGCCTCCTCCAGGTTCATCGCACGCCGGAAGGCCATCCCGATGTCCTCGCCGAGCGACGAGCAGCCGTGGTGCGAGAGGACCATGCAGTCGTGCTGCCGCGCCTGCTCGGCCGCGACGTCGGCCAGCTCGTCCGACCCGTTCGGGTAGTACGGCACGGTGCCGACGGAGCGGACGTAGTAGGCGTGGTCGAGGCTGATCAGCCGGATCGGCTCCCCGAGCGCGTCCAGCAGGACCGCGTGCTGGGGGTGCAGGTGCACCACGCAGTTCACGTCCGGCCGCACCTGGTAGGTGCGCTGGTGCAGCTTCCACTCGCTGGAGGGCCGGGCCGCACCCGCCGTCCGCTCCCCGGCCAGGGTCATGACGGAGAAGTCGGCCTCCTCCAGCCGGTCCAGCCACGTCCCCGCCCCGGTGACCACGAACTCGTCGCCGCCGGGCAGGCGCGCCGACAGGTTGCCCCCGCTGGCGAGGACCAGCCCGCGCTCCACGACGAGCCGGCCGACCTCGGCCAGCCGCTCGCACAGGTCCTCACGGGTATGAACTGGCTTCACATCATGTCCTTTCCTATGACCGCTCGTACGACCGCTCGGGGCCGCACGAAAGTGCTCGCAAAGGTGCTCGCGAGGGTGCTCACGAAGACGCTCCGGCGGAGGCGGGCGCACCGGCCGGGGCGTCGGCCCCGGCGGCCGCCAGCAGGCCCTCGGCCGTACTGCTGTCCGTCACCAGCACGTTGATCAGCCCCTGGCTCAGCGCGACCCGGAGGGCCTGCAGCTTGGCGGCGCCGCGCGCCACACCGATCCGCACCGGCACCGCCCGCAGCTGCGCCAGGCTGAGACCGATGAGCCGGTCGTCCACCTCGCACGGGACGGCGGCGCCGTTCGCGTCGAAGAACCGGCCCGAGATGTCCCCCACCGCGCCCCGGCCGCGCGTGGCGGCCAGGTCCGACGCGCTCAGGTTCTCCACGAGCAGGCCGGTCCTCCCGCCGATCCCCGCGACCAGCACATCGGCCGAGACGGCCCGCTCCAGCGTCTCCTGGACGGCCGGGTCCTCCCGCCACACCTGGGCCGCCTGCGGAGTGCGCGCCAGCAGGGGGGCGGGCAGGTGGTAGGCGTGCCCGCCGGCGCCGGCGGCGAAGGCGAGGGCCAGCTCGTGGGAGCTGGCCGCGCGCGAGATTCCGCCGCCGCTCCCGGTGAGCGGGACGAAGTTCACGTCCCGGGCCGCTCCCGGCCGCAGGTGCCTGGGGATGGTGGCGACGGACGCCGACAGTCCGACGGCGACGGTCGCCCGGTCCTCCAGGAGGGCGCTGACGCACTCGGCGGCCACCGCCCCCAGGGAGTGGGCGGCGCGGGCCTCGTCCTCGAAGGTCGGCCCCACCCACGCCTGGCGCAGCGGGTAGGCGCGCCCCAGGGCCGACTCCAGCCCCACGAACAGGTGGTCGTCGCTGTGCACCGTGATCTCGACGATGCCCACCCGGCGGGCCTCCGCCAGGAGCCGGGTGACCTTGATGCGGGAGAGTCCGCAGAGATCGGCGATCTCCTGATGGGTCAGGCCGTGCTCGTAGTACAACCGCGCGATCTTGCCCAGCGGTGGCTGCCTGTGATCATTTGTTCGCTCCATTGATCCTCCGTTCAGATCCTGCCCTCAGTCCGGCCGATGGTCAAGAGGGCGGCGAACAGGGGGCGGGCACCACGCCGACCAGCGAAAGAGAGCCCGCCGATGCCTTGACAGCGGGAGGGGTGGAGCTCATATTACATGCACTTTGGTTCGAGTTTTGATCAAATGTTCACGCGCTCGTCACGTGCCCCGGAGGACACATGACCCCCACCTCTCACACCGCGGCCGACACCGCCGCGGCCCGCCCCGGACTCCTCGAAAGACAGGGGATCGTCCGCCCGCTCGCCTTCGGCTACCTCGCCGTCATGCTGTTCATGGTCGGCGACGGCATCGAGTCCGGCTTCCTCTCCCCCTACCTGGAGTCCCGGGGGCTCTCCGGCAGCGAGGTCGCCCTGCTGTGGACGGTGTACGGCCTCGTCGTCGCCGTCGCCGCCTGGCTCTCCGGCGCCCTCGCCGAGGCATGGGGGCCCCGCAAGGTCATGCTGCTGGGCCTCGGCATCTGGGCCGTCTTCGAAGTGCTCTTCCTGAGTGTCGGCGTGGCCGCCGGAAACTACCCGCTCATGCTCCTCACCTTCGGCATCCGCGGACTCGGCTACCCGTTCTTCGCCTACGGCTTCCTGGTGTGGATCGCCCTGGAAACGCCGGAGGACAAGCTCAGCCGCGCCGTCAGCTGGTACTGGTTCGCCTCCACCACCGGCCTCGGCGTCATCAGCTCCTACTTCGCCGGCGCGGTCATCCCCGCCATCGGCGAGATGGCCACCCTCTGGCTCTCGCTGGCCTTCGTCGGCGCCGGCGGCGCCATGGTCGTCTTCCTCGTCCGCGCCCGCGCCGCCGCACCGGCGGCGGCCTCGACGAAGGAGTCGCTGACCAGGATGCTCAGCGCGCTGACCATCGTCAGGACGCACCCCCGGGTGGGCATCGGCGGTGTCGTCCGGCTGATCAACACCCTGTCCTTCTACGCCTTCGTGGTGTTCCTGACCACCCACATGACCCGCGACGTCGGCTTCTCCACGGCCCAGTGGCAGACCATCTGGGGCACCATGCTGCTGGCCAACGTCGCGGCCAACCTCCTCTCCGGCTACGTCGCGGACTGGATCGGCGGCATCAACACCATCGCCTGGGGCGGCGGACTCGGCTGCTTCGTGACGGTGCTCGCGCTCTACTACGTCCCGCAGGCGACCGGCCCCAACTTCGGTGTCACCATCAGCATCGCGATCGTCTACGGGCTGGCCCTCGGGGCGTTCGTGCCGCTGTCCGCGATCATGCCGATGCTCGCCCCCCGCCACGTCGCGAGCGCGGTCGCCATCCTCAACCTCGGCGCCGGGCTCAGCCAGTTCGCCGGCTCGGCCGTCGCGGCCCTGGTCGGCCCGATCGGCGCCGGCGGCACCGTCTGGGTGCTCGCCTGCATCTACCTGGTCGGCCTCGTCCTCACCTTCTTCCTCAAGGAACCGAAGGCCGGAGCCGGTAACCACCCCGCCCCGGAAGCCGCACCCGCACCGCTGTCGGCGGCCGCCGACAGGTAGCCGCGAGACCGCTGCGGCCGGACCCGCCGGGCACCGCCGGGCCGGTCCCCGGGCCGCAGCGCCACGGCCGGGGGCCGGCCGGCATAGAGTCGGTCCGCCGAACCGACGGTCCGTCAGGCGGGGTTCTCCGGAACTCCGGCGGGCGGCCCGGTCCGGCGGACCGCCAGGCGGACCGGCCGCCGGCCGGAGGAGGAGAAGCCCGTGGACACGGAACCGCAGCGCACCCCGGCCGCACCGCCCGTCCCCGAGCTGGCGGCCGAGGCCGTCGAGCAGTGGCGCGCGGAGGAGGCCGAACTGGTCGAGCTGCTGGCCCGGACCCGGCAACGGCTCGGCGGCGTCTCGGCGTTCCGGCTCGGACCGGCGCCCACCGTCCTGGTCACCGACCCGCACGCGGTCCAGCACGTGCTCGGCCGCCACCCGGACCGGTACGTCAAACGCTCCCACCGCGCCCGGATGCTGGTCGGCGACGGCGTCCTCTCCGCCACCGGCGACGCCTGGAAACGTCAACGACGGCTGCTGCAGTCGCAGTTCACCGGGCCCGGGATGCGCCGCTACGAGCAGCGGATCGCCGGCGCCGCCCGCCGCACCGCCGACCGCTGGTCCGGGTACGCGCGCACCGGCGGGCCCCTCGACGTGGGCGAGGAGATGCGGCGCTTCGCCCTGGACACCATCTGGCGCGCGCTCACCGGCCACCCCCTGGACGACCACGCCGAGCGTGAACTCGCCTCCGTGGCCACGGTGGTGGCCGCGCTGCCGACCCTGCCCGCCGGCGGCGCCGACGCCCGGGACGCCGTCGCCGCCGACCTCGCCAGGATCGACGCCGTCGCCCAGCAGGCCATCGACACCGCCCGCCGCGCGCCGGCCGGGCCCGACGGCCCCGGTGTGCTGCGCGTCCTGCTCGACGCCGGTGCCGAGCACCCCGAGTACACCGACCGGCTGATCCGGGACGAGCTGGTCACCCTGCTGGTCGCCGGGCACGAGACCACCGCCACCACGCTGACCTGGCTCTTCCTCCTCCTCGACCGGCACCCCGAGGCCCGCGCCCGGGCGCTGGAGGCGGGCGCCGAGGGCTCGCCCGAGCGCCGGGAGGCCGTCCAGGCCCTGGTCAGCGAGACGCTCAGGCTGTACCCGTCGGCCTGGCTGCTCCCCCGGCACGCCGTCGAGGACGACACCCTGGCGGGCCACCGCATCGCGGCCGGCACCGACGTCCTGGTCTGTCCGTACCTGACCCACCGCGACCCCGGTCTCTGGCCGGACCCGGAGCACTTCGACCCCGGCCGTTTCACCACCCCCGGCCGGCGCCCCGCCCGGCCGGGCGCCTATCTGCCGTTCGGCCTCGGGGCCCGCGCCTGCCTGGGCGCCCAGTTCGCCCTCCGCGAGACCACCGCGCTGCTCGAACTCCTGCTGCCCCGGCACACCCCGCGCTTCCGGCACACGCCCACGGGCGCGGCCTACAGCATCACCGTCCGCCCCGACGGGCCCACCCCGGCCACGCTGGGGGCTGTGAGGTAGCTCTCATTGAGAGCTAAAATGAGGGTGTGACGTACCCGGAACCGCCCGGATCAACCGGACCAAGCGGACCACCCGGACCACCCGGACCACCCGGACCACCCGGACTCTCCCGAGTCGCCGACGGGCAGGGCTTCACCGGTGAGCTCGGTGATCTGCTGGCCGGTGTCCAACGGCTGATGCGACGGCGACTGCGGCGCGGACTGACCACGCCGAGGCTGCGCGGCGCACAGGTGGAGCTGCTGCGACTGGTCGCCGGCAGCCCCGGGATCAGGGTGTCCGTGGCGGCCAGGGAGCTCTGCCTCGCGGGCAATTCGGTCTCCACCCTGGTCAACCAGCTGGTCCGGGCCGGGCTGCTGACCCGGGAGGCCGACCCGGAGGACGGCCGGGCGGTCCACCTCGCCGTCACCGCCGAGGCCACCGCCCGGCTGGGCGCCTGGGACGCCCGCCGCCGGGCGCTGCTGGAGGAGCGGGTGGCGCTGCTCCCCGAGGCCGACCGGGAGGCCCTGCACGCGGCACTGCCCGCGCTGCGCAGGCTCGCGGACGGGCTGCGAACGGACGGCCTGCGAACGGACGGGCTGCGAACGAACGGGCTGCGGACGAACGGGCTGTGAACGGAAGGAGACCCACCATGACCACCGGTCCGGGTACCGCCGAGGCCGCTGTCTCCTGCATCGGGGTGGAGTACGCCTTCGGCGCCACCCGCGCGCTGGACCGGTTCGATCTGGAGGTCGGAACCGGCGAGGTGTTCGGCCTCCTCGGCCCGAACGGCGCCGGGAAGACCACCGCGATCCGCGCCATCACCACCCTGCTGCCGGTCCGGCCGGGCATGATCCGTGTCCTCGGGCACGACTGCGCCCGCGAACCGATGGCCGTCCGCCGCCAGCTCGGCTACGTACCCCAGCAGTTGTCCGCCGATGCGGCGATCACCGGCCGGGAGAACGTCGAACTGTTCGCCCGGGTCTACGACGTCCGGCGCCGCGAGCGGGCCGCCCGGGTCGCCGAGGCACTCGCCGCGGTCGACCTGACGGAGGCGGCCGACCGGCTGGCGGGCACCTACTCGGGCGGCATGGTCCGCCGGCTGGAGCTGGCCCAGGCGCTGGTCAGCGCGCCCCGGCTGCTCATCCTGGACGAGCCCACGATCGGCCTCGACCCGATCGCCAGGGACAGCGTCTGGGACCGCATCCACCAGGTACGGACCGCCGCCGGGATGACCGTCCTGGTCACCACCCACTACATGGAGGAGGCCGACGAGCACTGCGACCGGATCGGCCTGATGCACCGCGGCCGGGTCCGGGCCGTCGGCACCCCGGACGAGCTGCGCGCCGGGCTGGCCCGGGCGGGCGGGCGTCTGCCGTCCCTGGAGGACGTGTTCCGTCACTACGCCGGCAGCGGTCTGGGCGACGCCGCCGGAGAGGGAGGCGAGTTCCGCGATGTCCGACGCACCCGCACCACCGCGTCCCGGGTCGGCTGACCCGGCCGAGGCCACCGACGCGGCCACCGGACGGCTGCATCTGCTGCTCACCCCGCCGCAGGCCCGGCCGGCCTGGCGGGTGGTGCCGGCCCGGATGCTGGCGCTCTGCGCGGTGGAGCTGCAGAAGCTCCGCCACGACCGCACCGAGCTGTACACCCGGGCCGTCCAGCCCGCCCTCTGGCTGCTGATCTTCGGTGAGACCTTCACCCGGATCCGGGCCGTGCCCACCGGCGGCATCCCCTATCTCGACTTCCTCGCGCCCGGGATCATCGCGCAGTCCGCGATGTTCATCGCGATCTTCTACGGCATCATGATCATCTGGGAGCGGGACGCCGGGGTGCTCACCAAACTGCTGGTCACCCCCACGCCCCGGGCCGCCCTGGTCACCGGCAAGGCCTTCGCCGCCGGGGTGAAGGCGCTGGTGCAGGCGGTGGTCGTGGTGGTGATCGCGGCCCTGCTCGGCGTCTCGATGACCTGGAACCCGCTGCGGCTGGCCGGGGTGGCGCTCGCCGTGGTGCTCGGGTCCGCGTTCTTCGCCTGCCTCTCGGTCTCGGTGGCCGGGATCGTGCTCACCCGGGACCGTCTGATGGGCATCGGGCAGGCCATCACCATGCCGCTGTTCTTCGCCTCCAACGCCCTCTACCCCGTCGCCGTCATGCCCGGCTGGCTGCGGGCCGTCAGCCGGGTCAACCCGCTCAGCTACGAGGTGGACGCGCTGCGCGGCCTGCTGGTCGGGACGCCCTCGCACCTCGGGCTGGACTTCGGCGTGCTCACGTTCGCGGCACTCGTCGGCATCGCCACCGCCTCCGCGCTGCTCGGACGCCTCGCCCGCTGAGCACCCGGGACCCGCTGAGTACCCGGGAGGAGTGCCGGCCCGGTCTTCGAGGCATTCATGCGCCTCACCGAGGCCGGCGCCCGGCCGGCCACCGTCCTCGCCGAACGCGCGGCGGGCCAGGGGCACCTGGCCGCCCGCGGGATCACCGAGGTCGTCCGCCCCGACGACGTACGCTGACGTCCGACTCCCCCGTGACCCACCACCCTCAGTAACGCAACGGAGCCCGCTGCCATGCACGATGACCGCACCCTGGTCGAGTCCCGCCTCAAGCGCGTCCTGGAGGGGCGCATCCGCCCGGCGGTGCACCCCGAGTCCGTCCCGCTGGAGGTCGGCGTCTGGACGACGCGCTGGTGGTCAGCGCCGTCAAGCCGGCCGACGACCGCAGCGGCGACCTGATCGTCCGGGTCCACGAGGCGAACGGCGGCCGCGCCCGGGGCCGGCTGACCACCTCGTTCCCGCCGGCCGGGGCGGTGCCCTGCGACCTGCTGGAGCGGCCGTGGGACGGCACCCGCGGCGAGGTCACCATGACGGACGGCGGCATCGAGCTGGGCCTGCGTCCCTTCGAGCTGGTCACGCTGCGCCTCACCCCCGGCGGCACGGCCGCCTGACGCCGTCGCGCCGTCCGGCGTTCCCGGTTCCGTCGTACGGCGCCCCTGCCCGCGCGGCAGGGGCGCCGCCCCCGTCCCACCCCCTCCTGGAGTACCCCGCGATGACCGTCAACCCGCCCCGCCCCGCGCTGTTCGCCGCCCTCGACATCGGCGGCACGAAGATCGCCGGAGCACTCGTCGACGACCGCGGGGAGCTCCGCCGACGGATCCAACTGCCCACCCCGGCCCGGGAGTCCGCCGGGCAGGTGCTCGCCGTGGTGCACCGGGTCCTGGACCACCTCGCCGGGGACGGCGACTGGGCGCGGGTGAGCGCGGTCGGCATCGGCAGCGCGGGCCCGGTGGACCTCGTGCACGGCACCGTCAGCCCGGTCAACATCCCCGGCTGGCGGGCCTTTCCGCTCACCGCCGAGGCCGCCGCCCACCCGGCCGTGGCGGCACTCGGGGTGCCGGTGGCGCTGGCCGGGGACGGTGTCGCCATGGCGGCGGCCGAGCACTGGCGGGGCGCGGCGCGCGGCGCCGACAACGCGCTCTGCCTGGTGGTCTCCACCGGCGTCGGCGCCGGGCTCGTCCTGGACGGCGCCGTCCGGCCCGGCCCCAGCGGCAACGCCGGCCACCTCGGCCACATCAGCGTCGACCTCGACGGCGACCCCTGCCCGTGCGGCTCGCGCGGCTGCCTGGAGGGCATCGCCAGCGGAACGGCGATCGCCCGGCACGCCCTCGCCCGGGGCTGGCGCCCCTCGGGGGACGACCGCTCGGCGCGCGCCGTCGCGGCGGACGCCCTGGCCGGCGACCCGGGCGCCCTGGCCTCCTTCGACCGGGCGGCGCAGGCACTGGCCGCCGGGATCGCCGCCACCGCCGCCCTGGTGGACCTCGACCGGGTGGTCGTCGGCGGCGGCGTCGCGGCGGCCGGAGAGGCGCTGTTCGCCCCGCTCGCCCGCCATCTCGACCGGTACGCGGCGCTGCCGTACATCCGCGGCCTCGACGTCCGCCGCGCCGAACTCGGCACGGACGCCGGCCTGATCGGCGCCGCCGGGATCGCGGCCGGCCTTTCCTGACCCCGACCTCGATTCACCGCACAACTCCTGAACACGATCTGACGAATCGTCACGAGGGAACGGCGTGCCCGCCCCCACCCGACCCCCGTTCGCCTACCTCGCCAATCCGGTCCGCGATTAGAGCTTGTCTGACAGTTCCCGCCGCGCGCTGATGCGACGCGAAGTGTCAGACAAGCCCTACGCCTGGGGCTCCGTCACCGCGATCCCCGAACTCACCGGCACCGCGCCCACCGGCGCCCCGCAGGCCGAACCGTGGATGGGCGCCCACCCGTCGGCGCCGTCCTGCCTGGACGAGGGCGACGGCCCGCGCCCACTGGACCGGCTGATCGCCGAGGACCCGGAGGCCGAACTCGGGCCCGCGACGCTGGAGCGCTTCGGCCCGGAACTGCCGTTCCTCTTCAAGGTCCTGGCGGCCGAGCGGGCGCTCTCCCTCCAGGTCCACCCCACCCGTACGCAGGCCCGGACCGGGTTCGCCGCCGAGGAGGCCCGCGGCATTCCGCTGAACGCCCCGCACCGCACCTTCAAGGACACGGGCACAATCCCGAACTGATCTGCGACCTGGGCGACTTCGAGGCGCTCTGCGGATTCCGCCCGGCCGGGTCCACCGCCCGGCTGCTGGACGAGCCGGCCGTCCCGCTGCTCGCCGCCTGGGCCGCCGCGCTGCGCCACCGGCCCGCCGGGGAGGTGCTGCCCGCCCTGCTGCGGCACGTCCTGGACGACGTCCGCCCCGGCCCGGCCGACCTCGCCGCCGTCACCGGGGCGCTGCGGCGGGTGGCCGACGGCGGCGGCCCGCTCGCCGGGGCCTGCGCCGCGTACGCCCGGGCCGCCCAGGACTGCCCCAGCGACCCCGGCCTGGTCGCCGCGCTGCTGCTCAATCACGTCCGGCTCCGCGCCGGCCAGGCCCTCTTCCTCGACGCCGGCGTGCCGCACGCCTATCTGCACGGCGTGGGCGTCGAGTTGACGGCCAACCCGGACAATGTGCTGCACTGCGGCCTCACCGCCAAGCACGTCGACCTGGACGGGCTGGTGGCGGTGACGGCCTTCCGCACCGACGAGCCGAAGGTCCTCACGGCGGCTCCGGCCGGTGCGGGGATCGAGGAGCGATTCCCCTCACCGGCCGAGGAGTTCCGGCTCTCCCGGCTGCGGCGGGGCCGGTCGGCCTATCCGCGCCCCGGCGCCGGGCCCGTCCACCTGACCGGGCCGGGCGCGGAGCTGTTCCGCGTCACCACCGGCGGCCGGAGCGGCGACGGGCCCGCCGTCGGCTGACCACCGCCGGCGCCCCGGTCGCGCGACGCGGGACCGGCCGGCCCAGGTGGGGCCAACGACCCTAGAGCGCCGGGGCGTTGCAGCGTCTGCGCGCGCGGGGGACCTGGGTGGGCGGCCCGGTCCGCGCCGCGGGCACCGGGACCCGCTGCGGCGAAGCCGCGGGCCGCAGCTCGACCGGCCGCCCTTCCGGCATGAACGCCGAGAGGAACCGCCGCTCGGACGGGCTGAGCGCACGGGAGCGACCGGACTCACGGTCCCGGGCCACCACCACGGTGCGCGCCCTCATGTAGGTCAGCGGATCGCGGCAGACGTCCACCACGACCTGCGCGGAACTGCGGCCCAGCCGCTCCACCGTCAGCCGGACCAGCAGCGGCTCCGGCCGGTGGTACAGCTGTTCGAGGTAGTCGATCTCGTGCCGGGCGATCAGGAATCCGGACGGGAAAAGGTTCTCCCGGGCGGCGACGGGGTGGTGGCAGAACAGGTCGTAAATCCCCTCCTGGACATAGCCGACCAGGCGGGCATTGTTGATGTGGCCGTTCTCGTCGACGTCGCTCCACCGGGTGGGGCAGGCCAGGACATGCGCGGTGCGGGTCAGCGCGCTCACCGCTGCCTCAGCCCGACATCGCCCTGGCCGCCGACCGCGACGGGGAGCAGCGCCCGCCGCAACCGGGCGTAGTAGACGGCGTGTTCGGACGCCATCCGGGCCACCGTCCAGCCCTCCTCGGCCGCCTCGGCGGCCGCTTCGACGACCAGGCTGTCGAGCACTCCGTCAACGGCACGGCAGAGTTCGGCGACCGCTGCCAGGCGTTCGCGGACATCGGCCCCCCGGGCACCGCCCCGGGCGGGGAACGCCGCGAGCGATTCCACAGCGAGCTGCAGATCGTCGACGGTGTCCGGCCGGAACTCGGAAAGGCAATTGCGCACAGTCTTCTCCCAAAACAACTACAGCATTGTTGGATGTGTTCGAATCCGCCGGAGTGGTTCGAAGCCCCTCGGCGGAAAGGACGCTATCCCAGCGCGGGCGGCGCTCCGCACGTTTGGGGAACTCGACGGGAAACTGACCTCTATCGGAGTATGTGCGGGGGTATAAATATCCGCGCCGCCGCCCGAATGCCGACCGGCCCGGCCCGGCCTGTCCCGCCACCCCGCGCAACGCCTCTGACCTGCGACTTCACTCCTTCTCTGCGGGCCAGACTTCCGCCTCCTCACCGATCGTCAGGACCTCTCGGGCGGCAAACAGCCAGTGTCCGTCCCCGGCACACACGAAGCGGTCGTGATAACGGCCGACGATATAGACCCGGTGGCCGTCGTCCTCACCGGCCGGGGAGAGCCCGGTGGAACGGCTGTTCGCCGGCCGACGGCGCCCCGCACGCGACAGCCGCCGGTCACCGGCCGGTCCACCAGCGCGCCTTGTAGAGGTGCGTGCCGCGCAGCGTGCGGGTGCCGTCCGGGCGGTGCAGGGTGAGCACCGAGGTGCACCAGTCGCAGGGGCCCGCGTGGTCGGGGGCCGCGGTGAGGAGTCGGCCGGTGCCGGGTTCGTCGCCGACGCTCTTGAGGTCGCGCCCGGCCTCCTCGTCGCCGAGGCGGACCTGGTCGAACCGGTCCGTCGCCGGGTCGTACCGCCACAGGTGCGCGGCCGTGCTCACCCAGAAGCGGCCGCCGGGCGCGGAGGGTGCGGGCGTCGCGCGGACGGGCGCGAGGTCGTGTCCGCCGGGCTCGGGCAGCGGCGTGGTCCGGACGGCGGTGAGCACCGGTGCCGCCGCCGTGCCGCCCACCCGCAGAGCGGTCAGCACGTCGTCACCCACCGCCCAGAGCAGCCGGGTGGCCGCGTCCCAGTGGACGCCGTGGGCTCCCCCGAGCGGGTACGTCGCCCAGGTACCGCTGCGCGGGCCCTGCGAGGCGGGGTAGAGGCGGACCCACCCTCCGGTGCTGGCCGCGACGGCGACATTGCCGTCCGGCAGCAGCTCCACGCTGTGCGGATTGGCGGCTCCACCGGTATCGGTGGCCCAGTACGGCTCGCCGGTCGCGGTGTCGACGACGGCCGCCAGGCCGCCGGAGGCCGTGGTCAGCAGGAAGCGGCGCCCCTGACGGACCCGGCTCTTCGCCTCGGACGGATTCGACCAGCTGCGGGCGGGGGCCAGGTCCGCGAGCCGCGCGTCCCGGTCGGCGCTCCACGACCACACCACCGGGAGGCGGTCCGGCCCCTGGTAGGCCATCAGCTCCTCGGCGCTCTGCAGCACCAGGACCCGCCGGGACGCCTGGTCCACCACCACGACCGCCCACCCGGGCGGCGAGGCCGCCGCCGCCGGCGCCGGCCCGCCGAGCGCCAGCGTCAACAGGCCCACCAGCGCGACACGCAGCCCTCGCACCACCGTCACCACGACCACCCTCCGCCGTCCGGCTGCCCGGCTGTCCCGGGTACCCGGCCCAGCCTGCGGCGCGGCGTCCGGGCGTGCCAGCGGGCGCGCCCGGACGGGCCCGGCTACGCGGTGCCGGGTGCCTTCTGGACCGGATGGAGCGCGACCCGCGTCGCAGGTGGCGGTGGCGAGGCCGCCGTACTTCCGGTTGCCCGTCAGGATCCGGCTGCCCACCGGAATTTTCCGGGAATGCGCCGGAATACGACCGGGGAGATACCGGAGACGAATACGCGGCACTCGTTCCGCCCGCGGGCAACCGTCCGGAATTGCCGCGACGCCGCTGCCGGTCGCCCTCGCCACCGACCTGATGCGCCGCTTCACCGCCGCCGGATAGCCGAAGGAAGGACCTGACAGCAATGCCGCTTCCGACAAACGCGGAGCACATCCTCCGTCGCGCGCTGGCACAAGCCGCCGGTGCCCGGCCTGGATACGATCCCCGGAGACGGGCGCCTGGAGCAGGACCTCGGGATCGACAGCCCGGCCCTCGGCCGCCTGACCACCGACACGGACATCCGCTCACTCCTCGCGCGGCTCGACCCCCAACCGGAACGGACACCCCTGTGAGCATGCGAGAGGTCGCCCCCAAGGGGCGCGGATACCTGATCGTCAACTCCCACCCCGAGGGCTGCGCGGCGGTCGTCGACCGGATGTGGCAGGCGATCACGCCCCGCGAGGACGGCAGCGCACCCACCGTGCTGCTGCTGGGAGCCAGCGCCGGCTACGGGCTCGCCGTCCTGCTGGCCGGGCTGCGCCGGCACGGCATCCGCGGTGTCGGCGTCGCCTACGAGGCCCCGGAGACCGAGCGGCGTACCGCGTCGGCCGGCTGGTACCGCACCGCCGCCGCGGCCGCCCTCGCGGCGGAGAACGGCAACGACTTCACCTTCGTCAACGCCGACGCCTTCGGCGCCGACGCGAAGGCCTCGGTGCTGGACCTGGTCGCCGCGCAGTACGGCCCCGTCGACCACCTGGTCTACAGCCTGGCCGCACCGCGCCGCACCGACCCGCGGACCGGTACCGTCCACCACTCCGTCATCAAGCCGCTCGGCGAGGCCTACGAGGCCCCGTCGCTGGAGTTCACCGACGACATCGCGAAAGTCGGCTCGGTGAGGCTGCCGCCGGCCACCGAGGACGAGCGCGAGGCCACCACGAAGGTGATGGGCGGTGAGGACTGGGCGCTGTGGGTCGAGGCCCTGGCCGGGCGCGGCCTGCTCGCGGACGGCTTCACCACCGTGGCCCTGTCCTACGTCGGTTCCGAACTGACCGCTCCCGTGTACCGGCAGGGCACCATCGGCGCGGCCAAGGAGCATCTGGAGCAGACCGCGGCCACGCTCAACGACACGGTGCTCGCCGGCGGCACCGGCCGGGCGTTCACCGTGGTGGCCGGTGCCGCCGTCACACAGGCGTCGACCGCCATCCCCTCCATCGCCCTCTACACCTCGCTCCTGCGCGGCGTGCTGGGCGAGGACTTCCGCAGCACCGACCGGCAGGCCGTCGAACTGTGGGAGCAACTGACCGGCGCCGAACCGCTCGTCCTGGACGGGCAGGGGCGCATCCGGCTGGACGGCTGGGAGATGGACGAGGCCGTCCAGCAGCGGGTGCGGGCGCTGTGGGCCGACCCCGAGGCGGCACTGGAGGCCGACACCTCGGGGACCCGGTGGTTCCTGGAGCAGGTCCGGGCCCTGTACGGGTGGGACGTGCCCGGCGTCGACTACGGCCGGCCGGTGGAGACCACCGTGACGTGGCCCTCCGCCTGACGACAGCGTGGTGGTCGCCCCCTCCGAGGGGGCGACCACCACGCGTCTGCCGGATCCGCACGACGGGACACGGTTCGGCAACTCACCGACCGCCACCCCGCCGGCCTCGTACCGGCCTCCCTGATCCCCCGGCTCGGCGAATCCACCGGCGGGTCATGGGCGGATCATTGGGCGGATCATTTGCCGGACAGGCCTCAGCCGATGGTCGAGCCGGTGACGGGCTCGGAGAGGGGGACGGTCTCGCCGGCGAAGCCGGCCTTGACGAACTGCCAGGTGAGACCGTTGATGACGCCCTGGCCGAGCGGGGCGAGCTGGGCGAAGGCGGGCTGGCTGAGGTCGATGTGGGTGGAGTCGCAGGACGGACACTGGTCCTTGACCGGCACGGTGACGGTCTTGCCGTTGTAGGTCACCTTGACGGAAATGCCCTTGCAGACCGGGTCGTTGTTGGGGTTGGCGGTGGTCCACCAGGTGTGCGAGACCGCGACCAGCATCTGGGTGGCGGCGTTGATCTGGGTGCCGCAGGCACCGTAGCCGGCGTCGTTGTAGTAGGTCGCCTTGCCGGTCATCGGCTGGTTGATCGGTATCGCGGCGTTGGCCGTCCCCGCCGTCAGGGCGATCAACGCGGCGGCGGCGAGCGGGGCTCCGGCCAGGATCCTGAGGTTCTTGGCGACTCGCATGTGTTCCCTCCGGTTCGGTGCGGATGGCATGGCTGGCTGGCTGGGCAGGGGCGGTCCGCCGTTCTGCCGCTTGCGCGCAGGGTGAACAAGTAGTCTGTCGCGAACGGGAGTTCGGAGTCGTTCCGATCACCCCGAAATGGAACCTAGGCCAGGCCGGCATGCAAGGTCCATACCTTTGACGTGTTGTCATGAACACAAGTCAAGAAGCTTTACGAACGCGGCCGAAGGCTGGACCATGGGTGACCGCGCGGCACGGCGGACCGTTGACAGGGCACGTTCCGCTCCCCCTGGAGGCACTATGCGCACCGCGCTCCGCACCGCCCTGACCGTCACACTCCTCGGCGCCGCCGCCCTCACCCCCGCCCTCGGCACCGCCGAGGCTGCCGACGCGGCCCCGCGGGAGGTGAACCAGGGGTACAGCATCCCGGTCGGCGCGATCACCGACCTCGGCGCCCTGCCGGTGCTCGGGCACCTCGGGACGGACTTCGCCCGGCTGCTCGGGCCGACACCTCACGAGGCGGCTCGTGAGGCGGCTCGTGAGTTGTCGGCCTAGGCCCAATGCCGGTGACTTTGTGGTCGGTGTCTCGTTGGTTGTGGTGTGGCGAGGGTGGGGCAGGTCAAGTCGCCTGCGGATGAGCGGATATCGGAC
>NZ_JBIVMI010000044.1:0-42861 GCF_044753005.1 Kitasatospora sp. NPDC088548
CACCGAACGGTCCGACACGTCGGCAGCCACCACCTCCACCGACGCACCGAGCGCCTCAAGCCCGGCCACCAACTCCGCCGCACCCGGCGCCTCCGCGCCGCGACGACTCACCAGCAACAGCCGCCCCACCCCGTACGACTCCACCAGATGCCGGGCCACCAGCCCGCCCAGCGTCCCCGTACCACCGGTCACCAGCACCGTCCCCACCGGATCCAGAACCAGCCCGGCACCGGCGGGCACCTCAGCACGCGCCAGGCGCGGCACCACCGCAGTCCCGTCGCGCCAGGTGACGTGGGGTTCGCCGGACGCGAGCGCGTCGGCCACCAGTGAGGCGGGCACCGCCGAGCCGTCGGTGTCCACCAGGACGATCCGGCCCGGGTGTTCGAGCTGCGCGGTGCGGACCAGACCCCGGACGGCGGCGGCCGCCGGGTCCCCGGCGCCGTTCGCGGTCAGGACCGCGAGCGGGCCGGCGGAGTCACCGGCCAGGTGCTCCTGGATCCCGCCGAGCGCGGCGCCGACGAGTGCGCGGGCCGCCTGCGGCGCCGGCAACCCCTCGGGGACGCGGGTCAGGTCGAGCACGTCGTCCTCGGACGGGCGGTCCGCCGCCCGCGGCAGGTCGGCGGGCGCCCAGTCGACGCGGTACAGGTGCTCGGCGGCGGTGTCCTGGGCGGCGGACAGCCGCTCGGGCGCCACCGGCCGCAGGACCAGCGCCCCGACGGCACCGACGGGCCGGCCGACCGGGTCGGTCAGCGCGAAGGAGACGCTGTCCGGGCCCTCCCGGCGGGAGTGCACCCGCAGCGCGGTGGCCCCGGACGCGTACAGGGCCACGTCGTTCCAGGCGAACGGCAGCAGCACCTCCCCCGGTCCTGCCACCGGCGCCGCGCCCAGGTTGGCGGACTGCAGGGCGGCGTCCAGCAGGGCCGGGTGCAGTCCGAACCGCCCGGCGGAGTCCGTCAGTTCCTCCGGCAGCGCGACCTCGGCGAACACCTCCTCGCCCGACCGCCAGGCGGCCCGCAGGCCCCGGAACGCGTCGCCGTACTCGTAGCCCGCCTCGGCCAGCCGCTCGTAGAAGCCGTCCAGGGCGACCGGCTCCGCGCCGGCCGGCGGCCACGCCTCGTAGCCGAACTCCGGTGCGGTCTCGGCCGCCAGGAAGCCGGTGGCGTGCCGGGTCCACACGCCGCCCTCCGCGTCCTCGGGCCGCGAGTGCACGTGGACGGCCCGGCGGTCATCGTCGGCGGTGGCCGGATCGACCGTGACACGGACCTGGAGGCCACCGCGCTCGGGCAGGATCCCGGGCGCCTCGACGACCAGTTCGTCGAGTCGGCCGAGACCGGTCCGCTCCCCCGCCCGCAGGGCGAGTTCGAGGAAGGCCGCACCGGGCAGCAGGACCGTCCCGGAGACGGCGTGGCCGGCCAGCCACGGGTGCGATCGGATCGACAGCCGCCCGGTGAACACCTCTCCCCCGTCGGGCAGTTCGACCAAGGTGCCGAGCAGCGGGTGCCCGGCGGCGGCGAGCCCGAACGCGGTCACGTCACCGGTGGCGGCCACGGGCTCCAGCCAGAAGCGCTGGTGCTGGAAGGGGTAGGTGGGCAGTTCGGAGGGGCGGACGGTGCCGGCCTCGGCGTGGGCCGTGGACCAGTCCACGGGCAGGCCGCGGACGTGGAGTTCGGCGGCGGCGAGCAGGACGCGGTCCCAGCCGCCGTCCTCACGACGCAGGGTCCCGGTGACGACGGTCGGCGCCTGGACGGCCTCCTCCAGGACCTCGACGACGGCGTGCGCGAGCACGGGGTGCGCGCTGACCTCGACGAACGCCCGGAAACCCTCGCCCGCCAGGGTCTCGACGGCCTCGGTGAAGCGGACGGTCTGCCGCAGGTTGCGGTACCAGTACCCCGCGTCCAGCTCCGGACCCTCCAGCCAGCGGCTCTCGACCGTCGACAGGAACGGGACGACAGCCGGCCGCGGCTTCACCGAACCCAGCAGCTCGGCGAGTTCGGCCTCGATCGACTCCACGTGCGAGGTGTGGGAGGCATAGTCGACGGGGATCCGCCGCACGCGCACACCCTGCTCCTCGTACGAGACGACGAGCGTGTCCAGACCCGCCGGGTCACCGGCCACCACGACCGAGGACGGACCGTTGACAGCGGCGACCTCCACGCCGTCCGGCAGCGTGCCGGTCACCTCGGCGAGCGGCAGCCCGACCGACACCATCCCGCCCCGACCCGCCAGACCCCGCGCGATGGCCTGCGACCGCAACGCCACCACCGCCGCCGCGTCCTCCAGCGAGAGGATGCCCGCGACATGCGCCGCCGCGATCTCCCCCTGCGAGTGACCCACCACCGCATCCGGAACAACACCCAGCGACGCCCAGAGGCGGGCCAGGCCGACGTTCACCGCGAACGACACCGGCTGCACCACGTCCACCCGCTCCAGCGAGGCCGCACCCGGCACCTGATTCACCACATCGAGCAACGACCAGTCGACATAAGACTTCAAAACCTCATCGATCTCACCGAGAGCCTCCGCGAAGACCACGGATTCAGCGAGCAACCGACGCCCCATCCCCACCCACTGGGAACCCTGACCCGGGAAAACGAACACCGACCGACCGCTCACCTCCGCCCGACCGGACACCAACCCGGCCACGGCCCCTCCCTCGGCCAGGGCCCTCAGGGCAGCGACGAGCGCGGCCCGGTCGGCGCCGACGGCCACGGCCCGCTCGGTGAACCGGGTGCGCGCGGCGACGAGCGCCCGGGCGGTGGCGGCGAGGTCCGGCACCGACGGCCCCTCCGCGAAGGCCGCCAGCCGCGCGGCCTGCTGACGCAGCGCCGCCTCCGAGGCGGCCGAGACCACCCAGGGAACCACGTTCTCCCCGGCGCCGGCACCGGCGGTACCGGTCGGGGTGGCGCCGACACCGACGGGGGTGCCATCGACGGACACGGCGCCGCCGGCCGGCTCCGCCTGCTCCAGGATCACGTGCGCGTTCGTCCCGCTCACACCGAACGCCGAGACGCCGGCCCGGCGCGGGCGGCCGGCCTCCGGCCAGGCCCGCTGCTCGGTGAGCAGGGCGATGCCGCCCGAGGACCAGTCGATGTGCGAGGAGGGCGCGTCGATGTGGAGGGTCTGCGGCAACACGCCGTGCCGCAGCGCCTCGACCATCTTGATCACGCCCGCCGCACCGGCGGCGGCCTGGGTGTGGCCGATGTTGGACTTCACCGACCCGAGCCAGAGCGGCTGTTCGGCCGGGCGGTCCTTGCCGTAGGTGGCGAGCAGGGCGTGTGCCTCGATCGGGTCGCCGAGCGGGGTGCCGGTGCCGTGCGCCTCGACGGCGTCGACGTCGGCGGCCGTCAGGCGGGCGTTGGCGAGCGCGGCCCGGATCACCCGCTCCTGCGAGGGACCGTTCGGGGCGGTCAGACCGTTGGACGCACCGTCCTGGTTGACGGCCGAACCCCGGACGACCGCCAGCACCTCGTGCCCGAGACGCCGGGCGTCGGAGAGCCGTTCCAGCAGCAGCAGGCCCACGCCCTCGGACATCCCGAACCCGTCGGCGGCGTCGGCGAAGGCCTTGCTCCGGCCGTCGGCGGCGAGGCCGCGCTGCCGGGAGAAGCCGACCAGGCCTTCGAGCGTGGACATCACCGAGGCGCCGCCGGCCAGGGCCAGCGTGCACTCCCCGGCGCGGAGCGCCTGGGCTGCGAGGTGCAGGGCGACCAGGGAGGAGGAGCAGGCGGTGTCGACGGTGATCGCGGGTCCCTCCAGGCCGAGGGCGTAGGAGAGGCGGCCGGAGAGCACGCTGCCCGCGTTGCCGGTGACCAGGTAGCCCTCGTCGGCGGCGCCGCCGGTGCCCTGGGTGCCGTAGTCCTGGCCGTGGGTACCGATGAAGACGCCGGTCGGGGTGGCGCGCAGGGCGGTGGGGTCGAGTCCGGCGCGCTCCAGGGTCTCCCAGGCGACTTCGAGCAGCAGGCGCTGCTGCGGGTCCATCGCCAGGGCCTCGCGCGGGTTGATGCCGAAGAAGGCGGCGTCGAAGTCGGCGATGCCGGGCAGGAATCCGCCGCCGCGCACGTAGGTGCGGCCGGGGGCGTCGGGGTCGGGGTCGTAGCTGCCGTCGAGGTCCCAGCCCCGGTCGGTGGGCAGGCCGGTGACGGCGTCGCTGCCGGCGGCGACGAAGCGCCAGAGGTCCTCGCCGGAGTCGAGGCCGCCGGGGAAGCGGCAGCCGACGGCGACGATCGCGATCGGCTCGTCCTCGGTCCCGGCGGCCTGTGCCGCGGGGGTGGCGGGGGCGGCGGGGGCCGGTTCCGCGCCGACGAGTTCGGTCGCGAGGTGGGCGGCGAGGGCCTTGGGCGTCGGGTAGTTGAACACCAGGGTGGCGGGCAGACGCAGACCGGTGGCGGTGCCGAGGGCGTTGCGGAGTTCGACGGCGGTGAGCGAGTCGATGCCGAGTTCCTTGAACGCCTTGTCGACGTCCAGCGCCGCGGCCGAGCCGTGGCCGAGGACGGCGGCGGCGGTGTCCCGGACGAGGGCGGTCAGCAGCTCGTCGCGGTCGGCGGCGGAGAGTCCGGCGAGCCGCCGGGCGAGGGCGCCGGCGCCGTCCGCGGCGGTGCGGGCGGCGGCCCGTCGCAGGGCGCGGGGTGCGCGGGCGGCGGGTGCCAGGTCGCGCAGCAGCGGCGGGAGGTCCTCGGTCCGGACGCCGGTGACGTCGAGCCTGATCGGCACCACGGCCGCGGGCTCGCCGGTGAGCGCGGCGTCCAGGAGGGCGAGGCCCTGGTCGGCGGAGAGGGGGCGGGTACCGACCCGGGCCATCCGGGCGAGGTCGGTGTCGCTGAGCCGGCCGCCCATGCCGGCGGCCTCGGCCCACAGGCCCCAGGCGAGCGACACGGCGGGCAGTCCGAGCGAGCGCCGGTGGGCGGCCAGGCCGTCGAGGAAGGCGTTGCCGGCCGCGTAGTTGCCCTGGCCGGAGCCGCCGAGGACGCCGGAGGCGGAGGAGTAGAGCGCGAACGCGGCCAGGTCGAGGCCGGCGGTGAGCTCGTGCAGGTGCCAGGCGGCGTCGACCTTCGGGCGCAGCACGCTGTGCCACTTGGCGGCGTCCAGGGCTTCGACGACGCCGTCGTCGACGATCCCGGCGACGTGGACGACGCCGGTCAGGCGGTCGGCGAGGGTGTCGACGACGGCGGCCAGCGCGGTGCGGTCGGCGGTGTCGACGGCCTCGGCGCGGACCAGGGTGCCGTGCGCGGCGAGTTCTTCGAGCAGGTCGGCGGGCACGGCGGAGCGGGAGAGGAGCACGAGTTCCGCGACGCGGTGGACCGCCGCGAGGTGACGGGCCACCAGGCGGCCCAGGCCGCCGTTGGCGCCGGTGACCAGGACGGTGCCACCGGCCAGCGGGGACGGCGCGCCCTCTGCGGGGGCGGGCCGGGCGGCCGGGCGGCGCAGGCGGGCGACCAGCCGTCGCCCGTCTCGCAGCGCCAGCTGCGGTTCGTCGCCCGGTGCGGCGGCCACCGCCCGGGCGGCGTCGGCCGGGTCGTCGGCCTCGACGAGGACGAAGCGGCCGGGGTTCTCCGACTGGGCGGTGCGCACCAGGCCCCGGACGGGTTCCTGGACGAGTTCGCCGCGCCGGGTGACGACGACGAGCCGGGAGTCGGCCGTCCGGTCGTCGGCCAGCCAGGCCTGGAGCGCCCGCAGGACGTCGTGGCCGACGGCGTGGGCGCGCTCGGGCACGGTGTCGGAGGGCGCGCCGCCGCCGGCGGGCAGGACCACGAGGGGCGGCAGGGCTCCGTCCTCGGGCAGGTCGCTGTGGAGGGTCCAGTCGGCGGGCGCGTCGGCGGCCTCGGGTGCGGGGACCCAGTCGACCTCGAACAGGGCCGCGTCGTCCGCCGGACCGGCGGTGAGGCCGCGCGGGTCCACCGGCCGCACGGTGAGGGCCTCGACGTCCACGACGGGGGCGCCGGTGTCGTCGGCGGCCCGGATGGTGAGGGTGTCGGGGCCGGCGGAGGTGACGACCACGCGCAGCGCCTCGGCGCCGGTGGCGTGCAGGCGCACGCCGGCCCAGGAGAAGGCGAGCCTGGGCACGTCGGCGCCGGGGAAGAAGCCGGCCTCGCCGAGCGGGTGGAGGGCGGCGTCCAGCAGGGCGGGGTGCAGGCCGTAGGCGGCGGCGTCCGAGGTGGTGTCGGGGAGGCGGAGCTGGGCGTAGAGGCGGCCGTCGGCGAGCCAGGCGGCCTCGACGGCGTGGAACGCGGGGCCGTAGGCGACGGTGAGCCGGTCGTAGAGGCCGTCGATGTCGAGCGGGCGGGCTCCGGCGGGCGGCCAGACCGTCAGTTCGTCGGCGGTGGCGGGCTCCGGGCCCTCAGGGGCGAGCGTTCCGGTGGCGTTGGCGTGCCACGGCAGGCCGGGGCCGGTGCGGGTGAGCAGCCGGACGGCGCGGCGGCCGTCCTCGGCCTCGCCGACGTGGACCTGGAGGTCGAGGCCGCCGCCGTCCGGGACGACGAGCGGGGCGGAGACGGTCAGTTCCTCGACCGTGGGCACGCCGAGCCGGTGGCCGACGTGGGCGAGGGCGTCGAGCAGCGCGGTGCCGGGCAGCAGCGTCGCGCCGCCGATCCGGTGGTCGGCCAGCCAGGGCAGGGTGCGTTCGGTGATCCGGCCGGTGAAGACTGCGCCTTCCTCGGTGCCGAGCAGCAGTTCGGCCTCCAGCAGCGGGTGACCGGCCTTGTCCAGGCCGACGGCGGCGAGGTCGCCGGCGGCGCGGCCCGGCCGGAGCCAGTAGCGCTGGTGCTGGAAGGGGTAGGTGGGCAGTTCGGAGGGGCGGACGGTGCCGGCCTCGGCGTAGGCCGTGGACCAGTCCACGGGCAAGCCGTGCACGTGGAGTTCGGCGGCGGCGAGCAGGACGCGGTCCCAGCCGCCGTCCTCACGACGCAGGGTCCCGGTGACGACGGTCGGCGCCTGGACGGCCTCCGCCAGGGCCTCGACGACGGCGTGCGCGAGCACGGGATGCGCGCTGACCTCGACGAACGCCCGGAAACCCTCGCCCGCCAGGGTCTCGACGGCCTCGGCGAAGCGGACGGTCTGCCGCAGGTTGCGGTACCAGTACCCCGCGTCCAGCTCCGGACCCTCCAGCCAGCGGCTCTCGACCGTCGACAGGAACGGGACGACAGCCGGCCGCGGCTTCACCGAACCCAGCAGCTCGGCGAGTTCGGCCTCGATCGACTCCACGTGCGAGGTGTGCGAGGCGTAGTCCACCGGGATCCGCCGCACGCGCACACCCTGCTCCTCGTACGAGACGACGAGCGTGTCCAGACCCGCCGGGTCACCGGCGACGACGACCGAGGACGGACCGTTGACAGCGGCGACCTCCACGCCGTCCGGCAGCGTGCCGGTCACCTCGGCGAGCGGCAGCCCGATCGACACCATCCCGCCCCGACCCGCCAGACCCCGCGCGATGGCCTGCGACCGCAACGCCACCACCGCCGCCGCGTCCTCCAGCGAGAGGATGCCCGCGACATGCGCCGCCGCGATCTCCCCCTGCGAGTGACCCACCACCGCATCCGGAACAACACCCAGCGACGCCCACAGCCGCGCCAGGCCGACGTTCACCGCGAACGACACCGGCTGCACCACGTCCACCCGCTCCAGCGAGGCCGCACCCGGCACCTGGTTCACCACATCGAGCAACGACCAGTCGACATAAGACTTCAAAGCCTCATCGATCTCACCGAGAGCCTCCGCGAAGACCACGGACTCAGCGAGCAACCGACGCCCCATCCCCACCCACTGGGAACCCTGACCCGGGAAAACGAACACCGACCGACCACTCACCTCCGCCCGACCGGACACCAGCCCGGCCACGGCCCCTCCCTCGGCCAGGGCCCTCAGCCCGCTCAGCGCCCGCGCCCGGTCGGCGGCGACCACGACGGCCCGCCGTTCCAGCGCGGCCCGGGAGCCGGCGAGCGCGCGGGCGACGGCCGGCGCCTCGGCGACGGGCCTGGCCTCGGTGAACTCGGCAAGCCGTTCGGCCTGTTCGCGCAGGGCCTCGGGGGAACGGGCGGAGAGCAGCCAGGGCACCGGGGTACCGGAGCCGGCGTCGAGTTCGCCGTCGAGTCCGGCGGGCACCGCTCGGTTCGCCGGCTCCTGGGCGGGAGCCTGCTCCAGGACGACGTGGGCGTTGGTGCCGCTGACGCCGAACGAGGAGACGGCGGCCCGGCGCGGCCGGTCGACCTCGGGCCAGGCCCGTTCCTCGGTGAGCAGGGCGACCGCGCCGGACTCCCAGTCCACCTTGGTGCTGGGCGCGTCGATGTGCAGGCTCTTCGGCAGCACGCCGTGCCGCAGCGCCTCGACCATCTTGATCACGCCGGCGACGCCGGCGGCGGCCTGGGCGTGGCCGATGTTGGACTTCAACGACCCCAGCCAGAGCGGCTGTTCGGCCGGACGGCCCTGCCCGTAGGTGGCCAGCACCGCCTGCGCCTCGATCGGGTCGCCCAGCGAGGTCCCCGTCCCGTGGCCCTCGACGGCGTCGACGTCCGCCGCCGTCAGCCCGGCGTTGGCGAGGGCGGCGAGGATCACCCGCTCCTGCGAAGGGCCGTTCGGGGCGGTCAGACCGTTGGACGCACCGTCCTGGTTGACGGCCGAACCCCGGACCACGGCCAGCACCTCGTGCCCCAGGCGCCGGGCGTCCGACAACCGCTCCAGCAGCACCAGACCCACGCCCTCGGCCCAGGCGGTGCCGTCGGCGCCGTCCGCGTAGGCGCGGGCCCGGCCGTCGGCGGAGAGCGCGCGCTGGCGGGAGAACTCGACGAAGGAGGTGGGCCGGGCCATGATCGCGGCGCCGCCGGCCAGGGCGAGCGTGCACTCGCCCTCGCGCAGCGCCTGGGCGGCCAGGTGCAGGGCCACCAGGGAGGAGGAGCAGGCGGTGTCCACCGTCACCGAAGGGCCTTCGAGGCCGAAAATGTAGGAGATGCGGCCGGAGGCGACCGAGCCGGCGTTGCCGGTGCCGAGGTAGCCCTCCAGGCCGTCCGGGACCTCGGCGAGGTCGGTGGCGTAGTCGTGGTACATCAGGCCCGCGTAGACGCCGACCGGCTGCCCCTTGAGCGAGGTCGGGTCGATGCCCGCGCGCTCCAGCAGTTCCCAGGAGGTCTCCAGCAGCAGCCGCTGCTGCGGGTCCGTCGCCAGCGCCTCGCGCGGCGAGATCCCGAAGAAGGCGGCGTCGAACTCGCCCGCGTCGTGCAGGAATCCGCCATGACGGGCGTAGGAGGTGCCGGGGACGGCCGGGTCCGGGTCGTAGAGGGCGTCGAGGTCCCAGCCGCGGTCGGCGGGGAAGGGGGTGATCGCGTCGGTGCCCTCGGCGACCAGCCGCCACAGGTCGGCCGGGGAGGCGACGCCGCCGGGCAGGCGGCAGGCGGCGCCGACGATGACGACGGGGTCCTCGGCGGGCGGCACGGTGCGCGGTACGGGCGCGGGCCGGGCGGCGGTGGCCGGACGGCCGGTCAGCGTGTTCACCAGGAAGGCCGCGACGGCGGTCGGGTTGGGGTGGTCGAAGGCGAGGGTGGCGGGCAGCCGCAGGCCGGTGGCCGCGGTGAGGCGGCCGCGCAGTTCGACGGCCGTGGCGGAGGTGAAGCCGAGGTCCTTGAACGGGCCGTCGGGGCGGATCGGGTCGGGGCCGTCGCCGGCCAGCCCGGCGGTCTCCGCGAGGACGAGGTCGAGCAGTTCGCGCTGCCGGTCGGCGGCCGGGCGGCCAGCCAGGCGGCGGCGCAGCGCGGCGGCGGTCGCGGTGTCCGGGGCGCTCGGGCCGGCCGGGGTGTCGATGAGGTCGCGCAGCAGGGCCGGGACGTCCCGCGGGGCGAGGGCGTCCAGCCCTTCGGGGTCGAGCCGGAGCAGCAGCAGGGAGGTGTGGTCGGCCAGGTGGGCGGCGTCGAACGCGGCGGCGCTCTCCTGGGCGGTGAGCCGGCCGAGGCCGGGCGGAACGGGGCGTCCGTCCCCGTCGGCAGGGCCGGTGATGAGGGCGAGGCCGGGCAGGCCGTGGCGGCTGCGGTAGTGGGCGAGGGCGTCGAGGAACGCCGCGGCGGCGGCCTCCCCGGGGGCGCCGGGGAGGCCGAGCGGTCCGACGGTGGGGGTGTGCACGACGAAGGCGGACAGCTCGGTGCCGGCGGTCAGTTCGTGCAGGTTGACGGCGGCGGCGAGGGCGGCGCCGAGGCCGGGAAAGGCCGCGCCGGGGGTGTGGACGACGGCGTTGAAGCGCGTGCCCGGGCCGGCCAGCCAGTCGGCGAGGGCGTCGCGGTCGGCGAGGTCGAGGGCGCTGAGGGTGGTCTCGGCGCCGGCGGCGGTGAGCCGTTCGGCGAGTTCGGCGGCGGCCCGGTCGGCGGGGCCGTGGGGGCTGGTGAGCAGGATCCGGCGCACGCCGCGGCCGGCCACCAGGTGGTGGGCGACGGCGGCGGCGGCCGGCCCGTCGGCGCCGGTGACCAGGACGGCGCGGCGCGGGTCGAAGCGGGCGCCGGGCTCGCCGTGGGCGAGCGCGGCGGACACCCGGGCGGCGCGCGGGCGCAGCGCCACGCCGGAGCGGACGACGAGTTCGGGTTCGCCGGAGGCGACGGCGGTGGCCAGGGCGTCGGCGGCGTTCTCCTCCGCGTCGAGGTCGACCAGCAGGAACCGGCCGGGGTTCGCCACCCGGGCGGCGCGGACCACGCCGCGCAGCGCGGCCTGGACGAGGTCAGTGGCGCCGCCGGGTCCGGCGGCGCCCCGGGTGACGACGACCAGCGCGGTGTCGGCGAGCCGTTCCTCGGCGAGCCAGGCGGTGAGCTGCCCGTCGAGGGCGCGCACGGCGTCCTCGACATCGGCGGCGAGCGGTCCGGGGGTGCGCAGGCCGGCGCCGACGCCGAGCACGGCGACATCGGGCAGCGGGCCGGCCGCGGCCAGCGCGGCCGGGTCGGGGTGGGCGGCGGCGCCGAGGGCGTCGGCGAGGCCGAAGGCGTCCGCGCCGAGCACCGCCCAGGTGCCGGCGGCGGGGCGGGCGCCGGGGACGGAGGAGAGCGGCAGCCAGTCGACGCGGAACAGGTGCTCGTAGTGGCTGCCGCCGGCGGCCCGCAGCCGGGCGGGCGCGTCGAGCAGCACGTGCCGGGTGATCTTGCCGGAGGCGGTGCGCGGGATGCGCTCCGTCTCGTACAGCTCCTCGGGGACCTTGAAGTAGGAGAGCCGTTCCCGGCAGGCGGCCAGCAGGGCCTCCGGGTCGAGGCCGCCGGGGCCGGGCACCAGGAAGGCCACCGGCACCTCGCCGAGCACCTCGTGGGGCTTGCCGACGACGGCGACGTCCGCGACGCCGGGCACTCCGCGCAGCACCTCCTCGACCTCGGCCGGGTGGATGTTCTCGCCGCCGCGGATGATGAGTTCCTTGATCCGGCCGGTGATGGTGAAGTAGCCGGAGCCGTCGCGCCGGGCGAGGTCGCCGGTGTGGTACCAGCCGCCGCGCAGCGCCTGCTCGGTGGCCTCGGGCTGGTTGTGGTAGCCGAGCATCACGCTCGGGCCGCGCACCCAGACCTCGCCCTCCTCGCCGTCGGCGACGTCCAGGCCGGTCTCGACGTCGACCAGGCGCACACCCAGGCCGGGGACGGGCAGGCCGCAGGAGCCCTCGACGCGGGCGCCGGTGGGCCAGTTGACGGTGATCGAGCCGCAGGTCTCGGTGGAGCCGTAGGCGTCGATGAGCGGCGCGCCGAACGCCTCCTCGAAGGAGCGCCGCAGCGTGGCGGTGGTCATGGCGCCGCCGACCAGGCACATCCGCAGGGCCGGCGCGGTGAAGCCGTCCTCTCGGGCGGCGCGCACCAGCTGCTGGTACATGGTGGGCACGCCGGCCAGGAAGGTCGCGGACTCCTCGCGGACGGCCTCCAGGACGTCCCGCGCGGCGAAGCCGTCGAGGATGCGGGCGGTGGCGCCGACGGCGGTGACGCTCAGCACGCAGGCGATGTGGGAGAGGCTGTGGAACAGCGGCAGCGGCCAGACCACCCGGTCCACGGCGCTCAGGCCGGGCACCGGCACGTAGCAGGCGGCGACCGACCAGAGGCAGTTGCGCTGGGTGGACAGCACGCCCTTGGGCCGGCCGGTGGTGCCGGAGGTGTAGAGCATCCAGGCGGGGTCGTCGAGGCCGAGGTCGTCGCGCGCGGGGGTGGCGGGGTCGGTGCCGGCCAGGGTCTCGAAGGAGAGGGTGCCGGCCGGGACGGGGCCCTCGCCGGTGACGATCACCCGCAGGTCGGCCCGGCCGCGGGCGAGGGCGTCCAGGCCGGCGGCGCGGGCGGCGTCGGTGATGACGACGCGGGCGCCGCTGTCGTCCAGCAGGTGGGTGAGTTCGGCCTCGGTGGCGTGCGGGTTGAGCGGGACGCCGATGGCGCCGGCGCGCAGGATGCCGAAGTAGGCCTCCACCACCTCGACGCTGTTGCCGAGCAGGATCGCGGCCCGGTCGCCGGGCTGGAGGCGCAGGTCGGCGAGGTGGCCGGCGATCCGGCCGGTGCGGGCGTGGAGCTCGGCGTAGGTCACGCCGCGGACGGCGTCGCGGAACGCGGTCTTGTCCGAGCTGTCGCGGGCGTGCTCGGCCAGCAGTTCGGGCAGCGGCCGGATCAGCTCGGTGCGCAACATGCCGTCACTTCCTTGGGTCGGTTCGGTTCGGGTCGACTCGGTTCGGGCCTCGGGCGGGGGGCATTAGATTTCCGCCTGGCACCAGGGGTGGGCGGCGGCGGAATGGGATTCCATTTCCGGGCCGGATTTTCGCGGTACGGGGCCGGCGCATTGCCGGGCGGCCTTTCCGGGGCGGCCGTGCGCGAATTCCCGCCGGTCACAGTCTCGTGCGGCGGGGGCTCCGGGCCGCCCCTATCCGACCCCCTATACGGGCCCTATTCACGGTGGGCGGGAACGGCCCCGCCCCGCCGGGCGCGGCGGGGCGGGGCGGGGCGGGGCGCGGCGGGGCGAGGCGGGGAGGGGAGGGCGGACCGGCCCGGCCGGTGGGGCGGCCGGGTGGTCCGGGCTCGCGGCCGGTCAGCGGGCCGGGACGGGTTCGGGCAACAGGGCGAGCAGGTCGTCGGGCCGGCGCAGCACCGCGTCGGGCCGTTCGGCGAGCAGCGCCGCCTCGTCGGTCTCGCCCCACAGCACGGCGATCGCGCCGACCCCGGCGCCCCGGGCGCTCGCCAGGTCGGTGACGGCGTCGCCGACCATGACGGTCCGTTCGGCCGGCACGTCGAGCAGTTCCAGGGCGCGCAGCACGATGTCGGGCGCGGGCTTGGCCCGGGGGACCTCGTCGGAGCCGAGCACGTGGTCGAAGTGGTGCAGCAGGCCGAGCTGGTCGAGCAGCGAGCGGGCCCGGGGGCCGCTCTTGCCGGTGGCCACGGCCAGCCGGATGCCGCGCCGGTTGAGGTCGATGAGCAGTTCCCGCACCCCGGCGTGCACGGTGACCTGGGGGGCGAGCCGGTAGCTCTCCCGGACGAAGGGCTCCTCCAGGGCGAGCGGCAGCCCCATGATCCGCATGATGTCCGGGAAGTAGCGGCCCAGGTGGCGGCAGTACTCCTCGAACGGCGGGTTGCCGTCGCCGACCACCTCCTCGTAGGCGGTGAGGAACGCCCGGCGCATCACGTCGAAGCTGTCGACGATGACGCCGTCGAGGTCGAAGACCACGGCGCGCAGCGGGGAGGAGGAGGCGAGCGCGTGGCCGTCGGGCCTGGTGGTCGGGGCGGTGGCTGCGGGCTGGTCGATCGGCATGGGATCTCCATGGGACGAGGGGCTGCCCGGACGGGTGACCGGGCCTGACGCCCCGGGGCCGACGAGATGGGCACGGCCTCCGGGGCCGGGACACGGGGCTGCTCGGGTGGAGCCGCGGCTCGGCGGGGAACGGCGGGGACGGCGGTCGGACGCCGACGACGGTCAGACGGCGAGGGCCGCGGCCTCGTCGGCGAGCCGCGGCCGCGGGGCGCGGGCCGCCGCGTAGAGCCGCTCGATGACCGAGATGGTGTGGTGGGCGCGGTTCACGGCCGCGCCGCGCGAGGCCGGGTCGGCGAGCAGGGCGGGCAGCTCGTCGAGCTGGCGCACGTACTCGGTGCCGACGCTCTCCCCGGGCAGCGGGACCTCGGTGGTGACGCCGTCGCGGGTCCGGGTGAGGCGCGGGACCCGGCGGTTCGGGCTGAAGCCGAAGGTGCACTCCAGGGTCGCGGAACCGGTGGCGCCCTCCACGGTGATCCGGGTGGTGTCGACGGGTTCGTGGGAGGCCCAGCTCGCCCGCACCGCCACCGAGACGCCGGTGTCGGTGAGCAGGAAGCCGCGGGCGGTGTCCTCGACGTCGCCCGCGCCGTCCGGCCCCTCGGTGCCGCGCCAGCCGGCGCCGCGCCTGCCGTCGTTGACGAAGTCGGCGGAGAGCGAGCCGAGCACCGACGGGAACCGGACGCCGCCGCCGAGCACGGCCTGGGCCGTGTCCAGCAGGTGCCAGCCGAGGTCGACCAGGGCGCCGCCGCCGGAGAGCCGCCGGCTGGTGAACCACCCGCCGGCGTCGGGGACACCGCTGGCGCGGACCCAGGCGAGGTCGACGTGGCGGATCGGGCCGAGGTCCGCCGCCAGTTCGGTGAGGGCGGCGACGTCCGGCCGGTAGCGGGCGGCGCTGCCCGCCAGCAGGACGGTCCCGCCGGCGCGTTCGGCGGCGGCCAGCCGGTCCGCCTCGGCGGCGCTGAGGCAGACCGGCTTCTCCAGGAACACCGGGATGCCGCGGGTGAGCAGGCGCTCGGCTACGGGGGTGTGCAGGTGGTTGGGCACCGCGACGACCGCGAGGTCGACATCGGGGCCGAGCAGGTCGGCGTCGGCGAGGAGCGCGGCGCCGGACGGCACGTGCTCCGCGCCGCCGGGGCCGGGCTCGACGACGGCGGTGACCCGGTAGGCCGGGTGGGCCGTCAGGCGGGGCAGCCAGATGGTGCGGCCCGCCCAGCCGAGGCCGACGACGGCCACCCGTACCGGGGCGGCCGGCCCCCGTCCGGCGGTGCTCACCCGCGCGTTCACACCGCGGCCAGGGCGTCGGCGATGATCTGGGCGGTGTCCTCGATCGCCCGCTCGCTCGCGAGGAGGGTGCGGTGGTGCAGCCAGATGCCGTCGGCGGTGAGCGCCTCGCTGTTGGGGCAGGCCTTGGCCAGCTCGTCGACGGTGGTGTCGGGCGCGGCCGACTCCCAGAAGCCGTCCGAGCGGTAGATGGCGCGGAAGACCACGAAGGCGGGCAGGCCGCGCGCGATCAGGTCGTCGACCAGGGCGTTGCGCCTGTCCTCGCCGAGGCCGGGCACCCGGAACATCGCCATGTAGTGCGGGACGCGGTCGGCTCGCTCGTCGTGGCCCTGCGGCACCACGCCGGGGATCTCCGTCAGCAGGCTCTTGAGCAGCTTGGCGCGCTCCTCACGGACGCTGATCTGGCTGTCCAGGCGGGCGAGCTGGGCGCGCAGCACGCTCGCGGAGAACTCGTTGAGCCGGAAGTTGGAGCCGGAGGTCTGGTGGTAGTACTTCCGGTCCGTCGGCGGGCGACCGCAGCTGTGCCGCAGGAACGCCTCGTCGTACTGGGCGGTCTCCGGGAAGGTGACGGCGCCGCCCTCGCCGGCCGTCATCAGCTTGCCGTTCTGGAAGCTGAACGCGGCGATCGAGCCCAGCTCGCCGACCCGGCGGCCGCGCCAGCGGGCGCCGTGGGCGTGCGCGGCGTCCTGCACGATCGAGACGCCCGAGTCGGCGGCGAGCTTGTCGAGGGCGTCCAGGTCGGCGATCTGGCCGGCGATGTGGACAGGCATGATCGCGCGGGTCCGCGGGGTTATCGCGGCGGCGGCCGCCTCGGGGCTCAGGTTGTAGGTGTCGAGGTCGATGTCGACCGGCACCGCGGTGGCGCCGAGCCGCTGGGCGGCCTGGGAGGAGGAGATGAACGTGAACGCGGGCACGATGACCTCGGTGCCCGGGCCGACACCGAGCAACTGGAGGGCGATCTCCAGCGCGTGGGTACCGTTGGTGACGGCGAGCGCCTTGGCGGCGCCGTGGTAGTCGGCGAACTCCTGCTCGAAGGTCTCGACCTCCTTGCCGCCCATCCGCCACCACTGGCCCTGCTCCAGGGCCCTGAGCAGTCCTTCGCGCTCGGCATCGTCGTACTGCGGCCAGACCGGGAACTCCGGAGCCGGACGTCCTTGGGCACTCATGATTCCGCGCAGCCTTTCCTGTAGGGGGGACCGTGGAACGGCACGCTAACCCAGGAAATGCGGCCCGTCACTTCCCCTACACACCCCCCTAGAAAGCCCTTGTCCTGCAGTCCGGTAGCCCTCTTCGGGGTTCGCCCGGGGAACTCGCTGCTATAACCGGAATATGAGCGAACTGCTATTGCTGAATGGCCCCAATCTCGGGATTCTCGGCCGCCGCGAACCGGAGGTCTACGGCACCGACACCCTGGCCGACATCGAGGCCGCGGTCGCCGCCGAGGTGGCCGGCCGGGGCTGGAAGGTGGTCTCCGTCCAGCGCGAGTCCGAGGGGCAGCTGATCGAGGCGGTGCAGGACGCCTGGGACGGCTCCGTCGGGGCGATCGTGAACCCGGGCGCGCTGATGATCGCCGGCTGGGGCCTGCGCGACGCGCTCGCCGCCTACCCGCGGCCGTTCGTCGAGGTGCACCTGTCCAACGTCTGGGCGCGCGAGTCCTTCCGGCACGAGTCGGTACTGGCGCCGCTCGCCTCGGGCGTGATCGTCGGGCTCGGCGCGCTCGGCTACCGGCTCGCCGCGCAGGCGCTGCTGGCGAAGGTCCCGGCGTCCTGATGGGCTTCGCGACGGGAACCCCGGCAGGGGACACCACGACGACGCGGGCCGCGGCGGCGCAGGGCCCCACGGCTCAGGCCCCGACGGCTCAGGCCCCGACGGCCGCCCGGGGCGTGCTCGGCATCGACATCGGCGGCACCAAGGTGGCGCTGCGCGCCGAGGACGGCCCGCCCGGCGGGCCGGTCCGCACCGAGGAAGCCGTGCTGCGCTGGCCCGGCGCCCGGGTGGCCGGCGTCTACGCCGACTGGACGGCGCTGGCCGGCACGGTCGCCGACCTGCGGGAGCGCTGGGAGGGCGACTTCGCGGCGGTCGGGGTGGCCGTGCCCGCGACCATCGGCCCGGACGGCCGGGTGCTCGCCTGGCCGGGCCGCCCCGGCTGGCGCGGCTTCGACCTCGTCCCGGCGCTGCGGCGGCTCTTCCCCACCGCGGCGCTGGCCTGGGCGGACGACGGTGATCTCGCCGCGCTCGCCGAGGCGGTGCACGCCGGGTCCGGGCACGTGGTCTACCTGGGTGTCGGGACGGGCGTCGGCGGCGGTGTCGTGCACGAGGGCGCGCCGCTGCCGGGCCCGGGGCGCGGCTCCTGCGAGGCGGGGCACCTGATCGTCGACCGCCGGGGCCCGGTCTGCGACTGCGGGCGGCGCGGCTGCCTGCAGGCCACCGCCTCCGGTCCGGCGACCCTGCGGCGCGCGGAACTGCTGCGCGGCGCGCCGGTCGAGTACGCGGAGCTGCGGACCGGGCTGGCCGAGGGCACGCCGTGGGCGGTGGAGGCCGTCGAGGAGACCTGCGCCGCGCTGGCGGCGGTGGCCGTCTCGCTCGGCGAGCTGTTCCACCCCGAACTGACCGTGCTGGGCGGCGGGTTCGCCGACGGGCTGCCCGGCTTCACGGCGCGGGTGGAGGCGCACGCCGCCGCGCTGGCCCGCCCCGGCGGCCCGGCCCCCGCGATCCGGCCGGCCGTGCTCGGCGGGCTGTCCTCGCTGCACGGCGCCCTCGCGCTGGCGCGGCTGCAGCCCGCGTCCTGAAGCCGTGCCCGCGCCCGCGCGCCCCAGTCCCACCCCACCGAGCGACATCGCACCACACACCACCGCACACCACCGCACCGACCAGCCCTGGGAGCCGAGTTGACCACGACAGAAACCCTCGTCCGCACGGACGGCGGGCTGCGGCGCATCGACGTGGAGCTGGGCGAGCGCGGCTACCCGGTGCTGATCGGCCCCGGCGCCCGCCACCGGCTGGCCGGGGTACTCGCGAGGATCGGCGCCCGCCGGGTCGCGGTGGTCAGCGCCCGGCCCGCCGAGTGGCTGCCCGACACCGGCCTCGACACCCTGGTGGTGGAGGCGAAGGACGGCGAGGAGGGCAAGTCCCTCGCCTGGGTGGCCGAACTGTGCAGCCGCTTCACCGCGTTCGGCCTGGGCCGGGCGGACGCCGTGGTCTCCTGCGGCGGCGGCACCACCACCGACGCGGTCGGGCTCGCCGCCGCGCTGTACCACCGGGGAGTGCCGGTGGTGCACCTGCCCACCTCGCTGCTGGCCCAGGTCGACGCGAGCGTCGGCGGCAAGACGGCGGTGAACCTCCCGGAGGGCAAGAACCTGGTGGGCGCGTACTGGCAGCCGTCCGCCGTGCTCTGCGACACCGACTACCTCAGCACCCTCCCGCCGCGCGAACGCGTCAACGGCTACGGGGAGATCGCCCGCTGCCACTTCATCGGCGCCGGGGACCTCCGCCACCTGCCGCTGCCCGAGCAGATCGCCGCGAGCGTCGCCCGCAAGGCCGCCGTGGTGGCCGCCGACGAGCGCGACGCCGGGCTGCGGCACATCCTCAACTACGGCCACACCCTGGGCCACGCGCTGGAACGCGCCACCGACTTCCGGCTGCGCCACGGCGAGGCGGTCGGCGTCGGCACGGTCTTCGCCGGCCGGCTGGCGGGCGCGCTCGGCCGGATCGGCCCCGAGCGGGTCGCCGAGCACCACGAGGTGGTCGCCCACTACGGGCTGTCGACCGCGCTGCCGCCGGAGGTCGACACCGGGGCGCTGATCGCCCTCATGCGGCTGGACAAGAAGGCCGTCGACGGGCTCTCCTTCGTCCTGGACGGCCCGCGCGGCGCCGAACTCGTCAGCGACGTCCCCGAGTCACTGGTCGCCCGCACGCTGGACGCCATGCCGCGCGCCGCCGGGGAGGCCTGAGGTGTCCCTTCCCCCCGACCTGCCGGCCCCCGACGCGCCGACCCCCGACGCGCCGGCCGCCGGGCCGCCGATCTCCGGCCGCACCCGGCTGTTCGCGGTGCTCGGCGACCCGGTCGCGCAGGCCAAGGCGCCCGCTCTGCTCAACCCGCTGTTCGCGGCGAGCGGCGTGGACGCCGTGCTCGTCCCCGTGCACGCCCCGGCGGACCGGCTGGACGAGGTCGTGCGAGGGCTGAAGGCCGTCGCCAACCTGGACGGGCTGCTGGTCACCGTCCCGCACAAGCTGGCGATGTGCGGGCACGCCGACGAACTCAGCGACGCCGCCGCCCTGCTGGGCAGCACCAACGCGCTGCGCCGCGAGCCGGACGGCCGCTGGTACGGCGACAACTTCGACGGCGCGGGGTTCGTCAGGGGCCTGACCGCCGCGGGGCACCACCCGGCCGGGCTGCGGGTGGCGCTGGCCGGCGCCGGAGGCGCGGGGCTCGCCATCGCCGCCGCCCTGCTCACCGAAGGAGCCGCCGCACTCACCGTCACCGATCCCGACCAGGGCCGGGTGGACGCCCTGCTGGAGCGGCTCGGCACCCGCTGGCCCGGCCGCGTGGCCGCCGCCCCGCGCCCGCCCTCCGGCGTCGACCTCGCGGTCAACGCCACCCCGCTGGGCCTGGACCCGGCCGACCCGCTCCCCTTCGACCCGGCAGCACTGGCGCCCGGCGCGCTGGTCGCCGACATCATCATGACGCCCGCCGAGACCCCGCTGCTGCGCACCGCCGCCGCCCTCGGCCTCGCCACCCACCCCGGCATCCACATGCTCGCCGAGCAACTGCCGCTCTACCGCTCCTTCTTCCGCATTCCGGGGTGACCCCCGTTCCTCCGGAACCGCCGGAGAGCCCGGAACGGGCGGGACGGGCTGGACCCGCAGGACAGGCGGGAGAAACGGGGCACGGGGGCGTGCCCGGCGGGACGGAACCCCCAGGATCCACCGGGCCCGCCCTGTGGGGTGCCATGAGTGACGCAATGCCCCTGAACAGGTACTCTGCAGCTCCAGGTGATCATGGCAGGCTCGGTCTGTATGGCGCTGCGCATGCTCTACCTGGTCTTTCTCCGGCTCCTGGGACTGCCCCTGCTGCTCTCCCGCTCGGGGGGGCGAAGGACGCCGAGATCCTCGCGTTACGCCACGAGAACACGGTGCTGCGCCGTCGGCTCGGCGTCCGGCCACGCCTTTCCTGGCCGGACCGCGCGGTGCTCTCCGCTCTCGCCCGGCACCTGCCGGGCAGGCTCCGTCGGCACCGCCTGGTCACCCCCGGCACCCTGCTCACCTGACACCGCCGACTGCTCCGCTGGAACTGGAAGCAGAAACCCGTGCGCACGGGACGACCCCCGGCCGCACCGAGCGCTGCAACTTCGCGCTCCTGCCGACAACCCCGACGTCATCCCGTTCCCAGCCCAGCGGATCCAGCGCCACGACGTCCTCGACGGACTCATCCACGAGTACCGCAACACCGCCTGACGAAGACCAGAGCAGCTGACGAAAACACAGTTCGGCTCATGTCCGGGACTTTTGGAACCCTACAGAGTCCATCGCGGGGAACGCGAAGCGTGGCTGCCGGCGGATGAACTCCATGCGCTCGGAGACGATCGGGAAGTCCAGGTTGGTGCGGTCGGCCGACACCCGCGGGTCGGCCAGCAGCGTGCGGATCTCCGCGCGCCCGGTGACCAGCCAGGCCGCGCGGCCGTCGTACAGCGTCACCCGACTCACCGGCCCGTCGGTCGACAGGTAGCCGGACGGCGGCTGGTAGGGACACGTACGGTCCTGTGGATACGACAGCGACATGAGCGTTCCCCTGCCCGCGGGCCGAGGAGCGTCGGCCCGCGCGTCGGCCCAAGAGTCGTTCGCTCGGAGTCAACCTGCCCAGAGCGGTTGCACCGTAGCGGTGTATCCGGTTCTTCCCTCCAGCGGGCAGTCCGACACCGCACGCTGCTCCAGCTCCTGCGCCTGCACGACAGCCGACGCCGCGAGGTGCGCCGCCTCGTCCTACCGCCGGCGGCGGCCCCTCCGCGGCTCCACCCGTCTCCTGTCCGAAAACCGCTGCTGCCCCGCTCTTCGACGTCCCCGGGGCCGCCGAACCTGTCGGCACGTCAGAATGGCTTGTGGCCTGGCAATGTGCTGGCAGAATCACGAACCGGAGGTAGGGCTTCATGACCCGGTACAGCATCGACCCCGAACGACACGAGCTGATCGCCACCTGGGGAACCGGCGAGGGTGGTCTCGCCACCCGCATCGGCGTCCTCCCCGCTGGGACCGGCACCTCCGCGCTCCTGGGCCTGGCCCGTGCGCTCACCCAGCTGTCCGAGGCCGCGTGGCGCACCTACACCCACCCCGCCAGCGCTGCCTCCTCCCAGGAACCCAACAGCGAGGGCTGGCGCCGCTCGGAGGAGCGAAAGGCCTTCGACGAGGTCCCCCTCGCCATCACCCGGCCCAACCTCCCCCAGGACGGCATGCTCGACGTCTCCTACAGCCCCCTCGTCGAATCCGCCCACCGCGCCGGCCGCGCCCTCCACACCCTGGACGACCGCGAGCTCACCGACGCCGTCCTCGCCGAAACCGCCACCGAACTCGCCGCCGTGGAGAACGCCGAACTCGGCGACCTCACCGGCCGCGCCCGCCAGGCCGTCCTCCTCAGCCGCGAAGGCGCCTCCCCCGTCCAGGTCGCCGCCGCCGACCGCCTCCTCGAACAGAACCCCTTCGGCCCCGCGGCCCTCCTCACCGAGATCGACCCCACCGCCGCCGCCGTCGCCGCCGCCCACTGGCTCGCGGCCGCCGCCGAGGTCACCGCCGAAGCCACCGGCCACTCCCCCACCACCCTGCTCCTCGAAGCCGACAACAGCGAAGCCCTCCCCCACGAAACCCCCACCCTCGTCCTCGAACTCCTCGAAGCCGGTGTCTCCCCCTACGACGCGGTCACCGGCCTCGTACGCCACGCCCTCCACATCGCCGACGGCCTCCTCCCCGACCCGGCGGGCCTGCGCGAACAACTCGAAGACCTCGACGACGACCTCGCCGAACACACCGGCCCGGACACCGACCCCGAGGACACCGGCCTGCGCCTGACCCCCCTCGACCCCAGGCGCCCCGCCCGCGACCTCCTCGAAGACCTCCTCACCGGCATCCACGGCTGCCAGCTCCTCCACGAGGAATACGACGACCCCGACCACGAGGACGCCGATGCCGACGAGGCGGAGGACCGGAACGACGAACAGGCCGAACAGCACCAGGGCCACGGCCGCGAACGCTTCGCCCACCTCGTCCGCGAAACCGCAACCCGCCACCGCGACCGGCTCACGTGACCGACCACCCGAACCCGACGCACCCCCTCGACAATCACCCAGGGTGACGACGGGGGGCTGGCCACCCGCTCCCCTCGGCGACTCCGCGTGACACGCGCCGACCTGTCGGCAACCGCACGTTCACCCAGGCCGTCGACACGCGCGCCCGAACCCCGGCCGATACTACTCAGCGTAACCGCCCCAGCATGCACGTCTGGCGTTCAATCAGGTTCGGGAATTCCGCAACCCCGGAAAGGGGCCGGAATTCCACCACCCACCGGAACGGGCCGAGCAGCCCTGCGGGCGGGGAATGAGGATTCCCGCCCCCTCCGACATTCGGAGGAATTCGATAGACTCAGAGCATCCCAGATACCTCTCGCAGCCCGGATGCCGGGGCGCCGGACGTGATCCACAAGGCCGCGAGCTGCTCAAGGAAGCCACAGGCAATCTGAGCGCAGGTCAAGGGATCACACCAGGTCAGAGGCACCAAATGCCTTCGGTGGTCGCACGGTGGTCCCGTCGTCCGCCGCAGTGCGCCCGCACGGGACGAGACTGGAAGAGCCCGCACGACCACGACCCGCCGTGAAGTGATCACCATGCGCTCCTCCGCCAAACGCGGCCGCGTCTACCGCCGCTGCGACTGCCGCGACCAGCACCGCAAACAGCTCAGCGCCCGCTGCCCCCTCCTCGCCGCCGACCCCCACCACGGCACCTGGACCTTCGCCGTCGACAGCCACGCCACACCATCCGCCGCGGCGGCTACCTCAAGAAGAAGGCCGCGAAAAAGGCCCTGCACCGCCACCTCGAAGGCGAACGCACCGGCATCCCCCACAACCCCGACCAGAGCGTCGCCGACTACCTCGACGACTGGTTCCACGCCAAACAGGCCGAACTGAAGCCCACCACCGCCTCCCACTACCGCAGGTACGTGTACGACGACCTCATCCCCGCCTTCCGCACCATCCGCCTCGACGACTTCCGCTGGCCCCACATCCGCACCTTCGCCGACCACCAGCTCACCCACGGCCGCGGAAGGGCCACCGTCCACCGCATGCTGTGCACACTCTCCAGCGCACTCGGCGACGCCGTCCGCGCCGGCCGCCTGCACCACAACGTCGGACGCCCCCTGGTCATCCGCCGGCCGCGCCACGCCGACCGCATCGAGTGGACCACCGACCACGCCGCCACCTTCCTGCGCTACGCCCACGGCGCCGACCCCCCGATCGCCGACCTCACCGAACTCCTCACCGGCTCCGGCATCCGCAAGGGCGAAGCCCTGACCCTCCACGAGGACGACGCCTACCTCGACAAACGCTTCATGTACATCCACTGGACGCTCTCGGCCATCGACAACACCGAACTCGCCTTCACCGAACCCAAGACCCGCTCCAGCCGCAACTGGGTCGCCCTCTCCGACCGCGCCACCGCGGCGATCGCCCACCGTCTCGCCCCCGACACCCTCCGCGGCCCCAACCCCGCCCCCGGACACGGCCTGGTCATCCACCGCCACGGCCGCCCGCTCCACCCCTCCTACGTCCTAAGCCAGTTCCACCGCCTCTGCCACAAAGCCGGCGTCCCCGTCACCGGCGTCCACGACCTGCGCCACCTCGCCTGCGCCCCCGCCATGGACGAACACGTGCCACTGCCCATCGTCTCCAAGACACTGCGGCACTCCACCTTCTCCACCACCGTGGACGTCTACCACTACCTGACCATCCAGGCCGTCCGCGAAGCCGTCGACGCCATCAACCACGCCCTCGACCAGGCCGACCACAACGCCCTGCACGACCACCACGCAGCCCGAATCCCCCACAACCCCCACCTGACCACCCACCAGGCACGGAAAACGACACAGCATCGCCAACCAGCACCCCGGCCAACCCACCGGGACCACACTGCGACCACCAGCCGACGGAACACCAAAAAGGCCGCCTCCACCTTCCGGTGAAAGCGGCCTCCGACCTGCGAAAACGCTGGTCGGGACGACAGGATTTGAACCTGCGACCCCTTGACCCCCAGTGGTCGAACGGGCATCTGACTTATGCTCACCAGTCCAGATCACGCAGGTCAGGTCGTATCTCATCCACTCGCCATGACGCCTAATACCGCCTCATGACACCCAGTCCGTGAGAGGTGCGTGAGAGGTGCGCGAGCCGCAGTGAGCTTCCTCACTGCGGCTCAGCGGTGAGCACGTGGATGCCGACGAACCTCTGCTGTCTCGCAAGCGACGATTGTCCCAGCGGTCATCGAGCGCGAAACTCTTAAGGCCGGTGTCCTCGCCGCCCCCGAGGGCCAAGTCGGAGGAGGCCCCGCCAGGACGGGGCCTCCTCGTCGCCGCCCTCGCCGACCGCTACGGTACGGAGTCGCCCCCGCCTGACCGCACGCCGTCTGGGCCAAGGGGAGGCTCCGCTATGGAATTGCCGGGGAGAAGCGCCCCCGCCTCGGGGTCAGCCCCTGGAGCGCCATGCACCTCCGGAGCAGCGGTTCCAGGCGCAACTGGCCTCCCTCGTGGTCGAACACCTGGAGGGCGTCAAGGCAGGTAATGATCCAGCGGGCCTCGTCCTCGTCCTCAATCCGGACGGCCACGGCGGTCACCGCGCTCTCCAGGTCGAACGAGTCCTCCGTGAATTCTTCGGCAAGAGACCGGTAGCCGGTCACGAGCAACGGATCCGCGTACACGCCGGTCGCCTCGGCAAAGGCGCGAGCTTCGGCCCGGTCCTCGCGCAGGCCGGCCAGTCTGTGCAGCACCGCATCCGGGTCGCCCACTTCGCCGTGGAGACGGTGGGCCCGGTCGACCAGGATCGGCCAGCCTCCGGTCAGTTCATGGAGACGGTCCAGGCGGTCCTCCGTATGGAACTTCTCGACCCGCTGGGCCCAGCCGCGTAGGCTGCGACGGTCGTGCCGACGCAGCACCACCGGAGCCGCCGAGGTGGCTTCGGTGCCCGTCAGCAGGGGACGCCACAGACCCAGCTGGGAAGGGTCTGTGACCACGACCACCGCGCGGGTCACCCCCGGTGTCACAGGCAACAGCGTATCGGCCAGGTCCACAGCCTGCCGGGGGGCCTCGGGTCGGGCGTCCGGGTACCGAGCGAAGTCACTGATGACTACACGTCGTTCACGCGGACGCCCACCCGTGAGTTCCTGCTTGTAGACACTGGGCCTGCCGACAGGCGGCAACGTCCAGTCGGCGATACGTCCGGCAACCGTACGAAGGGTGTCACCGACGTCGCCGACACCGGTCGCGGTGGTACCGAGGACGACCCTCGTCTGGTTGGCTCGCTCGCCGAGGAGGTCGTCAAGCTGGGTGATGGTTAGCGGGGCCGACCGGCCATCGGGCAACTCGGGACGCCCCTCCTGCACGATGCTCTCCTGGAGCTCGCAGTCCTGTTCGGCTCTGAGCAGACGGGCGTCCACCTCATGAGAGGTGCCGATCATGCGAAGGGCGTTCGGGCCCCTCAGATGCCAGCCCTGGCCATCGTGGTTGGGAGCGAGGATACCGAGGCCCACCATCTCGGAGAGATATGCGCGGAAGCCCTCGGTGTCGAGTTGTTCGAAACCCTTGCGCCAGAATGTCTCGCACTCTTCGCGCAGTTCGGCGTCACTCAGCCGCACTTCCAGACCGCGGTGGCGCGCGTGGTAGGCCAGCACGTTGGCGATCACGTCGTAGCGATGGTCGAGACTCAGGGTGTCCTTGAACGCCGCCGAGATGCCGTCCCTGAGGCCGGTGTCCGACTCCACGACCTCGATGTCGGCGATTTCTACCGCGTAGGGGGGTCCCTCGACCCCGCGCCTCGTCCGCTTGCGGTGCATCACCTCGACCAGCCGGTGACCGAACATCTGGAGCAGGAAAGGCTGGTAGGAGCAGTAGCCGAGTACCCGGTTGACGAGGTCTATGTCCTGGAACTCGAAACCGAGCGCCCGCATGGGGTCGACCAACAGTTCGGCGGCGGACTGGGGAGCGAGCGGGCCGATCACCTTCGGGGTCTGCGCGAGGTGACCGAACGGCCCGTTGCTGGCGAGCTTGGAGAACCGCTGCACGGAGTGCAAGCCTGCGAAGACGACCTTGGCGCGGTCCTTGGTGTCGGAGCCGAGGCCCTTGAGCTTCTTGGTCTGATCGAAGCGGGGAGCATCCGCCTCGAAGAACTGGTCGCACTCGTCGAGCAGGACCAGCAGCCGCCGACGGGAGTCCCCGTCGAGCCAGGCGCAGATGCCCGCGCGAACCCGTTCGGAGATGTCCTTCCCCGACTTACGGCTCGGCTGTCCGCCCAGCACTTCGGTCGTCCTGAGCTTCTGGTCGAGGACACTCCACAGCGCCTCCGGTCCCAACGAGCTGCCCTTACCGATGTTCTCCTGGTCGAGGTTGACGTACACCGCCAGCTGGTAGCCGGGGCGCTGCTCCTCGAACCGCTCCCCGGCGTCACTGAGCAGGGCGGACTTGCCAAGTCCCCGGCCGCCGAAGATGACCTGTGTGCCGCTCCGGTCGAGAACGCTCTTGCGCTCGACGTCGCGCCCGTAGAACATCTCTCGGCCGATCCGTCCGCGCTTCTCCCTGATGTAGGGGTTGACCCCCGAGAACGGCAGCAGGGTCTGCGTGGCCGTGCTGACCTGCCGGTTCCCCCGTGCCGCGAGATAGGCGAGGGCTGCGTCGTCAACGACCAGCATCGGCTGCAACCGGGCTGATCCGACAGCGAGTTCGGCACGGGCCTCACGGCCCAGCGTGCCGAAGTAGAGGACGAGGAGGCTCGCACCGCTCGTGTCGCCCTCCGCCAGACTCATCACGTACTTGGCGGACGGACGGCCCCAGACCATCAGCACACGCAGGTTGCCGCCCTGCTCCCGGATCTCCGAGCCGAACGCGGGCGCCTTCGCTCTACCGTTGATCTCCACTTCCGTCGCTTCGAACAGACGGTACTCGCGTCGCCGGTGGGACTTCTCGTCCAGCGGCTTGGCGCTCTTGGCCTCGTAGCCGAGGAGCTTGAGAGCTGGGAGCAGCTGCCGCCGGGCGGACACTTCAAGCCGGTCCTTCGGCTCGGTCGCACCCAGCTCCCGCCATTCCTCCACGGCGTCCGCCGCCAAGGCCGCCTCGTCGGTCGACAGCGCGCTGTAGTCCAGGATAGGGATGTTCGGGTGGGTTCCGCCGGATCGGATGAGGTCGACGAGGGCGTGGTCAATTCCCTTGGGCAGCCCGTCGGGCACCGCCGGAAAGAACTCGGTCAGGTGGGACTCGCCGCCGTCGATCTCTGGAACGTCCTCGCCGATCTCCAGGAAGTAGACCAGGTCCGCGGCCGTGGCCAGGCCACCGGTGTCCAGGTGCCGCAGGACCTGTGAGCGCAACTCCTCTGTGGGATCCAGGACGTCGAGCCGGGCTCGGATCCGGTCGGCCGCCTGCTGCCGGAAGGTGGGCAAGTCGTCCCGCACGGTGTCGAGCGCCCGTCGTACGTCGACCAGGCCGTGCACGTCGATGTCGTCAAGCCGGCCCCTGGCGTCGGCAAGGAGTTCTTGGAGACGCAGGTCCTGGTCGTCGGTGATGGCACTGTCGGCCTGTGCCCGGTGCAGTTCCGCAACGAGGTCGTCGTGTTCGCCGTGCAGTTTCGTGCGCCGGGCGGCTGCCAAGGCCTCGATCTCGGCCACCGCTGGTGGGGTGAACTCCCCGGGCTGTGCGCCGGGCAGCAGCCCTCGTCCCGCCAGGTCGACGAGGGTACGAGCTGCGGCGAAGGCATCGTGTGCGAGCCGCTCGGCGAGAGCGTCCTGCCAGCTCCGGTCGACGGCGGTGAGCAGCTTGCCGAGCGCCGGACGCTGGCCACGGCGGTCGCATACCTTCAGAAGTTCCGCGTCCAGCACGAGTTCGGGATCCACGGGGCTTCCGGGACGCGTGGTCACGGTGCCACTTTCCAGCAGGGCAAACAGCTCCTCCATGGAAGCGAGTGCCGCCCAGGCAGTAGCGGCCTTGACAGCGCCGTAGCTCCGAGTCAACTGCTCCAGTTCGCCCAGTGCCGCCTCCCGGCCGTTCAGCAGGGAACGACGCAGGGATGAGATCTCCTTGACCGCGCGGTTGCTGTCGGAGCGATCACCACGACGGATGGTGTCGACCGCCAGGCACCACTCCTTGGCCAGGCCGACGGTTCGTTCCACGAGATGCACCAAGTCTTGCCGCCCGGAGCCCTGGAGCGGCTTGCCACTGGACGCGCGGTGCTTGCGGTCCATTCGGTCGATCTCGTTGTTCACCTCGGGCAGCTTCGACAGGCGTTCGGCCTGCTCGCGTACCTGGGCCGCCCCGTCACGGTGGTCGCGGACCACGGTGGTGAGCATCGATCCGAGGAGGCCATCGTCGGACAGCCAACGCTTGGCGATCTCCGTCGCCCGCACGAACCGAAGCCGCGGTGGCACCAGCAGAACACGACACTGCTCCAGTAACTCCCGCAACCGCACCTCCGCCCCGGAGACATCGGCGCTGACCGTCAGCGGCGAGGCCGTCATCAGGGCACCGCTGAGGGTACGGTCGGCCACCGCGGTCGCCGCCTCCGCCAACCGTTCCGGCAGCCGGGGTGCCAAGGCCTTCAACTGGGCACCCGCCAGGTGGTCCCCGGTGATCAGCGCCGTACGTAGCAGGGCGGGCAGCAGAAGGAGCTCGCTGCCTTCCATGTCTCGGCCTTCGTATCCGCTGTACTGCCGGAGCAGGTCCGCGGTCAGCCGGGCTCGCTGGCTGTCACCCGACGTCAGCAGTGCGGCGGCACCGGCCAGACGAAGCGCCACCACCTGCGCCTCGGCGTGACCGGCTGCCTTCGCGACATGGTGGGCGAGCCCGAAGCGTCGCTCCACGACCAGCCTCGTCAGTGCCTGCTCCGTCGCGACCGCGCCGAGGTTCTCCTTGGTGGTGACCGGGGCGATATCCTTCGGAGCCGGCTCTGCGGACTGAGCGTCTTCGTCGTACGCCCCGGTGGACACCGACGCGGACACAGGGGCTAGCGCTGCCGGGAGGCCCGCCGTCAGATCCGTAGTCGCTGCCACCGTCCCGTCCGTGGATGCCATGGCCTGGGGCTCGTCAGTGTCGGGCAGACCGGCCACCGGTTTCGGGGCGGGAGCTTCCGGCACGGTTACGGCGTGAGGCTGGGATCCCTCGGGGGTGCGGCCACCGGGCTTGACCGTGAGGCCATCGTCCGGCTCCTTGGCGACCTGCTCCCCCTGCCCGGCGGTCATGTCGGCGGCAGCTGGCTCGTCGGCCGCTCCGACATCGCCTTCAGCAGCCTTCACGTCCGCCTGGATCTCCACCTTGGCCCCGACTTCAGCCGATTCCGCGAAGGCTTCCTCCGGCTGCGCCAGTACCAGCTCATGGGCCATGACCACCGCCATGGCACAGGTGGGCAGTAGCCGCACCATCTGATCCTGCAGAGCCAGAATCTCCGCCGCTGCATACAGCTGCCGCCCGTCGCGGATCAGCCGCGCGAGATCGGCGAGCGTGGCACCTTCCTGCCGTTGGGTCTGCTCCCATACGGCTGTGTCCAGCAGCCGGCGGGTCGCTCCTCGCACGGCCTCGGCAGCGGATGCGGCGGGGCTGTCCGGTCGGCATGCGACGTCCAGCAGTTCCCGCAGCGTCTCCCGTACCTGGCGGTCATGGTCGTGTACCGTCCGGTACTCACGTGCGGCTTGCGTCATGTTCTCCAGTCGGCGGGGCACCCCGTTCATCCCCGCCGCACGGAACACCGCGTCGGCCGTGTCGAAGACGGCGCCGAGCGCGCCCAGTGCGGCCAGGTCCTCGTCATGCGGAGGGCGCCCGTCGGCCACCGTACCGGTCACGTTCTCCGCGGCCTGCCGGGCCAGTGCGAGAGCCGACTCCAGTTGTCGGCAGACTCCCTCCGGCTCCGTCTCCTGGTGGGCACGAGCCTCTTCGGACGCGGCCGACAGCACCTCGTGTGGCGCGCTGGAGTCCGACACAACGTCCTCGGAAGCTCGGGCCGTCCCATCCGACCCGTGGGTGACGGCAACCGCTTCGCCGTCTCCGTCACCCGCAGACAACCGCTCGCGGCCTTCTCGTATGCCCTTGAGGTCCGGGTACGCCGCTACTACGGAGCGGGCCTCGTCAGCCACGGAGGCCAGCCGTAGGGACTCCTCTTCGTCGGCCGTCTCGGTGAACCAGTCCTGGCCGGCCGCCCAGGCGAGCACGTAGGCATCGGTGACGGAAGCGTTGCACCAGGCAAACACCGTGGCCCGAACCAGCGTGCCGCCCCATCGGGAGACGGGGTCGGAGACGGTCGTGTCGTCCTGGGCGAAAACGGCCTCGGCGATCTGGTTCACCACAGTGGGCGTGAGGTCCCTGATGCCGCAGGTGCAGGCGTGCTGCCGAACATCGCGCCGTAACCGGGAGAGGACGTCCTGACACAGGGCCCTACCCACCCGCCGCGGGGCCGCCATGCGGATACCCAGGTTGCCGAGCAACCGCTGCCGCTCCCTGGGCGCCAGTGAGTTGAAGGCGAGTTCCACCATGTCGACCGTGAACCCGCTCATGGTGGCGTCGACCGGGTGCTTCAAAGCGTTGAGGGCGGTGGCCAGACCTTCGAGGTCCTCGGCCGAGGCGACCGGCGGGGACAACGGCGGCCCCGTGATGACGCGGTAGCGGTCGTGCATGTACGCCTACTCCGTTTCTGCGGCTGATTCTGCGGGATCGGCTCGCTCGACGCCGAGGAGCCGGGAAAGTGGGGACAGGACGGCGGAAGGAGAGATTGGCGGCATGGATTCACGGATCAGCGGCCGCGAGTGTGCTCAGTTACGAACGTGTAGCCGAAGGGCAGTTCCCAGCCGTCCGCCTTACCAAGCCGGCGGCAGTGGTCGCGGAAGGCAGCTCGCTGCGCTTCGCTGGGGAAGCAACCTGGCCGAAGGCGCCGAAGGTGACCTGCAACGAGCTTGGAGGTGAGCAGCCCCACGCTCTCCAGGTCCGCGCCGCCCCAGGGGCGTATGACCCGTCGTGGTACGGGGCGGTAGCCGATGAGCGGGATGGTCGGCTGCCCGTCGCGCGCCGGGTAGTGGGGTTGGCCCCCGCCATCCCGGCTGCCAAGGGCCGGCTCCAGAAGTCGTTCCCCGATCAGCTCCGCGACCGCCGACTCCAGAGCGGCGGTCTGGGAGCGCGCCGGCCGACGTCCGTAGGTCGCACTCGGCAGAACCGAGCGGTCCAACAGGGCATGACCGTCCGGGGTGAGCAGCCCGCAGCGGCGCACGGTGCGCATCACCAGCTGCCGGGGGCCGAGGCCGGCCGCGCTGTCCCCATGGCGATCGCTGCCCGGAGCATCCTCTCTGGTGAGCACGCGGGGGTCGTAGCGGTGCCCGATCACTCGGTCGCTGACGTACAACGGCTCCGGGAGCTGGGTCGTGGCCAAGCGGACCACTGTTTGACCGCGGAGCCAGAGCAACTCAAGCATCAGACCGGGGAAGAAGTCGCGGGGCCAGTGGATGCCCGTCAAGCGACCGGGTTCGGCGCCGAGTTCGGCGGTGACATCCTGAGCCGCCTCGCTTTCGAGCAGTATCCGCCCGGCGTGACCAAGTTCGAGGTGAGATGTGAGACGTGAGCCGTGGGATGAGCGGAGTTCGCGTGCGACATGCGGGGGCAGGGGGAACCAGCCGCCCATGAGATGGGCCAGTCGCAGGGGCGACCGCCAGGCGATCCCTGTGTCGTTCCGCAGAAGTTCACCGGCGCCGAGTAAGGCATCGTCGGCGAGGGGTGGATCGACCGGATCGACGTCCGCTTCCGTGTCCATCCCTGCTTCCGGATCCGGCGACTCAGGAAGAGTCGATGCCCAACCACGTCCTGCCGGGGCCAAGGGGTCGCCGGGCGCTCCGGCGCCACCAGGATAGTGAGACCGCCAGACCCCCCCGCTCTCGAAGGCGTCGTCGTGCGTGATCAGGGAGCCGTTCTCGAACAGGCCCTCGTTACTGTCCCCTCGGACAACGTCGGCGATCGTCAGGTTCGCCCGGCAGACCGCCGCGGCGTATCCCACTCCCCTGAGCAGTTCCGTAGCACCGGGGAACTGGCGAAGCCGCGGTCCGACCGCCGTGTACACGGTGGTCGGGGCGACAAGGCCATGGCGCCGCCGCCTCGTCGGGGTGGCTGCATGCTCCACCGCAGCTGCAAAGGACCTGAGGTCGCCGCCACCCAGCGGGCCTGTATCTCCCCAGCACTGCGCGAGGGAGGCCCGGGTCATGGCGTAGTGGCCCCATGTGCGCAGCGCAGCGCTGGAGCCGAGGACGCCCCGTACGGTGTCGAGCAGACCGAGCAAGCCCGCTCGGAGTTCGTCATCACTTGTGCTGCCGATGAGTTCGGCCAGCGATACGGGCACGAAGGGACTGAGCAGCTGATCCCGTGCCGTAGTCAGGAGATGGTCCGTATAGGCCGTCAGGTCGTCGCACCGGGCCGCTTCCGGGGACGGGTAGGAGACATCGACGACGACATGTCCGTCCTCGTTGATCCAGCGCCGTCGTGTACGTAAGCGGTGGAGCTGGGCCGGCGAAAGGCTCAGGGCCGGGCCAAAGGCATGGAGGTCCGGGACCAGAAGTTCTCTTCGGCGAAGAGCCGCGCCAGTCGCCGTCCGGCCTGGGCCCACTGCACCAACAGGTGCCCCCGACACCCAAGCTGGTACATCCCCGAGAGCCCCCACTTCCGGGTGTGCTCCCTCGCGGTGGACGATCTCTGCGTAGATCGGATCCGACCCTGTGGCCACGCACACCATGGCGCCGACAGGAAGCGGCGGAGCCCACTCCCCGAAGGTGATCACAGGGAAGTCGTCGAGCCGCAGGGGACTGCCACCATAACCATCACCTCCGAGGTTGTACCCGAAGTACGCAGCGTTTAAGGCAACGGCAGTGTGCACTGGTGCCCTTCGGGCGGCGACCACTGCTTCGAGATAGCGCAGCAGCAGATCCCGTTCCTTGCCGGGGGTCGCGTCGTAGCCTTTCGTCATGGCGGGGGTCAGCAGGTCCTGTTCCCCGTACGGATCGGGCACCCCCGGATGCCTGTGGTCGCCGCCCATCGCTGACATATACAGATCCCCACCCATGGCACTTCCGCCACATCACAGGCCACCCGGCCCGCTGGCGGTAATTCCGGCAGACTACGCCGAAGTGTCGGGTCCCTGTGGCAGCTTCCTCACTTTGTAATCGTCAAATATCCAGATACGCCCAACTTGCACGATCGTTTACGCCTGTCATGGTCCGTCCACCAAGGAGCAGAGTGCTGCTGGTCGGCCGCTGGACCGGACGCGCCAGTATCCTCGACCCCTACTAGCCCTACCTCCGGCAGCGCAGCTTCCCCGGTCAGGAGCAGATCGTCCGCGTCTATGTGCGCCTGCTGAGGGAGGCGTTCCGCTACCAGGACCCGCCCCAACGCAAGCCCTTTGTCAGGGACGTGACCAGCTGGATCACCCGCCGCCCCGACCGCCTCCGCAACGAGGACGCCCAGCAGCTCAATGGGGTCCTCGCCCGCGCCCCGGCGCTGGCCACCACGGCCGAGCACGTCAGGGCCTTCACCGGGCGGATGAACGACTGCCGCGGACGAGAGCTCAAGGACTGGATCGCGCGCGTCCAGAACGACCAGGTCCCGGCCCTTCGAAGCTTCGCAAACGGCCTCCTGCAGGACCTCGATGCGGTCGTCGCCAGCCTCACCCAGCGCTATAGCTCCGGCGCAGTCGAGGCCACAACAACAAACTCAAAATGCTCAAGCGCCAGATGTTCGGCCGCGCCGGCTTCGAGTTCCTGGGCTGCACCAGGCTGAAGGACTGTCGGCCCGGGCCGTGGTCCGGCAGTTGGGGATCCCAACGTCCGCCGAAGGGCTCGGCGGTGGACTCGGTCGAAACCCGCGAACTGGGAGCTGCTGAAGCAGACCCCCTGCTTCGGCTGCCGCCGAAGGAGGTACGGCAACGGCCTGACACCGGGACCAGGAGCGGCCGCACACCGAGCCGCGCGACAAATTGAGATGCGGCCACCTCAGCATCTCCTGGTTCATCCGCCGCTGGAACAGCCGCAGGACCTGTTCGGGCTCACTTGATCGGCGCCGGAGATCGTCAAGTGCCAACGCGTCAGACCGAGGCCGCAATGACGGCGAGCAACCATCGAGACCATAGTTGCGACCGACAGAGCAGACAAAAGGGAAGGAACGATGCAGATACTCACCAGTCCGCGACGCCAAGCGGTCTTCGCCCCAGGTATCGAACCGTGAAACCGTGAGACGAATGTGAGAGACAGGCCCCAGAACGCACCAGAGGCCGCTTCCTCGCGAAGGAGAAAACGGCCTCTGACCTGCGACAATGGAGCGAACTCCAGTCGGGACGACAGGATTTGAACCTGCGACCCCTTGACCCCCAGTCAAGTGCGCTACCAAGCTGCGCCACGTCCCGTGGTCTCGGCGCCTTGCAGCGGGGCCTGGGGGGCTCTGCTGTGGGGCTTCTCGACCTTGTCTCCGGTTCCCGGCGACGTGGAAAACAATACAGCACGGCGGGGGGTGCTCGCTGCCAGGTTTGCGGGTGGCGGGGGGTGGGGTGGGTCGTGGGGTCAGGGGGTGGGGTGGCGGGCGTCGTAGGCGAGGAAGGCGGGGCGGCGGGCGGCGAGGAGGAGGACGGCTGCGACGCAGGCGAGGCCGCCGCTGATGACGGAGGTGGCGGGGCTGGTGAGGGAGGCCACGGCGCCGGACTCGAAGTCGCCGAGTCGGGGGCCCCCGGCGACGATGACGATGAAGATGCCCTGGAGGCGGCCGCGCATCTCGTCGGGGGCGGCGACCTGCATCATCGTGTTGCGGAAGATCATGCTGACGGTGTCGGCGCAGCCGGCGACGGCGAGCAGGAGGAGGCCGAGCCAGAGGTTGCGGACCAGGCCGAAGGCGGCGATGGCGAGGCCCCAGGCGACGACGGAGACGAGGATGGCGACGCCCTGGCGGTTGACCCGGCCGACCCAGCCGGAGAAGAGGGCGCCGATCAGGGCGCCGACCGCAGGCGCGGAGACGAGGAGGCCGACGGTGCGGGCGTCGCCGCCGTAGAAGGTGACCGCGATGGCGGGGAAGAGGGCGCGCGGCATGCCGAAGACCATCGCGGCCAGGTCGGCGAGGAAGCTGGTGCGCATGTTGGGCTGTTCGCGCAGGAAGCGCAGGCCGTCGAGGACGGAGGCCCGGCCCTTGCGGTCGCCGAGCGGGAGCATGGCGGGCAGGCGCCACATCGCGTAGATGGTCGCCGCGAAGGCGACGGTGTCGACCAGGTAGGCCGCCTGGGCGCCGTAGGCGCCGATGAGGACGCCGCCGAGCATGGGGCCGACGGTGAGGCCGAGGTTCATGCTGACGGTGTTCAGGGCGTTCGCGGCGGGGAGCTGGTGGCTCGGGACGAGGCGCGGGATCATCGCCGAACGGGCGGGCGAGCTGAGCGCGAAGAAGCCGGCCTGGACGGCGACGGCGGCGTACAGGACGGCGACCTGACCGAGGCCGGCCAGCGACTGGGCGGCCAGGAGGGCGGAGACGGCGGCGAGGCCGACCGAGCCGATGAGCCCGAGGCGGCGGCGGTCGACGCTGTCGGCGATCGCGCCGCCGTAGAGGCCGAAGGCGATCAGCGGGAAGAGGGAGAAGAGGCCGACCAGACCGGTGGCGAAGCTGGAGCCGGTCAGATCGTAGACCTGGACGGCGACGGCGACGGCCGTCATCTGCTGGCCGATCGACGAGACCGCCTGACCGAACCAGACCCGCCGGTAGTCGGCGTTCTCGCGGAGCGGGCTGAGGTCGGCGAAGGCCCGCCGGTACCAGGGAGCGGGTGGGGCGGGGCTGGCAGAGGCCGACGCGGGAGGCGCCGACGCAGGAGGGATCGGAGGAGTGGCCGAGGGCGAATTGGCAGGATGATTGGTCGACACAGCCACCCATGTTCGACCCGTCCGCCGACGCCCCGCCCACCGGGGTACCCACCAGTCGGCTCCCGGCCCGCGCGGGCACCCCGCCCAGCGGAAAACTCCGGGGAAACCCGCTGGAAAGCGCCGGAAGCCCACCGCCGCCCACCGGGCCGGTGGGCGGCGCGAATCCACGGAAGCGGACCTACGGAAGCGGACCTACGAAAGCTGACCCGCGGACTACCGCGTCAGGACGTGCTTCTCCCCCGCCTCGACCGCGAAGTCCAGGCGGTTGCCGGGCGGCGGGAAGGGGCAGATGAAGTGGTCGGCGAAGGCGCACGGCGGCAGGTAGGCCCGGTTGAGGTCGAGCACCGTGCGGCCGTCGGCATCGGGGGCGGGGAGGGTGATGAAGCGGAAGCGGTAGGTGTCCGTGCCGCTGGTCGCGTCCGCGATGACACCGCTGAGCCCGCCGCCGGAACCACTCACCGTCAGGGTGCGGTGCTCCCCCGCGACGGTGAACGCGATCTGGCCGACGACAGCCAGCGGCCGCTCCTTGCCGTCCGCGTTGGGGACGAGGACGGCCTGCCCACCGTCGCCCTCGAACGGCGTGAAGACCGCCGGGACGGCCCACTCCGGGGAGTAGGGGTACGCGGAGATCCCTGCGAAGGACACCCGGCGCGGGGCGGCCGGGTCGAAGACGCGCAGGGCCAGCTCGCCCTCGCGCTCGATCGGCACGAGCCGCAGCTCGCCCAGGGAGGCGGTGTCGCCGGCCGGGTCGGTGTCCGGACGGAGCAGCGCCTCACCGTCGACGGGAGCCGACGCTCCCGCGACCGTGATGCCGTCACCCGCCTCGGCCCGCACCCGGACGCCCTCGGCATCGGCCCACCAGCGGCCGGGCAGGCCGGGTATCCCGGCGGGCTCGGGCTCCAGCCAGTGCGTGCCGGTCAGCGCCAGCTGCCCGTGCGGCGCGCTCACCGACGCCGCTCGGCTGTCGCTCCAGTGCTTCCATTCCTCCGCGGCTGTCGCCGTCATCGAAACGCCCTCCCACTTCCGGTCCGTGACCCGCCCGGGCCATCCCTTGTCCGTCACCAGCATCAAGTCCGTCAACAGCATCAACGCCGACACCCGGGGTGGATCATTCCCGCATCCGGAACCCCGTGGAGCCGGACCGGCCGACGCCGGGCAGCCCCCACGGCCACCACCCCGGCCCGACCGGCCTTCGACCGGCCCGGACAGCCCCCCGACCGACCCTGCGGTGTCAGCCCTTCAGCGGCCGGAACAGCCCCTCCTGCACCACCGACACCACCAGCTGCCCGCGGCGGTCGAAGATCTGCCCGCGCGCCAGACCGCGGGCGCCGCGGGCTATCGGGGACTCCTGCTGGTAGAGCAGCCAGTCGTCCGTCCGGAACGGCTGGTGGAACCACATCGCGTGGTCGAGCGAGGCCATGTCGAAGTGCCGCGTGCCCCAGAGCGGCTCGACGGGGGCCCGGACCGCGTCCAGCAGCGTCATGTCGCTCGCGTAGGTGAGGGCGCAGACGTGGATCAGCGGGTCGTCGGGCAGGGAACCGTTGGTCCGCAGCCAGACCCCGCTGCGGGCCTCGACACCGGCCAGCTCCTCCTTCGTCCAGCGCAGCCGGTCGACGTACCGGATGTCGAAGGGCTGCCGGCGGCTGATGAACGGGGGCAGCTCGCCGAGCCGCGAGCCGACCTCGTCCAGCGCGCTGGGCAGGCTCTCGGGGGCCGGCACGGCGGGCATCGGGTACTGGTGCTCGATGCCGCCCTGCTCGGGGAGGTGGAAGTCGGCGGTGAGGGCGAAGATCGAACGGCCGCCCTGGATGGCGAGCACCCGGCGGGTGGTGAAGGAGCGGCCGTCGCGCAGCCGGTCGACCTGGTAGACGATCGGCACGCCGGGCACACCGGGGCGCAGGAAGTAGGCGTGCAGGGAGTGGACGGGGCGGTCGCCGTCCACCGTGCGCCCCGCCGCGACCAGCGCCTGGCCGGCCACCTGGCCACCGAACGTGCGCTGGAGCGCCTCCTCGGGGCTGCGCCCGCGGAAGATGTTCAGTTCGATCTGCTCAAGGTCCAGCAGTTCGACGAGTTCGTCGACGGGGGTACCCATGCGTGCGTTCCTCTCCGGACACCCGGCCCGGACGGAGATCTTCCGTCCGGCTGCCGGCGCCCGTTCTATCGAATTCTCCAGCCCAGTCGAATTCTCCGGAGGGCCCGGGAATTCCCGCACACCGGAGCGCCCTCGACGGATTCACTCGAACGAGGTTCGAGCACTCGAGCACTCAAGCACTCGAACACTCGAGACTCAAGGATTCGGGGTCGGGCTCCGGAGCCCCGGACGGCTCCAGCTAGTCGAACAGACCGGACTGACGGATGGTGATGTTGAGCCGCCCGGTGAGACCGAGCGCCGGATCCGCCGTGCCCGGCAGCGTGCGGACCACGCCGTGGTAGGCGTAGCGGGCCGGACCGCCGAAGACCAGCAGGTCGCCGCTGTGCAGTTCCAGGTCGGTCCACGGGCGGGTGCGGGTCCGGGTGTTGCCGAGCCGGAAGACACAGGTGTCACCGAGTGACAGCGAGACGACCGGCGCGTCGGCCCGCTCGTCGCGGTCCTGGTGGAGACCCATCTTCGCGCCGTGCGGGTAGTGGTTGACGATGGCGATGTCCGGTTCGTACGCCCCGGCACCCGCGATACCCGCGACGCCCGAAACGTGCTCGCCCTCCCCGCCGTACGCGTCGGCGACCGCCCGGTGCGCGAGGTGGCCGAGTTCGGGTGGGAACGCCTTGACGGGCGTACCGTCGGCGGCGGTGCGGCGATACCCATAGGGGTACCAGTGCCAGCCCAGGCTCACCATCCGCACGGACATCACGCCGCCGGTCGGCATCCGGACGGTGTGCATCCCGGCCGGCGGGCGGGCCCACTCCCGGCAGGCGGCGACCAGCCGGAGCTGGGCGTCGGCGTCGAGCCATCCGGGGAGGAGCACGGCGCCGGGCGCGGGCTCGGACCGCCCTCGCGCGGAAGGCTCGCCGGAGGCCGCTCCGGAAGCACCACCGGAAGCACCGCCGGAAGCCGCACCGAACAGCTCGCCGGAGAGCTCGCCGAAGAGTTCACCCTGGGACACACCACCATCCTCGCGCACCGGTGAAACCGGGGCACCTGCCCCTCCCCGGTACGGGACGCGACCCGGAACCCGGCCCCGGACACGGCCGGGAACGCCGACCGCCGCTCCCCCGCACAGCGGAGAAGCGGCCGTCGGAACAACGCGGACCGAGGACGGCGCCTACGGAACCACGACGCGCGCCGGAGATCAGACGGTGAGGGTCTGGCCCGGGAGGATGAGGTCGGGGTTGCCGCCGATGACCTTGGCGTTGTCGTTGTACAGGGCGTGCCAGTCGACGCCCTTGGCGGCGGCGATCGAGCTCAGGGTGTCGCCCGCCTTGACGGTGTAGGTGCCACCGGTGACCGGCTTGGCGTTGTTCGAGGCCCGGCCCTTGCCCGCCTGGGCGGACTTCGCGGCGTTGTCGGACTTCCACGACTGGGCGGAGTCGGCGGCCTTCGGCGCGGCGGCGGCCTTGGGAGCCTCGGTGGCCTTGGGAGCGGCGGCCTTGGGAGCCTCGGTGGCCTTCGGGGCCTGCGCGGGCTTCGGCGCCGGGGTGGTGGCCGGGGCGGCCGGCTTCGCGGCGGTCGAGCCGGCCGAGGTGTCGACGGCGGCCGGGGCGCCGCCCTTGGTCAGGCCGGCCTTGACGGAGCAGACGGGCCAGGCGCCCGGACCCTGCGAGGCGAGGACCTTCTCCGCGACCGAGATCTGCTGCGCCTTGGTGGCCAGGTGGGCCTGCGAGGCGTACGCGGTGCCACCGAAGGCGGCCCAGGTGCTGGAGGTGAACTGCAGACCGCCGTAGAAGCCGTTGCCGGTGTTGATGGCCCAGTTGCCACCGCTCTCGCACTGGGCGACCTTGTCCCAGGTGGAGACGGACGCGGCGGAGGCCGAGGTGGCCGTGACGAGGCCGGCCACCGGCAGGGCCGCGACAGCGGCGCCCGCCACCACGGCCATCCGAACACGGTTGCGCTTGGTGACGGTGGAGGGGGTGGCAGCGGCGGTCTCGTTACGGAAGGTCATGAGGTTCCTCTCGACAGCCCCGGGCGGGCATGCGGAACCAGACCCTCGAAGGGGCCGATTTCGCTCACCGCGTCCGCCGGGCGGCCGGGCACGTGTCGGACGTGCCGCGCCGCCCCTGGCCACCCGCCACACACCGGGGACCTGTTCGAGCGGTCACATCGGCGGGCACTGCCGACGCCGGGCTGAGCCGGCGGGCTGTGCGTCGGGGGTGAACCCGGGTGGTGCTCGTTGCACCGCCAAAGAAGCTACGAGCCGGTAGTCACGGAAACCAAACACTCAACGGTCTGCCCAGCTCAGCCATGGGTTACCCGCGGTAACGACCATGCAATGGTGACCCAAATGTCCGATTTGGCCGCTGTTTCCTAGATCAAACATCGCCATGACGTGTCTCACCCCACATTTCCATTCCGGCACTCCCACCATCGACATCGACACATTGCGAGCAGGCGACCACGCGGCGCGGTCGAATCCCGGGCAATTCCCGTCACCCTCACCGGCCACCCGTGACCCCTGACACAGGGGTCCGTTGGTAATGGCGGCCGGAGGCACCCCTTCGTCCACCCCCAGGCCGGCCCCACCGGCACCCCTCACTCCGCCCAGCCCCACCCCGCCCCACACCCGCCCCACCGCACACCCCACCGCACACCCCACGCCCGCTCACGACGTACCCGACAGCCCGACAGCCCACAGAGGAGTCCCAGTGCCGCGCATGCTCAACGTCAGCGACGAGGTCCGATCCGAGATCGGCGACGACGAGGCCGACCGCCTACTCGGCGGCGCCCACGCCCCCGACAGCTACGAGTGCACCTCCTGCCGCACCCCCGGCGACTCGTTCCAGGAGCCCACCAGCACCGTGCTGTTCGTGGGCGAGGAGACGGCGGTGCTCGCCTTCGCCCACGCCCGCTGCATCCCCTCGCAGGTGGTGCCGGTCTCCGAGGAGCAGCTGGTCGGCGCGGTGCGCAGCATCAGTCAGGCCCAGGCCGACGCACCCGCGGCAGCCCCGGCGGCCCCCTCCGCCTCGATTCCGGCCCCCGCCGCACCCGCCCCGGCCCCCGCCGCCCCGGCCCCCACCCCCACCACGCCCAGCGCGGCGGGCCAGGCCGCCGTCCTGGGCATCACCTGCGGGCTGATCCTGCACGGCGACGCCGGCCACGCCTCGTTGGTGGTCGAGCCGACCGGGCCGGTCGGCCGGCCGGGCAACACCTCGGGCACGGACGAGTTCCTGGACCTCCTCCAGGACGCTGGCTTCCAGCTCGTCACCGATCTCGACAAGACACCGGACCAACTGCCCGGCTGGTCCGTGCTGGTGGCGATGGGCAAGCTGCACGCGATTCTCCAGCCCGCTGCCGCCGGCGGCAGCACCGGCTGGTGGCAGGCGCACCAGCCGCTCCAGGTCACCGACGCATGGCGGTTCGCGGCGAACCAGCTCGCCGAGGTGACGATGTACGCCGTTCCGGCGGGCATGGTCGGCCGTCAGCCCCGCGAGGACCTGCTCCGCCAGGCGCTCGAACGCGCCGTGGCGCTGGGCCAGGTGGTCGCCGCCTCGCTCCCGCTCGCCGGCACCTGAGCCGTCCCCTTCGCCGCCCCGCATGCCGGGGTGCCGCGCGCCGACGGCGCGAACGCCGCGGCACCCCGCGTCTCCGCACCGCCCCAGGCGCCCTGACCGCGCTCCCGGGGCGGTGCAACCCCGCATCCCCTGCCGCTCTCACTCGTTGGCCCCTACGTGTACAGCTACGACGTCCCCGCATCCCACCGCCGGTCCCCCAGTGCTCCCCGCGCGATCCCGGGCATGCGCCCGTCGTACGACGCGGAGCACCCGCACTCGGCGACACCGATCTACGACGAGCTGTACTCCGAGTACCGGCGTCTGTTCCGGGCGCTGCCGGGCGACCGCTCCGGCGAGGAGAACCTGAAGTTCGCCGGCTTCGCGGTCCGGGACGGCTACCCGGTACTCGCCGACCCTCGCCCGTACCCGCCGCAGCACCAGGCGTTCCACACCTACGCCGGGCAGGCCGCCGGCATTCCCCAGTTCATGCCGAGCCAGCAGAACGGCTCCGGGGCGGCCGGCCACACCCACCACGGCGGCCAGGGCGACCCGGTCGGCGGACACGGTCCCCTTGGCGCCCCCGGCGACCCCACCGGCGACAGCGGCGGCCACACCGCCCCGACCGGCCATCCCAACCACGCCAACCAGGGCGGTCGCGCCGATCACAACAACCGGCACACCCCGAACGGCCACCAGGACGCACCCGCCGCCCAGCCCGCCTCCCACTTCACCAACGGCCAGGGCTGGGTGGCCGCCGGCTACCTCGGGCCGGTCCCGCACCCGATGCCCGCGCCGCCGCCGGCGCCCGCACCGGCCCTCGGTCCCGGCACCGACAACGGCACCACCACTCTCGGAGAGAACACCGCCCCCCAGACCACCACCCGCCAGAGCACCGGCGGACGGCACCGCAACCTGCTCTCCCTCCCCCCGGGCCGCGGCAGCGACCAGCACTGACCCCCGCCCCTCCCTCCACCCCCGCACGCACAAGGGCCCCGCCACCGCTTGGGTTCTAACGGTCCTCGCAACACCCGCGATCTGTGGGAGTTGCGAGGGCCGTGGCTGTTGGACGCGATGATCTTTCGGGTTTGAGGGAGCG
>NZ_JBIVMI010000045.1:0-39908 GCF_044753005.1 Kitasatospora sp. NPDC088548
GGTTACATTCCGAACCCGGAAGCTAAGCCTCACAGCGCCGATGGTACTGCAGGGGGGACCCTGTGGGAGAGTAGGACGCCGCCGAACAATTATTCAAGGCCGCGGCCCCAGCGATTCGCTGGGGCCGCGGCCTTTTTGTGTTTTGCGAACATGTGCAGTGCCGGCACACCAGGGACTTTCGCCCAGACGCGAGGTCTCCCGGGATGTCGGACAATGGAGATGGTGCCCGGCCAGGAGGCCGGCATCGAACCGCGTGAGGGCAGTCGTGTCGCCCGGTCCGCGGTGGAGCTGAAGCAGCAGAAGGAGTCACCACAATGTCGAACCAGCCCCAGGACCGTCCCGAGCGTCGATCGGACGACGGCCGCGGCTACGAGCCCCGGTCTCGCGGGGGCTGGTCCAACGACCGTGGTCCGCGTCGCGACGACCGTGACGACCGCCCGCGTCGTGACGACCGCCCCTCCGGCGGCGGCGGTTACCGTCGTGACGACCGTCCCTCCGGTGGTGGTTTCAACCGGGACCGTGACGACCGTGGCGGCGCCCGTCGCGATGACCGTCCGTCCGGTGGCGGTTTCCGCCGCGATGACCGCCCCTCGGGTGGTGGTTTCAACCGGGACCGTGACGACCGTGGCGGCGCCCGTCGTGACGACCGTCCGTCCGGTGGCGGTTTCCGTCGTGACGACCGCCCCTCGGGTGGCGGTTTCAACCGCGACCGTGACGACCGCGGTGGCTTCCGTCGCGACGACCGTCCCTCCGGTGGTTTCAACCGGGACCGTGACGACCGTGGCGGCGCCCGTCGCGATGACCGTCCCTCGGGTGGCGGTTTCCGCCGCGATGACCGCCCCTCCGGCGGCGGTTTCCGTCGTGACGACCGCCCGTCCGGTGGTGGTTTCAACCGGGACCGTGACGACCGTGGCGGCGCCCGTCGCGATGACCGCCCCTCCGGCGGCGGTTTCCGCCGTGACGACCGCCCCTCGGGTGGCGGTTTCAACCGCGACCGTGACGACCGCGGTGGCTTCCGTCGCGATGACCGTCCGTCCGGTGGCGGTTTCCGTCGTGACGACCGCCCCTCCGGTGGCGGTTTCCGCCGTGACGACCGCCCGTCCGGTGGCGGTGGTTTCCGTCGCGACGACCGTCCCTCCGGCGGCTACAGCCGCGACCGTGACGACCGTGGCGGCGCCCGTCGCGATGACCGTCCCTCCGGTGGTGGTTTCCGTCGTGATGACCGCCCGTCCGGCGGCTACAGCCGCGACCGTGACGACCGTGGCGGCTTCCGCCGCGATGACCGTCCCTCCGGTGGTGGTTTCCGTCGTGATGACCGCCCGTCCGGCGGCTACAACCGGGACCGTGACGACCGTGGCGGCCGGGACTACGACGACCGCCGGGGCAACTACGAGCCGGTCAAGCGCCTGCCGATCCCGGAGGACGTCACCGGCTTCGAGCTGGACGCGGACGTGCGCCAGGAGCTCAAGAGCCTGCCCAAGACGCTTGCCGACGATGTCGCCCGCAACCTGGTGATGGTCGCCCGTCTGCTGGACGGCGAGCAGGAGGAGGCGTACCAGTACTCGCGTATCGCGCTTCGCCTGGCCTCCCGGGTCGCCGCCGTCCGTGAGGCGGCCGGTTTCGCCTCCTACATGACGCAGCGCTACTCCGAGGCGCTGACCGAGTTCCGCGCCGCCCGCCGGATGACCGGCCGCGCTGACCTGTGGCCCGTGATGGCGGACTGCGAGCGCGGTCTGGGCCGTCCGGAGCGGGCGCTGGCGATGGCCGGCGAGCCCGAGGTGAAGCAGCTGGACAAGGCCGGCCAGGTCGAGATGCGCCTGGTCGCGGCGGGTGCCCGCAGCGACATGGAGCAGTACGACGCGGCCGTGGTCACCCTGCAGAGCCCGGAGCTGGCCTCCAGCTCCGTGCAGCCGTGGACCGCCCGTCTGCGCTACGCGTACGCCGAGGCGCTGATCGCGGCCGGCCGTGGCGAGGAGGCCCGCGAGTGGTTCGCGAAGGCCGCCGAGGCTGACACCGACGGTGCGACCAACGCCTCCGAGCGGCTGGCCGAGATCGACGGCCTGGAGTTCGTCGACGCGCTCGACCCGGAGCTGGACGAGTCCGAGCAGGACGAGCCGGCCGAGGCCCCGGCGGCGAAGTCGCGCGGCGGTGCGCCGGACGAGCGGGAGATCTTCGAGGACGAGGAAGACGTCGAGGAGTACTACGACGAGGACGACGTCGAGATCGACGAGGAGTTCGACGGCGTGGTGCCGGAGCGTTCCACCGACGAGAAGCGCTGACCGACGCGCCCGTCAGAACTGAGTGAGGCCCTGCCGCACCCCGGGAGTTCCCGGAGTGCGGCAGGGCCTCACTGCTGTGCCGGTCAACCGAGCCCGGTCAGCCCAGTTCGAGGCTGCGCAGGACCAGCCCGGTGGCGGGCTTCGGGCCGAAGGAGGTCGACTTCCGCGGCATGGTGACCCCCTGCTCGGCGAGCCGGCGGACCACGCTCTCGCGCACCGGGTGCAGCAGCACGGCGGTGCCGCCGGTCCGGGCGGCCTCGCGCTCGGCGGACACGGCGGTGTGCAGGTAGCCGATGTCGTCGGGGCCGTCGGGGACGCGCCAGGTGTGGTCGAGCAGCGTGGCGTGCAGGACGGTCGCGTCCAGGTGACGCCACTCCTCGGGGCGGTCGCTCGGCACGGTGGCGTCGATCAGGGACTCGTCCGGTTCGCCGATCAGCCAGTAGACGCCGTCGCCGCCGGTGAGCAGGAAGCCGGTGCCGCCGTGCCGTTTCTGCTCGGCGAGGGCCTGGAGGGCGGTGTCCAGCGGGCCCGGCACCTCCTTGACCTGCCAGCGGTCGCCCAGTTTCTTCAGCGCCTCGGCGACCGGCAGGCGGTACAGCACACGGTGGATCGCCCGGACCCGCAGCGGGTAGCGGGCGGTGTCGACCAGGAGTACCAGGCCCCGGTCCCAGGGGCTGCGCGGCAGGTGGCGGTGCTCGCGCTGGAGCCGCAGGTACATCTCCCACCGGTGGTGGCCGTCGGCGATCAACGCCCGGCAGGTGGCCAGGTCGCGGCCGACCTCGGCGATTTCGGCGGGATCGGTGACGGCCCAGAGCCGGTGGTGGGTGCCGTCGGTGGTGGTCGTGGTGAGCAGCGGTTCGCCCCGGACGGCCCGTTCGACCACCCCGGCGGCGCCGCCGTTGCCCCGGTAGGTGAGCAGCAGCGGTTCGAGGTTGGCCCGGGTGGTGCGCATCAGGCCGACCCGGTCGGCGACCGGCCGGGGCATCACGTCCTCGTGCGGGAGCACCACGCCGGCCTCCCGGCCGCTGACGGCGAGGGCGCCGACCAGACCGCGCTGCAGCAGCTCGGGGGAGTCGCCGGTGGCGGGGACGCGTTGCTCGTAGACGTAGAGCGCGGGCTCCGGGTCGGCGGCCAGGACGCCCTCGCGCTGCCAGTCGCGCAGCAGCCGGGCGGCGTGCCGGTAGCGGGTGTCGCGGTCGGGGCGGTCGCCGGCGTCGTTGGGCTCGGGGCGCGGCAGGATCAGCCGGACCACGTTGTGCGGGTCGGCGGTCTCCAGGTCGAGCCGGCGGCCGGGGTCGACGACGTCGTACGGCGGTGAGGTGACCGCGGCCAGGGTGCCGACCCGGTCGGGGACGTACCTCAGACCTCGGAAGGGGGACAGGGACAGACCTGCGGTGGCGACGTGCCCGGGATCGCCGGGGCCGCCCTGCGGAGACTCCACTCCGCTTTCTGCACTGGGTGTGCTCATTCTGGGCATCGTAATCGGGTACGCGTTGTTCAGAGATCTGAACGCCCGTGCCGATCGGTGGGGCGGGCGTCGTGACCGAGGGCGAGGTACGCATGAGCGGTAGGCAGGAGAGGGTGGACGGCAGCGGACCCGGTGAGCCGGGTATGCCCGCCCGGTCGGGCGGTGCCACCGGTGGGGACGGTCCGGCCGAGGGTGGCGGCGTGCCCGCGCAGGGGCGGACGGGGGATCCGGCGGGGGACGTCTACGACTGGTTCCGCCGGGGCGGGGCGCTGCTCGCGCAGGGGAACCCGGCGGCGGCCGAGCAGCTGCTGGCGCGGGCGGCCGCCGCCGAGCCGCACTCGCGCAGCATCCGGGAGACGCTGGCGCGGGCCCAGTTCGACGCCGGTTCGTACGCGGCGGCGCTGGAGAACTTCCGGGCTGTCGCCCTGGCGGACCCCTCGGACGACTACGCTCAGTTCGGGTGGGGTGTGTCGGCCGCCCGGCTGGGCGACTTCGAGACGTCCGCCGAGCATCTGGCGCTGGCCGTGGCGATGCGGCCGGAGACGGACCACTACCGGGCGGCGCTGCGGCAGACCCGGGCGACCCTGGCGGCCCGCGCCGGGGCGTTCGGCCCTCTGCTGCCGGGGGCGCCCGGGTACCTGGAGGCCCCGCGGGCGTCCGGCGCGCTGCCGGGGAACGCGGAGTCCGAGGTGCCGGCCGACGGGGATCCGACGCAGTGACCGCACCGAAGGCGTGACCGCGACGGACGCGGTGAGCGCAGTGAACGCAGTGACTTTCGACGCAGTGACTTTCGACGCAGCGAATGAGGTAGAGCAGGCATGACCGAGACGGCCACCACCGCGCGACGGACCGCCCCGGGCGGGAGTGAGCACCCGCTCACCGAGGCGTACGACACGGCGCTGCTGGACCTCGACGGCGTGGTCTACGCGGGCCCGAACGCGATCGAGCACGCCGTGGACTCGCTGGCGACGGCGCGGACGACCGGGATGCGGCTGGCGTACGTGACCAACAACGCCTCCCGGCCGCCCCGGGTGGTGGCCGCCCACCTGACCGAGCTGGGTGTGCCGGCCGAGCCCGCCGACGTGATCAACTCGGCCCAGGCGGCCGCCCGGGTGGTGTCCGAGAAGGTGCCGGCCGGGGCGAAGGTGCTGGTGGTGGGCGGTGCGGGCCTGGAGGAGGCGCTGGCCGAGCGCGGCCTGGTGGCGGTCCGCACGCTGGCCGAGGAGCCGCTCGCGGTGGTCCAGGGCTACGACGCCTCGGTCGGCTGGACGCACCTGGCGGAGGCCTCGTACGCCGTGCAGCAGGGGCTGCCCTGGGTCGCGTCCAACACCGACCTGACGGTGCCGACGGCGCGCGGCATCGCGCCGGGCAACGGGACGCTGGTCGCGGCGGTGCGCGCGGCGACGGGCGTGGAGCCGGAGGTGGCGGGCAAGCCGCTGCCGCCGATGCACCGGGAGACGGTGCTGCGGACGGGCGCGCAGCGGCCGCTGGTGGTCGGGGACCGGCTGGACACCGACATCGAGGGCGCGTTCAACGGCGGGGTGGACAGCCTGCTGGTCTTCACCGGGGTGACCACCGCGGCGGAGCTGCTGGCCGCGGTGGTGGAGCACCGGCCGACGTACCTGGCCGCGGACCTGCGCGGGCTGCTGGTGCCGCACCCGGTGGTGACGGAACAGCCGGGTGGCGGCTTCGGCTGCGGCGGCTGGACCGCGGTGGCCGAGGGCGGCGTGCTGCGGCTGGAGGGCGTCGGGGCGGACCGCTGGGACGGCCTGCGGGCACTCTGCGCGGCGGCGTGGACGGCGCTGGACGCGGACGGCGAGCCGGTCGACGGGCGGAAGGCGCTGGCCGAGCTGGGCTTCTGACCGGCCCCGACCCGTCCTGGGCGGGCGGCCGGGGTCAGAGGAGGGTGCGCAGCCGCAGCAGATCGCGGAAGCCGGCCTCCAGCCTGACCCGGCCGCCCGCCCAGGCGGCCGCGAAGTTGAGCCTGCCGTCGACCAGGGCCACCAGGTCGTCGCTGGCCATGGTGAGCCGGATCTCGGCCTTCTCGGCGGGGGCCCCGGGGGCCTCGGTGACGTCCTGGATCCGGCCGTCGCGGAGCCGTCCGGAGAAGGTCAGGTCGAGGTCGGTGATCCGGCAGGTGAGCGAGCGGTCGAGGGAGGCCGCCGTGCGGACGTCTCCGGTGGACTTCGCCATGTTCCGGCTGAGCTGCTCCAGTGCCTCACGGCACTCCTCGGCGTTGGCCATGGCGGTGGGTCCACTCCTCGGTACGGCGTCCGGCCTGTGGCGGGCGGCGGCGGTGACTGCGGGCCACGGTACCGCAGGAGGGTTTTGGCGGTAGCGTCGTCAGTGGGGTGCCCGGACGTTCCGGACACCCGACGGCGACGGAGCGATGCGCGCAGGCGCTTAGGAGGCACCCGGATGCTGCCGAAGACGGTGCGGGGAGCGGTGGAGGTCGCCGCCGGGCTGGTGGAGGAGGTCGGCAAGCGGGTCGTCGGGACGGCGGCGGAGCTGCTGGAACGGACCGGGATCGACGTCACCGAGGTGGAGCGCCGGTTCGGCGGGCAGTTCCCGCCGTCCGCCAAGCAGCTCCAGACGCTGGCGGAGGAGGCGGTCACCGCCGGACGGGCCGGGGTGGACCTGGCGGTCGGTGTGGCGCGCGGCGAGGTGGAGAAGGCCTTCGAGCGGGTCGGCGACCAGGTGACCAAGGTCGGTGTGGTGCTCGCCTATCTGGAGAGCAGACTGCGTGAGGTCCAGGGCGGGGACGGGCCGGCGGGTACGACGGTGGTGCCGGCTCCGGCTCCCCGGGCGGACGATCTGTTCGGGCGTGGCTGGGAGCAGGAGGACGGTCCCGCGGTCCGGGTGATCGGCGAGCCGATAGCGGCCGAGCGGGTCGAGGTCGACGAGCCGGTGGAGGTCGATCCGCCGGTGCCGCCCGCAAGGCCCGCGAAGGCCGTGCGGGAGGTCCGGGACGTCCGGGACGTGCAGGATGTTCGGGACGTGAAGGACTTGGAGCCCGAGAGCCCGGCACGCACCGGGGAACCCGTGGGTCCGGCCGAGCCGGCGGCGGGGAAGCCGGTGAAGAAGCAGGCCGGGAAGGCCACCGCGCGGCCGGCCACGGAGAAGCCGGCCCCGGCCGGGAAGGCCCCCACCGGAAAGACCCCCACCGGGAAGACCCCCACCGGGAAGGCCTCATCGGAGAAGGCCGCCACGGACAGGACCCCGGCCGCGAAGGCGCCCGCCAAGAAGGCCGCCGCCAAGAAGACGGCGGTGAAGAAGACCGCCGTGACGAAGAGCTCGGCCACCCGAAGGACAGCGGCCGCAGGGCAGGAGATGCCCGCCAAGCGGACCGCCACGAGGAAGACCACCGTCCGGAAGACCAGCACGAAGAAGCCCGATGCCTGATACCGAACCGATCACCGGGGAACTCCTGCCGCCGGGCGGCGAACCGGCCCCGACCGGCCACCCCGTCGTGGACGCCGGGCTGGCCCGGCTGGCGGCGCTGGACGGGGTGCCGACCGAGGCGCACCCCGCGGTGTACGAAGATGTTCACCAGCGGCTCACCGACACGCTGGCCGCGCTCGACCAGGAATGACCCGCCAGGAATGACCCGTAGGAGCTGAAACACCAGTGGCAGTGGCACGACGCCGTCTCGACGCGGAGCTGGTCCGCCGCAAGCTGGCCCGGTCGCGCGAGCACGCGTCCGAGCTGATCGCGGCCGGCCGGGTGACCGTCGGCGGCACCACCGCGACCAAGCCGGCCACCCAGGTGGAGACCGCGGCGGCGGTCGTGGTGGCGAAGGACGAGAACGACCCCGACTACGTCTCCCGGGGCGGTCACAAGCTCGCCGGGGCCTTCGCGGCGTTCGTGCCGCAGGGCCTGGTGGTCGAGGGGCGCCGGGCGCTGGACGCGGGCGCGTCCACCGGCGGGTTCACCGATGTGCTGCTGCGAAGCGGCGCGGCCGGGGTCCTGGCGGTGGACGTCGGCTACGGCCAGCTCGCCTGGTCGCTGCAGAGCGACGAGCGGGTGACGGTGATGGACCGCACCAATGTGCGCGAGCTGACCCTGGAACTGATCGGCGGCACCCCCGTCGACCTGGTGGTCGGCGACCTCTCGTTCATCTCGCTGGGCCTGGTGCTGCCGGCGCTGGCCGCCTGCGCCGCCGAGGACGCGGACCTGGTGCTGATGGTCAAGCCGCAGTTCGAGATCGGCAAGGACCGGCTCGGCAACGGCGGTGTGGTGCGCAGTCCGCAGCTGCGGGCCGAGATGGTCCGGCAGGTGGCCGGGCAGGCCTGGGAGCTCGGGCTGGGCGTGCGGGCGGTCACCGCGAGCCCGCTGCCGGGCCCGTCCGGAAACGTCGAGTACTTCCTCTGGCTGCGCCGGGACGCCCCCGCGCTGGACCCCGCGGAGGCGGACCGGGCCGTCGCCGAGGGCCCCCGATAGGGTGCTTTGCGGGCGTCCGGTCCGTCATGCTGAGTGACGCGGCCGCACCGGGCCGAGGGCGACCCGGCAGGCGTAGGGAGAGGGCAGCGGCATGAGTGAGGAACGTACGGTCTTCCTGATCGCGCACACCGGCCGGGAGGCGGCGCTGCGCAGCGTCGAGGGCCTGGTGCACGGGCTGCTGAAGGCGGGCATCCGGATCAGACTGCTCGCGGCCGAGGCGGTGGACCTGGATCTGCCGGACGGGGTCGAGCGGGTGGCCGGGGGGCCGGGCGCGGCGGACGGCTGCGAGCTGATCCTGGTCGCGGGCGGGGACGGCACGCTGCTGCGCGGGGCGGAGCTGGCGCGCGAGCACGGGCTGCCGATGCTGGGCATCAACCTGGGCCGGGTGGGCTTCCTCGCCGAGGCCGAACGGGACGATCTCGCGGTGGTGGTCGAGCGGGTGGTGGACGCCGACTACGAGGTCGAGGAGCGGATGACCATCGATGTCATCGTGCGGACCAACGGCGACGCGGTGCACCACGACTGGGCGCTGAACGAGGCGTCGATCGAGAAGGCCTCCCGGGAGCGGATGCTGGAGGTGGTGACCGAGGTCGACGGCCGTCCGGTCTCCAACTTCGGCTGTGACGGGGTGGTCTGCGCGACGCCGACCGGTTCGACGGCGTACGCGTTCTCCGGCGGCGGCCCGGTGGTGTGGCCGGAGGTGGAGGCGCTGCTGATGGTGCCGATCAGCGCGCACGCGCTGTTCGCCCGGCCGCTGGTGACCTCGCCGGACTCGGTGCTGGCGGTGGAGGTGCAGCCGAAGACGCCGCACGGGGTGCTCTGGTGCGACGGGCGGCGCTCGGTGGAACTGCCGGCCGGGGCGCGGGTGGAGGTACGCCGGGGCCAGACGCCGGTGCGCCTGGCCCGGCTGCACCGGGCGCCGTTCACCGACCGGCTGGTGGCCAAGTTCGCGCTGCCGGTGACGGGTTGGCGCGGGCGCTCGCAGACCCCCTGAGATCCTGACGGTCCCCGAGCCGCCCTGACGCCCAGTCAGACCGCCAGTGGCTGGCTGTCGTCGGTGGCGCTCCACCGGCCGCCGTCGGCCGCCCTGGCGGCGACGGCGACGAGTCGTTCGACGGCGGCGGGGACGGCCGGGGCGGGCACGGTGAGCGGGATCCGGATGTGGTTCTCGAAGGCGCCGTCGGAGCCGAAGCGGTTGCCCGCCGCGATCCGTACCCCGCCGTGTTCGCCGGCCCGGGCGATCGCCGCCCCGGACAGGCCGCCGGTGGCGACCCAGAGGCAGAGCCCGCCGGGCGGTTCGGCGTACGTCCAGCCGGGCAGGCGGGCGGCCAGCCCGGTGGCGAAGGCGGCGGCGGTGGCCCGCAGCCGGTCCCACTGGTGGGCGCGGACGGCCGGGAGCGGTTCGCCCATCAGCTCGGCGGCGATCAGCTGCTCCAGCACCGGGGCCCCGACGTCGCTGTAGACGCGCTCGGTGGCCAGCCGGCGGACCAGCGCGGGGGCCGCCCGCACCCAGCCGATCCGCAGTCCGCCCCAGAGCAGCTTGCCCGCCGAGCCGACGGTGACCACCTGGGCGGCCCGGTCCAGCGCGGCCGTCGGGCGGGGGAATCCGGCCCCTTCGGGCACGCCCCAGCCGAGTTCGGCGGTGGTCTCGTCGACCAGTACCACGGTGCCGGCGGCCCGGGCGGCGGCCAGCAGCTCGCGGCGCTGCTCCTCGCCGGTCAGCGCGCCGGTCGGGTTGTGGAAGTCCGGGATCACGTACGCGACCCTGGGTGCGGCGCCGCGCAGCACCCGGCGCCACTCGGCGAGGTCCCAGCCGGGCTGCTGCCGGGGGCCGCCCGGCCAGGCGTAGGGGACCGGCACCAGGCGGGCGCCGGCGAGCCGCAGCGCCTGGAGGGTGTGCGCGTAGCTGGGCGCCTCGACGGCGACCCGGTCGCCGCGGCCGATCAGCACCCGCTGGGCCAGGTGCAGACCGCCCATCGCGCCGGTGGTGATCAGGATCTGGTCGGGGGTGGTCGGCAGCCCGCGCTCGGTGTAGCGGCGGGCCACCGCCTCGCGCAGGACCGGGACGCCGGTCGGGAAGTGGCCGTGCCCGGCGGCGTACGCGGGCAGCTGTTCGAGGGCCCGGGCGGCCGCCGCGCCGAGGTGGGGCTGCGGGGCGGGCAGGGCGGCGACGCCGAGGTCGAGGGTGCGGCCCTGTTCGTCCGGCGGCACCGGGTGCAGCGCGTCACTGGGCGGCGGGGCGCCCTCGGGCAGGGCCGTCCAGCTGCCGGCGCCGCGACGGCTGCGCAGATAGCCGTCGGTGCGCAGGGTCTCGTACGCGGTGGCGACGGTGGTGCGGCTCAGCTCCAGGGCGGCGGCCAGTTCGCGCTCGGCGGGCAGGCGGGCGCCGACCGGCAGCCGGCCCTCGGAGACCAGCAGCCGGATCTGCCCGGCCAGCGTTCGGTAGGCGGGCCGGCGGGGGGTGGCGGGTTCGGGCAGCCGGGCGGTGCCGAGCAGCCGGGCGAGCGCGGGGGGAGTGACGGTGGTGTGCCAGTCGGCCATGGCTGATCAGTCCACTTGCTTGGAATTGGCCCTGGAGCGGGTCGCTTTGGCCTGCCCATCATGGCAGGGCGGCCGTCAAGTCCGCCACTGCCGGGCCTGTCGCCGGCGGTGCAGCACCACCAGCAGGAGACCCGATGGCCACCACGACCACGCCGACCCCCACGCCCACCGTCCGCCCGGAGCGGACCCCGCCCGCCGTCCGCCTGTTCGGCGACACCCACGCGCTGGGCCGCCGCCTCCCGCAGCTCGCCGTCGGGCTCTCCCTGTACGGCGCCAGCCTGGCGCTGATGCTGCGCTCCGCCCTCGGCCTCGACCCGTGGGACGTCTTCCACCAGGGCCTCCAGCGCACCGTGGGCCTCTCGGTGGGCGCCTGGGTGACCATCTGCGGCGCGGCCGTACTGCTGCTCTGGATCCCGCTGCGCCAGCGGCCCGGGGTCGGCACCGTCGCCAATGTGCTGGTGCTCGGGGTGACGATGGACCTCACCCTGCGGGTGGTCGGCACCCCCGGCGGACTGCCCGGCCGGATCGCGCTGATGACCGCCGGCATCGTGCTCAACGGCCTGGCCACCGGTCTCTACATCGGCGCCCGGCTCGGCCCCGGCCCGCGCGACGGCCTGATGACCGGCCTGCACCGGCGCACCGGCCGCTCGCTGCGGCTGATCCGCACCGGAATCGAACTGACCGTTCTGGCCGCCGGCGTTCTGCTGGGCGGCACCGTCGGCGTCGGCACCGTCGCGTATGCGCTGGCCATCGGCCCGCTCGCGCAGTTCTTCCTGCGCTGGTGCACCGTGCCCACCGCTTCGCGAACCTCCCGGAAGGGATGAACTTGCGGGCGCCAGGTTGCCGCTCGTCGCGCGCCGGGGGTGGAACCTCGTAAGGTCGTCACCGTGTTGGACGAGATGCGGATACGGGATCTTGGGGTCATCGACGATGCGGTGGTCGAACTGGCTCCCGGCTTCACCGCCGTGACCGGTGAGACCGGTGCGGGCAAGACCATGGTGGTGACCAGCCTCGGCCTGCTGCTCGGCGGACGCGCCGACCCGGGCCTGGTGCGCAACGGCACCGGACGCGCGGTCGTGGAGGGCCGCCTCGAACTGCCCGCCGGCTCCCCGGCGGCGGTCCGCGCGGTCGAGGCGGGGGCCGAACTGGACGACGGCGCGCTGCTGATCAGCCGGACCGTCTCCGCCGAGGGCCGGTCCCGGGCGTACGTCGGCGGCCGGGCCGTCCCGGTCGGGCTGCTCGCCGAACTCGGCGAGGACCTGGTAGCCGTCCACGGCCAGACCGACCAGCAGCGCCTGCTCCGCCCGGCGCGCCAGCGCGGCGCGCTGGACCGGTACGCGGGCGAGGCGGTGGCCGGGCCGCTGGCCCGCTACCGCGAGGTCTACCGGCGGCTGCGCGAGGTCGCGGCCACCCTGGAGGAGCTGACCACCCGGGCCCGCGAGCGCGCCCAGGAGGCCGACCTGCTCCGCTTCGGCCTGGACGAGGTCGCCGCCGCCGAACCGGTCGGCGGCGAGGACGGCGAGCTGTCCGCCGAGGCCGAGCGGCTCGGCCACGCCGACGCGCTCTCCTCGGCCGCCACGATGGCCCACGCCGCCCTGGCCGGCGACCCGGCCGACCCGGAGGCGCTGGACGCCGGGACCCTGCTCGCGCAGGCCCGCCGCGCGCTGGAGGCGGTCCGCCACCACGACGAGCGGCTCGCCGCCCTCGCCGACCGGCTGAACGAGGTCGGCTACCTCCTCGCCGACGTGGCCGGCGACCTGGCCGGCTACGCCGACGACCTGGACGCCGACCCGGTCCGGCTGGCCGCCGTCGAGGACCGCCGGGCCGTCCTGGCCCAGCTGCTGCGCAAGTACGGCGGCCCGGAGAACTCCCTCGCCGAGGTGATCGCCTGGGCCGAGGCGGGCGCCGCCCGGCTCGCCGAGCTCGACGGCGACGACGAGCGGATCGACGAGCTCGGCGCCCAGGAGACCGCGCTGCGCGCCGAGTTGGCCGATCTGGCGGCCGAGGTCTCGAACGCCCGGCAGGCCGCCGCCGGCCGCTTCGCCGAGGCCGTCTCGGCCGAGCTCGCCGAACTCGCCATGCCGCACGCCCGGGTGACCTTCGCCGTCGGCTGGGTGGACGACCTGGCCGGGCTCGAGGTCGACGGCCGCACTGTCGCCTACGGTCCGCACGGCGTGGACGAGGTCGAGGTGCTGCTCGCCCCGCACCCCGGCGCCCAGCCCCGCCCGATCGCCAAGGGCGCCTCCGGTGGTGAGCTCTCCCGGGTGATGCTCGCCGTCGAGGTGGTCTTCGCCGGTGCCGACCCCGTCCCCACCTATCTCTTCGACGAGGTGGACGCGGGCGTCGGCGGCAAGGCCGCGGTCGAGATCGGCCGCCGGCTCGCCAAGTTGGCCGAAACCGCCCAGGTCGTGGTGGTCACCCACCTGCCGCAGGTCGCCGCCTTCGCCGACCGGCACCTGGTGGTGGAGAAGACCAACGACGGCACCGTGACCCGCAGCGGTGTCAAGGTGCTGAACGACGAGGAGCGGGTGCGCGAACTCTCCAGGATGCTGGCGGGTCTGGAGGATTCCGAGCTCGGCCGGGCCCACGCCGAGGAGTTGCTCGCCGCGGCCAGGGCCCCGCGCCACCGCTAGCCGTACGGGCGGCGGCCCTACGGACGACGGCGACGCGCCCCTCGGTGGCGCCGACTGTCCAAGAGGGCCGCCGACCTGGCATGGTGGCGGCTGGACACTGGCTTTCCAGTCCCGAGCGCCGTCGGCGGGCAATCCTCGCAGCGCGGCGTGAGTACCTGATCGAGTCGGATGCGAGACGACGTGGACCATTCCGCCGCACGGGCCACCGCGGCCGCCCCCGAGCCGGGGCAGCTGCACGTGGTGCTCGTCCTGGCCGCCAGTACCGGCGGCATCGGTGCGCATGTGCGCTCCCTGGCACAGGGCCTGGTCGCGCACGGAGTGACCGTCACGGTCTGCGCCCCCGCCGGTACGGACGCGCTGTTCGGCTTCTCCCGCACCGGCGCCAGGTTCCACCTGGTCGACATCACCCCCACCGCGGGCGCCCGCAGCGACGCCACCGCGATCGGCGAACTGCGCCGCGCCTTCACCGGCGCCGACGTCGTGCACGCCCACGGCCTGCGCGCCGCCCTCCTCTCCGACCTGGCGCTGCGCACCGCGGGCCGCTTCCCGGGGCTGCGCCCGGAGACCCCGCTGGTGGTCACCTCGCACCACGCGCTGCTGGCCACCGGCATGGAGCGGAGGCTCCAGCGACTGATGGAGCGTCGGGTGGCACGCGCCGCCGACCTGGTCCTCGGCGCCTCCTCCGACCTGGTCGCCCGGGCCCGTGAACTGGGCGCCACCGACGCCCGGCTCGGCCCGGTGGCCGCCCCGCCGATGCCCGAGGGCCGGCTGGAGCGGGCCGGGGCCAGGGCCGCGCTGCTCGGCGACGGCCCGGACCGCCCGCTGGTGCTGGCGGTCGGCCGGCTCGTCCCGCAGAAGGCCTTCGGGGTGCTGCTGGACGCCTCCCGCGAGCTGTCCGCCCTGGACCCGCGGCCGCTGCTGCTGGTCGCCGGAGACGGCCCGGAGGCCCCCGGGCTGCGCGAGCGGGTGGCCGCCGAGCGGCTGCCGGTCCGGCTGCTCGGCTACCGCACCGATGTACCGGACCTGCTGGCGGCCGCCGACCTGGTGGTGGTCAGCAGCCGCTGGGAGGCCCGCTCCCTGGTGGTCCAGGAGGCGATGCGGGCCGGGGTGCCGGTGGTCGCCACCGCCGTCGGCGGTATCCCCGAACTGGTCGGGGACGCGGCCGTGCTGCTCCCGCCGGGCGACCCGGCCGCCCTCGGCCGGGCGGTGCGCGAGCTGTTGGCGGATCCGGCCCGCCGCGAGCGGCTGGCCGAGGCCGGCCGCCAGCAGGCCCGGACCTGGCCGGACGAGGCCGCCACCGTCGCCCAGGTGCTCAGCACCTACGACGAGCTGGTCCAGCGCAGCGCGTAGGGCCGGTCCGGCGGGCCCTGCCCGGACCGGCCCAGGCTCAGACGGTGGCCTGTTCGGTGCGGTCGGCCGCCCGGCCGTCCGGCTGGGCGGACAGGTAGGCACCGCCGCAGGCCGTCAGCCGCAGCGCGGTGTCGATCAGCGGGACGTGGCTGAACGCCTGCGGGAAGTTGCCGACCTGGCGCTTCTCGCGCGGGTCCCACTCCTCGGCGAGCAGGCCCAGGTCGTTGCGGAGCGACAGCAGCCTGTCGAACAGCTCCCGTGCCTCCTGCACCCGGCCGATCATGGCGAGGTCGTCGGCCAGCCAGAACGAGCAGGCCAGGAAGGCGCCCTCGTGGCCGGAGAGGCCGTCCACGTTCTCGGCGTGGTCACCGCTCGAATCGTCGTGCGTCGGGTAACGGAGCACGAAGCCGTCCTCGGTGGACAGTTCGCGCTGGATGGCCTCGATGGTGCCGATGACCCGCTTGTCGTCCGGCGGGAGGAAGCCGACCTGGGGGATCAGCAGCAGCGAGGCATCCAGCTCCTGGCCGCCGTAGTACTGGGTGAAGGTGTTGCGCTCCGCGTCGTAGCCCTTCTCGCAGACGTCCCGGTGGATGGTCTCGCGCAGCTCGCGCCAGCGCTCCAGGTGGCCGTCGGAGGGCGCGTCCTCGGGGGTCTGTTCCAGCAGCTTGATGGTGCGGTCGACGGCGACCCAGGCCATCACCTTGGAGTGGACGAAGTGGCGGCGCGGGCCGCGCACCTCCCAGATGCCCTCGTCCGGCTCCTGCCAGTGGTCCTCCAGGTACTCGATCAGCCGCAGCTGGAGGTGGTGGGCGTGGTCGTTGCGGACCAGGCCGGTCATGTGGGCGAGGTGCAGGGCCTCGACGACCTCGCCGTAGACGTCGAGCTGGAGCTGGCCGGCCGCGCCGTTGCCGACCCGGACGGGCTGGGAGCCCTCGTAGCCGGGCAGCCAGTCCAGCGAGGACTCGGTCAGCTCGCGCTCGCCGGCGATGCCGTACATGATCTGCAGGTTCTCCGGGTCCCCGGCGACGGCGCGCAGCAGCCACTCGCGCCAGGCCTTGGCCTCGTCCCGGTAGCCGGTGCGCAGCAGTGAGGAGAGGGTGATGGCGGCGTCGCGCAGCCAGGTGTAGCGGTAGTCCCAGTTGCGCTCGCCCCCGATGTCCTCGGGCAGTGAGGTGGTGGGGGCGGCGACGATGCCACCGGTCGGGGCGTAGGTGAGGCCCTTGAGGGTGATCAGCGAGCGGATCACGGCCTCGCGGTAGGGGCCCTGGTAGGTGCACTGGCCGGCCCACTCGTGCCAGAAGTCGGTGGTGGCGTCGAGCATCTCCTCGGCGTCCGGGGCCTTCGGGGCCTCCAGGTGGGAGGCCTGCCAGGTGAGCGCGAAGGCGATCCGCTCACCGGCGGTGACGGTGAAGTCGGCGTAGGTGGTGAGGTCGCGGCCGTAGGTCTCGGCCTCGCCGTCCAGCCACACCGAGTCGGGGCCGGCCACGGCGACGGTGCGGTGGCCGCCGTCGGCCTGCTCGACCCGGTGCACCCAGGGCACGATCCGGCCGTAGCTGAACCGCATCCGCAGCGCCGAGCGCATCCGGACGGTGCCGGAGACGCCCTCGACGATCCGGATCATCTGGGGGACGGAGTCGCGGCCGGCCAGCGGGCGCGGCGGCATGAAGTCGATCACCCGGACGGTGCCGCCCTGGGAGTCCCACTCCTGCTCCAGGACGAGCGAGTCGCCCCGGTAGCGGCGCCGGTCGGCGGGGACGGCCGGCGCGGCGGCGGTGGCCGGGGGCATCCGTAGTCCGCCGGTGCCGGCGAAGCGGACGGGCGGGACGGCCGGTGCGGCGGCCGGGGCGGGTAGGTCGACGGCCATCACCTCGGCCGGCCCGATCCGCCAGAAGCCGTGTTCATCGGTGCCGAGCAGGCCGGCGAACACGGCCGGCGAGTCGAAACGGGGCAGGCAGAGCCAGTCCACTGCTCCGTCCCTGCTGACCAGGGCGGCGGTCTGCATGTCCCCGATGAGTGCGTAGTCCTCGATACGGCCGGCCACGTGGATCTCCAGTTCGCAATGTGGTCACGACGCATCGGCGATCCGAGGAGAGCGAGCGGTCTGCGGGGCCGGGTGGTCACCCCGGGACGTCCGGCCCGCCGGGGGGTGGTGGCGGGCCTTGCTGGAGTGTCCGCGCGGGGCTCGGTCGAGTCCCTGGGTGGGTGGAAGAAGCTGGATTACGGGGAGGTCCGGTCGCGCATCGGGGACCGAGAGGTGTCCTGACCCTCCCACGCCCTCCGCGTGCTCTTGCTGTCGGCGATGCGTCCGTGCAGCTTACGACGGACGAAAGGGGCGAAGCACGCGGACGCCGCCTCGTGTGGCGCCACAATTCGGCGGAAATGCCGTGCATCGCGGTGGCTCGGCACAGGATGGCTCGGAAGGATCACCTCCGGATGACCCGTCCGGAGGGGCCCTGATGGCCCGGGAGAGAGCCCCGGAGTGGCCCGCTTCGGCCGGTGGTGCGACCGGTGTGAAAAGTGCGCCGGGTGGTGCGCCGGTGGTACGCCGCAGGTGCGCTCCCCGGGCGACCCGGGCGGGCCGGAACGCGTCCCGGCCGGGTCACTGTTACCCTGGTATCCCGTGGACCGGTGGGATCAAACGCCCCGGACCAGCCGAACCGACGACCCTCCGAGTGCCGTGCACCACACCGCACTCCCGTCGGCAGGCGACCCGCGAGCCTCCCGCCCACGTCACCTTCGACACGCGACCCACGGGAGCCCCCTCTTGGCACAGCCCCATTCCGGCAAGGCATCGAACGGCCGCGCCGTGACGACCAAGCACCTCTTCGTCACCGGGGGTGTCGCCTCTTCTCTCGGCAAGGGCCTCACCGCCTCCAGCCTGGGCGCACTGCTCAAGGCCCGCGGCCTGCGCGTGACGATGCAGAAGCTCGACCCCTACCTCAACGTGGACCCGGGCACCATGAACCCGTTCCAGCACGGTGAGGTGTTCGTCACCGACGACGGGGCCGAGACCGACCTGGACATCGGTCACTACGAGCGCTTCCTGGACACCAACCTGCACGGCTCGGCGAACGTCACCACCGGCCAGGTGTACTCGACCGTCATCGCCAAGGAGCGCCGCGGCGAGTACCTGGGCGACACCGTCCAGGTCATCCCGCACATCACCAACGAGATCAAGTCCCGGATCCGCCGGATGGCGACCGAGGACGTCGACGTGGTGATCACCGAGGTCGGCGGCACCGTCGGCGACATCGAGTCGCTGCCGTTCCTGGAGGCGGTCCGCCAGGTCCGCCACGAGGTCGGCCGGGACAACGTCTTCTTCGTGCACGTCTCCCTGCTGCCCTACATCGGCCCCTCCGGCGAGCTGAAGACCAAGCCGACCCAGCACTCGGTGGCCGCGCTGCGCAACATCGGCATCCAGCCGGACGCCATCGTGCTGCGCGCCGACCGCGAGGTCCCGCAGGCCATCAAGCGCAAGATCTCGCTGATGTGCGACGTGGACGAGGAGGCCGTGGTCGCGGCCATCGACGCCAAGTCGATCTACGACATTCCCAAGGTGCTGCACGGCGAGGGCCTGGACGCGTACGTGGTGCGCCGTCTCGACCTGCCGTTCCGCGACGTGGACTGGACCACCTGGGACGACCTGCTGCGCCGCGTGCACGAGCCGCAGCACATCGTGAAGGTCGCCCTGGTCGGCAAGTACATCGACCTGCCGGACGCCTACCTGTCGGTGACCGAGGCGCTGCGCGCCGGCGGTTTCGCCAACAACGCGCGGGTCGAGATCAAGTGGGTGACCTCGGACGACTGCACCACGCCCGAGGGCGCGCAGGAGCACCTCGGCGATGTGGACGCGATCTGCATCCCCGGCGGCTTCGGCGACCGCGGCGTGGACGGCAAGGTCTCCGCGATCACCTACGCCCGGGAGAACCGGATCCCGCTGCTCGGCCTCTGCCTCGGTCTGCAGTGCGTGGTCATCGAGGCCGCCCGCAACCTGGCCGGCCTGCCCGAGGCCAACTCCACCGAGTTCGACGCGGCCGCCAAGTACCCGGTCATCTCCACCATGGCCGAGCAGCTGGCGATCGTCGACGGCAAGGGCGACCTGGGCGGCACCATGCGTCTGGGCCTGTACCCGGCCAAGCTCGCGGAGGGCTCGATCGTCCGTGAGGTGTACGGCGGCGAGCAGTACGTCGAGGAGCGTCACCGCCACCGCTACGAGGTCAACAACGCCTACCGCGCGGACCTGGAGAAGACCGGCCTGGTCTTCTCGGGCCTCTCGCCCAAGGGCGACCTGGTCGAGTACGTCGAGTACCCGCGCGAGGTGCACCCCTACCTGGTGGCCACCCAGGCCCACCCGGAGCTGAAGTCCCGCCCGACCCGCCCGCACCCGCTCTTCGCGGGGCTGGTGAAGGCCGCCATCGAGATCAAGACGGCCGCGAAGTAGCGCACGCGCAGTAGCGCAGTAGTTCCGAGGTGTTTCACCGGACGGCGGCCCCGCGATTCCTGCGGGGCCGCCGTTCGGCGTTAGATTGTGTCGTACTGACGAAAAGGGGAGACCGATGGACGACCAGCAGCAGCCGCGGATCCGCGATGTGGCCGAGGAGTGGGAGGTCCGGGCCAGCGGGACGCCGTTCCAGGGCCGGGTCACCGGGGTGCGCACCGACGAGGTCCGGATGCCCGACGGCAACTGGGCCCGCCGCGACTACCAGACCCACCCCGGCTCGGTCTCCGTCCTCGCCCTGGACGACCGGCAGCGGGTGCTGATCCTGCGCCAGTACCGCCACCCCGTCCGCCAGCGCCTCTGGGAGCTGCCGGCCGGCCTGCTCGACGTCCCCGGCGAGAACCCGCTGCACGCCGCGCAGCGGGAGCTGTACGAGGAGGCGCACTGCGCGGCCGGCAGCTGGCGGGTGCTGGTCGACTTCTACACCTCGCCCGGCGGCACCGACGAGGCGGTGCGGCTCTTCCTGGCCACCGACCTCTCCGAGGCCGAGGGCAAGCGCTACGAGGCGCACGGGGAGGAGCTGGAGATCGAGGTCGCCCGGGTGCCGGTCGCCGAGCTGATCCGGCTGATCCAGGCCGGCGAGCTGCACAACCCCACGCTGATCACCGGCACCCTCGCCGTGCACGCCGCGCTCACCGGCCCCGGCGGGCTGGACACGCTGCGCCCGGCCGACTCGCCGTGGCCGGCCCGGCCGTTCCGGGCATGAGCGGACGGCTTTCGCACGCCCAGTTGATCCGCCGGGGTGATTTACCGGTTCGTACGACCGGATGGCACCTCAGCTGAGCCGGACGCTCGAACTACGCTTCGCAGACAGGGCGCCCGTCCCGGGCCGCCTTCGCTGAGCGCTGGGTGACGTCGGGAGTGGCACGGGTGGCGAGGAAGACGGCGACGATGGACGCGGGGCCCGGCGCGCCCGCCGAGGGGGCCCCCTCGCTGCACCGGCTGCCCGCCGGGCCCGCGCTGTTCGTCGGCCGGCGGGCCGAACTGGCCGCGCTGCGGGCCGCCGCCGCCCGCCCGGCGGAGGGCCGCAGCACCGTCCTGGTGCTGGCCGGCCGCCCCGGCTCCGGCCGTACCACCCTGGCCGTCCGGTTCGCCGTCACCGTCGCCGCCGACTACCCCGACGGCGTGCTGTTCGCCCGGCTGTCCGCGCCCGACGGCGGCCGGGTGCCGCCCGCCCGGGCCGCCCGGCGGCTGCTGGAGCAGCTGGGCGCGGACGTCGCCGCCGTCCCGCTGCCCGGCGCCGCCGCGGACGGCCGGGACGAACCGGCCTGTGTCGCGCTGCGCGAGGCGCTGGCCGGGCGGCGGGTCCTGCTGCTGCTGGACGACGTGCGGGACGCCGGACAGCTGTGGCCGCTGCTCGCCGACGAGCCCGGCTGCCTGGTCCTCGCCACCACGGCGGGACCGCTCACCGGCATCGAGGACATCGACCCGGTGATCCTCGGCGGCCTCGACCGGCAGGCCTCCGGCGAGCTGCTCGGCGACCTGGTCGGCGGCACCCGGATCGGCTGCGACCCGGTCGGCGGGGTCGATCTCGCCGAGACCTGTGGCTCCCGGCCGGCCGCGCTGCGGCTGATGGCCGGATGGCTGCGGGGCAACCCCGAGGCGGCCGTCACGGACGCGGCGCAGGAGCTGGCCAGGGTGGTGGGGGAGGAGGACCCGAAGGCGGACCGGTCGGCGGACCGGCAGCCGGACGCGCGGTCGGATCCGCGGTCCGAGGTGGAGCCGGAGAAGAAGACGGAGCAGCGGCCCGAGCGGGCCGGGCGGTCGGTGACCGGGGTCAAGAGCGGCCGACGGGCAGCGGCCGACGGGCGGGCCGGCCGGGGAAGGCGGACGGAGGCCAGGGGCGGCGGGAGCGGTGGCGGTCACGGTGCCGGGCAGGCCGTGGGGAGCTCCGCCGGGAAGACGGCCGCGCCGGAGACCGCCGCGCCGCCCGCAGCGGCCCCGGCGGCCGGCCCGGCGGACTGGGTGAAGCCGGGCCCGGAGCCCGCCGAGCCCGTTCCCGTCCCCGACAACGACCCGCTGATCGGCGCGTTCACCCTGCTGTACGCGACGCTGCCGGCCGCCCAGGCGCGGCTCCTGCGCGCGCTCACCCTCGCGCCCGCCCAGACCGCCGACCTGCGGACCGCCTCCGCCCTGGTGGGCTGCCCGGCTCCGGAGGCGGCCGCGATGCTGGCCGCGCTGGCCGAGCTGGAACTGCTCGGCGAGGAGCCGCCCGCCGCCGACGGAACCCCCCGCTACCGGGTGCCCGGCCGGCTCCACCCCCGGCTGGTCCGGCTGCGCGAGCGGGAGGACCGGCCCGCCGAGATCGAGCTGGCCCGGGCCCGGCTGCTGGAGCGGCTCGTCCGGCTCACCGACTCCGCCCGCGCGCTGCTCGACCCGGCCGGCGGTCCCGGCCCCGACCCGCTGCCCGGCCCGTTGCGGCTGCGCTCCGCCGACCACGCCCGGCAGTGGCTGCTCGGCGAGCGGGACCAACTGCTCGGTGCCGTCGCCGACGCGATCGGCCAGGGCGACCTGGACGGCTCGGCCGGCCGGCTGGTCACCGCCCTGCTGCGGGCCCTGCCGCTGACCGAAGGCGCCGCGCCCGCCGACCTCTACCAGCTGCACGAACTGGTGCTGACGGTGGCCGAGCGGCACGGCAAGGCCCGGCGGGCGGCCGCCGCGCTGCTCAACCTGGGCGACCTGCAGGCCGCGGCCGGCTGCTGGGAGCGGGCCGTCACCCATTACCGGGCCGCCCTGGAGCACGCCAGGGCGGCCGATGACGAGGCCGCCTGCGCCCGGGCCCTGGAGGGCGCGGCCGGCTGTCACCGGGCGCTCGGCGACGCGGTGCGGGCGGCGGACTGGTACGGCCGGGCGCTCGGCCTGCGGCAGTCGATGGGGGACCAGCCCGCCGAGGCCAGACTGCTCGCCCGGGTGGCCGAGGCACACACCGCGCAGCGCCGTTTCGAGGAGGCCGAGCGGGAGTACCGGGCCTCGCTCGTGGTGCTGCGCAGGCTGGGCGACGAGCGCGGCCGGGCGGCCGTCGGTGCCGCCCTGGCGGACCTGCGGGAACGCTTCGACAGCGGGTGGTAGCCGGAGCTTCGGGAGTATTGTCGAATATGCCTGGTTGAGGTGCATTTGGCGGGAAGATCACTGGGGAAGCCTACGAACCTGCCAATGTGTCCGGCAGATTTATTCACTTTGGAAGGCTGACACGCCGCCTGGGCTTCATTACACTCGAACTCAGCGCGCAGAAGTCTGTGCCCCGGTGTCGTCCGGCGGCTTCCCCCTATGCGCGTCGCCCGCCGGTCTTCTCCGGTAGGGACCCCCATGGCAAGAGGACGTGTTTAGCCGTGAAGGTCGGCATCCCCCGCGAGGTCAAGAACCACGAGTACCGCGTGGCCATCACGCCCGCCGGCGTGCATGAGCTGGTCCGCAACGGACACGAGGTCTACGTCGAGGACAACGCCGGTGTCGGCTCCTCGATCCCCAACGAGGAGTACGTGGCCGCCGGTGCCACCATCCTCCCCACCGCCGACGAGGTGTGGGCCACCGCCGACCTGCTGCTGAAGGTCAAGGAGCCCATCGCCGAGGAGTACCACCGTCTGCGCAAGGGCCAGACCGTCTTCACGTACCTGCACCTGGCGGCCGACCGCGCCGGTACCGACGCGCTGATCGCCTCCGGCACCACCGCCATCGCGTACGAGACCGTGCAGCTCGCCAACGGCGCCCTGCCGCTGCTCGCCCCGATGTCCGAGGTCGCGGGCCGGCTGGCCCCGCAGGTCGGCTCGTACCACCTGATGCGCCCGGCCGGCGGCCGCGGCGTGCTGCCCGGCGGCGTGCCCGGCACCCACCCGGCGAAGGCCGTCGTCATCGGCGGTGGCGTCTCCGGCTGGCACGCGGCCACCATCGCCATCGGCATGGGCTACGAGGTGACCCTGCTCGACCGCGACATCAACAAGCTGCGCGAGGCCGACAAGGTCTTCGGCACCAAGATCAAGGCCATCGCCTCCAACGCCTTCGAGCTGGAGAAGGCCGTGCTGGAGGCCGACCTGGTGATCGGCGCCGTGCTGATCCCGGGCGCCAAGGCCCCGAAGCTCGTCACCAACGAGCTGGTCTCCCGCATGAAGCCGGGCTCCGTGCTCGTCGACATCGCCATCGACCAGGGCGGCTGCTTCGAGGACTCGCACGCCACCACGCACGCCGACCCGACCTTCAAGGTCCACAACTCGGTCTTCTACTGCGTGGCGAACATGCCGGGCGCCGTCCCGAACACCTCCACCTACGCGCTGACCAACGCCACGCTGCCCTACATCGTGGAGCTGGCCAACCGTGGCTGGAAGGAGGCGCTGCGCCGTGACCCGGCCCTGGCCAAGGGTCTGAACGTGCACGAGGGCCAGATCACCTTCGGCGCCGTCGCCGAGGCCTTCGGCCTGGAGTCCGTCTCCCTGGAGACCGTGCTCGCCTGATCGTCTCACCCCGGCCCGGGGCGGTGCGTGCCCTCGTCGGCGCCCCGCTCCGGACCGGGCCGCCCCCGCGGGGCGGCCCGTTGGCCCCCGACCCGCTCCCCTCGGGCCGGGGGCTTCGCCGTGCCCGCGAACGGACGGTGGCCCGGGTGGGTCGCTCTGTCGTCAATTTCTGTGGGTCACGTCACCCGCCCCCGGAAACGTTAGAGTCAGGGGCCCGCCCATCCCTTGACAGAGGGTTGCCCGATAGTCGACACATCCGGCCCACTACCGTGGATTGTGTTGCTGCGAACGCCTTGAACGGCCTAGAGTCGCAAACCGTCGGCATGCTGCCACGCTGACGAATCGACATAGAGTCCTGGATGCCCAAGGAGGTAAGACGACTTGTGAATGAGTCGACATTTGCTCCCGGGGGTGGTCAGCCAGGACTGGCGGAGCACGCCGCCGGACTGCCGAGTGAGGAGCCCGGGGCCCGGCAGGCCACCGTGGGCTCGGCCGAGGTCGGCTCGGTCGCTCTCCGTACTTTCGAAGCACGCCAGACCACAGCACAGGTGACCACGGTGACCGACTACGACGCCGATCTGCCGGCCCACGGCCTGGCCTACGGCGAGTTCGCCTACGGCGCCTACGACGACCCGGACGCCGAGTACGAGCCGGACCCGGAGTACGCCGCCACGCTGGCCCCCGACGCCGCGCGCCAGCGCCGCGAGCGGGTCGGCCCGACCGGCCGGCCGCTGCCGTACTTCCCGATCCCCGCGCCGGTCGCCGAGCACGGCCCCGCGCAGATCATCGCGATGTGCAACCAGAAGGGCGGCGTCGGCAAGACCACGTCGACCATCAACCTGGGCGCCGCGCTGGCCGAGTACGGCCGCCGGGTGCTGCTCGTCGACTTCGACCCGCAGGGCGCGCTCTCGGTCGGCCTCGGCGTCAACCCGATGGAGCTCGACGTCACCGTCTACAACCTGCTCATGGAGCGCGGGCTGACGGCCGATGAGGTGCTGCTCAAGACGGCCGTGCCGGGCATGGACCTGCTGCCGTCCAACATCGACCTCTCCGCCGCCGAGGTGCAGCTGGTCAGCGAGGTGGCCCGGGAGTCCGCGCTGGCGCGCGCCCTGAAGCCGCTGCTGCCCGACTACGACTACGTCATCATCGACTGCCAGCCCTCGCTGGGCCTGTTGACGGTGAATGCGCTGACGGCCGCTCACAGCGTGATCGTCCCGCTGGAGTGCGAGTTCTTCGCCCTGCGCGGTGTCGCGCTGCTCACCGAGACCATCGAGAAGGTCTGCGAGCGGCTCAACCCCGAGCTGCGCCTGGACGGCATCCTGGCCACCATGTACGACTCGCGCACCGTGCACAGCCGTGAGGTGCTGGCGCGGGTCGTCGAGGCGTTCGGCGACCACGTCTTCCACACCGTCATCGGGCGGACCGTGCGCTTCCCGGAGACCACCGTCGCCGGCGAGCCGATCACGACGTACGCGACCAACTCGGTCGGTGCCGCCGCCTACCGCCAGCTCGCCAGGGAGGTGCTCGACCGGTGCCGCCCCGCCGAGTGAGTCTCCCGGGTGCCGACGAGCTGTTCCGGACCACCGGCGGGATGGCGCTGTCGCCGTCCCTCGCGCCGCGTCCGGCCGCCGAGGCGCCCAGACCGGAGACCGCGCGGGCCGTCAACGGTACGGACGGTGCCGAGGGCGCCGAGGGCACCGGCGAGGCCGGGCAGCCGCACGAGTACCAGCAGCAGCCGGCCGCGGCCGGAAACCGGGCCGGGACCGCCGGGCCGGGGGCCGTGGTGCCGGCGCCTTCGCAGCCGGCCGGTGCGCAGACCGCGCCGGGCGGCCGGACCGCCGCCGCTCCGGCGCAGCGCCAGCACACCGGTGCCGCCGAGGAGCAGGCCGGGACCGCCGGGCGCTCCCGGGCACGCGGCCGTGCCCCGCGCCGCCCCACCGGGCGGGAACGGCACGACGAGAAGATCACCGTGTACGTGTCCGCGGAGGAGCTCATGGATCTTGAGCACACCCGTCTGGTCCTGCGCGGCGAGCACGGCCTGGCCGTGGACCGCGGCCGGATCGTCCGGGAGGCCATCGCGGTGGTGCTGGCGGACCTGGAGCAGCGCGGTGAGGCCAGCATCCTGGTACGGCGGCTGCGCGGCCGCTGAGCGGCGTCCGAGGGGCGTCCGGGGGGTGCCGGACGGCGCGCCGGGCGGGACCGAGCGGCGCGGGCCCGGGCCGGCCGGGCGCGTCCTGTGCATCGCGCGCGGCGTGTCGGCGGCACCGGCGGGGGGCGGGCGGCCCGGCCGGGTGAAGATGGACCGTCATGCCGAGCACCGCCGAACCGCCCGCCGCCGCTGGGACCTCCGTCGCCGTGGGGACCGCCGCCGCCGATGAGCCGCAGGGCGGCTTCCGGGTGCGGCTGGAGAACTTCGAAGGCCCCTTCGACCTGCTGCTGAGCCTGATCACCAAGCACCGGCTGGACGTCACCGAGGTGGCGCTGGCCACCGTCACCGACGAGTTCATGACGCACATCCGCGCCATGGGCCCGGACTGGGACCTGGACGCCGCGACCGAGTTCCTGGTGGTCGCCGCCACCCTGCTCGACCTCAAGGCCGCCCGGCTGCTGCCCGCCGCCGAGGTCGAGGACGAGGAGGACCTCGCCCTGCTGGAGGCCCGCGACCTGCTCTTCGCCCGCCTGCTGCAGTACCGGGCGTACAAGCGGGCGGCGGCCGTGTTCGGCGAGCGCTGGGCGGCCGAACTGCTCCGACACCCCAGGACCGCCGGCCTGGAGCCCCGGCACGCGGCGCTGCTGCCCGAGGTGGTGATCACCATCGGCACCGAGCGGTTCGCGCAACTGGCGGCCAGGGCGATGACGCCCAGGCCCGAGCCGGTGGTCTACGTGGACCACATCCACACCCCGCCGGTCAGCGTGCGCGAGCAGGCGGGGCTGGTGGCCGGGCTGCTCGGCGAACTCGGGGAGGCGTCGTTCCAGCAGCTGGTCGCGGACGCGCCGGACACCCTGGTGGTGGTCGCCCGTTTCCTGGCGCTGCTGGAGCTGTACCGGGAGCGGGTGCTCGCCTTCGAGCAGCCGGAGGCGCTGGGCGAGCTGCTGGTGCGGTGGGTGGCCGAGGCGGACCGGGGCGAGGTCGAGGTGACGGACGAGTTCGACCGGCCGGCGGGCGAGCGGAAGGAGGACGGGCGCTGATGGACGGCGGTCTGGAGAGCGGGGGCGTGGAGAACGGGGGCCCGGAGGCCGGCGTTCAGGAGGCCGGGGCTTCGGAAGGGGGCGGGCGGCCGGCGCGGCGGCCGCTCGGCCTGCCGGGGCGGCCGCGGGCCGAGGAGTGGCTGGAACCGGCCCCGCTGCCGGTGGTGCCCGGGCCCTCGGCCGCCCCGGCCGTCGGACCCGGGGTACGCACACCGGAGGCGGCGGGCCGGGTCGTGCACCAGAAGTCGGCCCCGCCGACTTTCTGTGACGGCGGTGACGGTCGTGACGGCGGCGGCACGGGGGAGGGTTTCGGACTCAAGGCCGAGCTGGAGGCGATCCTGATGGTCGTGGACGAGCCGACCGGGGAGGCCCACCTGGCGTCCGTCCTGGAACGGCCCCGGGCCGAGGTGGCGGCGGTGCTGCGCGAGCTGGCGGCCGAATACACCGCCCAGGGCCGGGGCTTCGACCTGCGCCTGGTGGCCGGCGGCTGGCGGTTCTACACCCGGGCCGAGTGCGCGCCCGCCGTGGACCGCTTCGTCCTGGACGGCCGGCAGGCCCGGCTGACCCAGGCCGCGCTGGAGACTCTGGCGGTCGTCGCCTACCGTCAGCCGGTGTCCAGATCGCGGGTCTCCGCCGTCCGCGGTGTGAACTGTGACGGCGTGATGCGTACCCTGGTACAGCGAGGACTGGTGGAAGAGGCCGGATCCGAGCCCGAAACAGGTGCGATCCTGTATCGGACGACGAACTACTTCCTGGAACGGATGGGGCTCCGCGGCCTGGACGAGCTGCCGGAGCTCGCTCCCTTCCTGCCCGAGGTCGACGACGTGGAAGCGGAGTCCCTGGAGGGCACGATGATCGCGGAGGCGGTCGCCGCCGCGCAGGCCGCGGACGGCAGAGGCGAGGCCGATCGGGCTGCGCCTGATCGGCAGGGGGCGGTGAGGTCGGCCGAAACGACCGCACATCCCAGACGGAACGACGTACGGACACTTTGATGCGTAGCAGTGGCAACGGCAGGAACAGCAGTGGCGGCGGAAGCGGCCGCGGCGGACAGGGCGGGGGCCGGGGCGGCGGCTCCCACGGGGGCGGCTCCGGCCGCGGCGGCTCGGGCTCGTACGGCGGTGGTTCGGGCTCCTCGCGGGGTGGCTCGGGTTCGTACGGCGGTGGCTCGGGCTCCTCGCGGGGCGGATCGGGTTCGTACGGCGGTGGTTCGGGCTCCTCGCGGGGTGGCTCGGGTTCGTACGGCGGTGGTTCGGGCTCCTCGCGGGGCGGCTCCGGCTCGTACGGTGGCGGCTCGCGGGGTGGCTCGGGTTCGTACGGCGGCGGCTCCGGTTCGCGCGGTGGCTCCGGCTCGTACGGGCGGGACGACCGGCGCGACAGCCGTCGGGACGACCGGCGCGACGACCGCCGGTACCCCGACCGCCCGCTGCGGCCCGAGGAGCGGCGCTACGACCGCCCCGAGTACGGCGGCGGCCCCAACGCCACCCCCGCGCGCGGCGGTTTCACCGGGCGACGCCCCGGCCCGGCCCCGCGCCCGCGCCGCGAGGGCCAGGGTGCCCCGGGCGACCCGCGCCGCCAGCCCCAGCGCTCCCGCGAGCTCCAGGCCAAGATCGAGGACGCCGTCCTCGCCCGGCACGACAAGCCGGCCGTGAAGCTGCCCAAGACCTTCGGCGAGCCCGAGGGCGAGCGGCTGCAGAAGGTGCTGGCCCGGGCCGGCATCGGCAGCCGTCGGGCCTGTGAGGAGCTGATCGAGCAGGGCCGGGTCGAGGTCAACGGCAAGCTCGTGACCGAGCAGGGCAAGCGGGTCGACCCGCAGAAGGACGAGATCAAGGTGGACGGCCTGACCGTCGCCACCCAGTCCTACCTGTTCTTCGCGCTCAACAAGCCGGCCGGCGTGGTCTCCACCATGGAGGACCCGGACGGCCGCCAGTGCCTCGGCGACTACGTGACCAACCGGGAGACCCGCCTCTTCCACGTCGGCCGCCTGGACACCGAGACCGAGGGCATCATCCTGCTCACCAACCACGGCGAGCTGGCCCACCGCCTCACCCACCCCCGGTACGGCGTGACCAAGACCTACCTGGCCGCCATCCAGGGCCCGATCCCGCGTGACCTGGGCAAGCAGCTCGCCCAGGGCGTCGAGCTGGAGGACGGCTTCGCCCGCGCCGACAGCTTCAAGGTGATCTCCAACGTCGGCAAGAACTACCTGGTCGAGGTGACCCTGCACGAGGGTCGCAAGCACATCGTCCGCCGGATGCTGGCCGAGGTCGGCTTCCCGGTCGAGAAGCTGGTGCGCACCCACTTCGGCCCGATCGCGCTGGGCGACCAGAAGTCGGGCTGGCTGCGCCGGCTGACCAACCCCGAGGTCGGCCAGCTGATGCACGAGGTCGGCCTGTAGGGCCACCCGCCCGCCGGATCGTGAGGGTCCCCCGCCACTCGGCGGGGGGCCCTCACGCCGTTCGGCGGGGTCCCGCTGTGAACCCGGCCGCACCGCCGGTCACCGCCTTGTCAGCGTGATGATCCGTGGCCGAGGATTGCCACCTGACCACGACCCGCCGAGTGGCGGGACTGCGCCATCCGCGGCGCGGGTGCGAGGCGAACGGGGGAGCGGCGTCGTGTCCGATGCACCACTCAGCGCACTGGGACTGGCCGCGCCGGACGGACAGGTCTACGCGGCGCTGGTGGCCAATCCGCAGTCGACGGCGGAGGACCTGGCCGGCGCCTGCGGCCTGACGCTCCAGCAGAGCGTCCGCGCACTGGACCGGCTGGCGCAGCAGGGCATGGCGACCCGGGCACCGGTGGACCGCCACCGCTTCCTGCCGGTGGCCCCCGACGTCGCGATAGGCACCCTGATCGGCCACCGCGAGTCCGAACTGCGCCACGCCCGGGCCGAGATGCACCGTCTGATGGACGCCTTCCGGGAGGCCTCGCGCTACACCGACCCGGCGCACTCGGTCGAGGTGCTGACCGGTGGCGAGGCGATCGCGCAGCGGCTGGAGCACATCACGGAGACCAGCCAGTACCAGGTCCGCGGCTTCGACTGCCCCCCGTACATCCAGGACCCGGTGGCCGGCATCCCGTTGCAGCGCCAGCGGATGACCGAGGGGCTGCGGTTCCGGACGATCTACGACCGGGAGGCGGTGGCCTGGCCGGGCCGGCTGGAGAAGAACATCCTGGCCGGTGTCGCGGACGGCGAGGAGGCGAGGGTCCGGCCGGTCCTGCCGATGAAGATGGTCATCTCGGACGACCGGATGGCGATCATCCCGATCAGCGTCGGCGACAGCGTCCTCGACGCCGCCTATGTGATCCACCCCTCCGCGCTGCTCCAGGCGCTGGACACGCTCTTCGAGGCGGAGTGGGAGCGTGCGGTGCAGCTCCAGGCGGCGATCGGCGCCGACGAGGGGGCGCTGGAGCCGGAGGCCGACCACCGCAAGCTGCTCGGCCTGTTGGCGGCCGGCCTCACCGACGAGTCGATCGCCCGCTCGCTCGGCTGGAGCGCCCGGACCACCCAGCGCCGGCTGCAGAGCCTGATGCGCGCGCTGGGCGCCACCACCCGCTTCCAGGCGGGCATGGCGGCCCGGGAGCGGGGCTGGCTGTAGGGCGCGTCCAGGCGGGACCGGGGCGGCGGGGCTCAGCTCCAGGGGGTGAGGCTCTCCCAGCGGCCGTCCGGGCCGCGTTCGACCTTCTCCAGGCCGACCACGGCGGTCCGGTTCAGCCGTCCGTAGATGTGCGGGAACAACACGCCGGGGGTGGCCCCTGGCGGCGGTGCGCCGTGCGGGGCCTCCCACCTGACCATCGGTTCCACCAGCGACTCCTCGATCAGCAGCACCATCAGCGGACCGGGGGTGTCGGCGAAGAAGGCGTTGGCCACCGCGAGTGCCGTCTGCTCGTCCGCCGAGCAGTGGATGAACCCGTCGGTGAGCAGCGAGGCGGTGGCGTACGGCCGGCCGGGGTCGGTCAGCCAGTCGTCCAGGGGGGCGAGGTGCAGGATCATGTACCTGTTCTACCTGAACGCCCGTCACGGCGGGGGTTCGCGCGGGGTGTCACAGGCCCGCCACCCTGGCGGTCGCCGACACCTCGTACACCAGCGTGACCGTCCGCCGCGCGCCCGGGCCGAGCGGCAGGTCCCAGCGGACGATGCCGTCGGCGTCGAAGGCGTCCGGCGGGGGGGAGCAGTCCTCCTTGCGCAGCCGCACCTCCACCGCCGACACCTCGGAGACCGGCACCCGCTCGCGCACCGCGACCAGCTGTTCGTCGCGCTCCTCCGGCCCGGAGAAGCGTGAGATGTGCAGCCGTACCGTCCGGGTGGTCACCGAACGCTGGGAGAGGCCCGTGGTGGCCTGCCGCTCCTCGGTCTCGCGGACCACCCGGTAGCCGTCCGAACTGCCGAACGCCAGCTCGGCGTCGGCGCCCGCCGCCGTGAAGGGCAGCTCGCCCCGGCCGGTGAAGCCGCTGCCGCGGACCAGCTCCACCGGTCCGGCGAGCAGCGCGTGCCCGGCCGCGTTGCGGAACCGGACCACCTGGGTGACCAGCGGAGACAGCTCCGGCGCGCACGCGTACTCGCTGCTCGCCGGCACCGTGAAGCCGCTCAGCGGCACCCGGTGCGCCCGGCCGTCGGAGGGGACGGTGGCCGGTGCGGGCGCGCGCAGCACCCGGACCTCGCCGCCGTCGTCCACGCCCGGCACCGTCTCGGACGGGCCGAGGGCGCCGACCGCCTCCTCGCGCAGCTCGACCGCGACGGTGCGCCGCTCCTCGGCGCCGCGCTCGCGCAGCGTCAGCACGTCCTCGGCGAGCGCGGGCGGCTGGGTGGCCAGCGCGGAGCGGGCGGTGGAGAGGGTGAGCCGGACGCCCGTCCAGTCCTCGCCGGTGCGCTGCCAGACCACCGCCTCCGACTCCAGGTGCAGACCGCCGTCGGCCAGGGCGGCCCGGTAGGACGGCCGCCAGAGGGCGCACGGCACCAGGTGGCTGACGGTCAGCCGGACCGGGCCCGCGGCCCGCGCCTCGACGGTGAGTTCGAGGTGGGCGACCAGGTCGGCCGGCTCCTCCTCGGCCTCGTCGAGCGCGATCCGGGCCAGGGACCGCTCCTCCTCCAGCTCGCGCAGCCGGGAGCGGGTGGCGCGCAGTTCCTCGCCGTAGCGCTCGCGCTCGGCGTCCACCCGGTCCAGCTCGCGCGCCCAGCGGGCCCGCTCGACCTCGCCGGCGCCGGCGCCCTCGCCGATCTCGCGCAGCAGGTCCGCGCTGAGCTGGGCGAGCAGGGCCAGCCGGGCCTCCAGCCGGTCGTGCGACCGGTCCTCGTGGCGGGCCCGTTCGTCGAGCTCGTGGACGCGCCGGCGCAGCTCGGAGTCGCCCGGGCCCGGCGGCAGCGGGGCGTGCGGGGTCCAGGCACGCACGACGCGGGCGTCCAGCACCCGGGCGCCGCCACCGGCTCCGGTGGACCCGGCCGGTCCGGTGGCCTCGGCGCGCAGGGTGCGGTCGACCGTGAGCGCGGTGACCGGGCCGAGGCGCAGCCGCTGCACACCGGCGGCGAGTTCGACGGTGGCGGTGCGCTCGACCTGGCTGCGGTCCTCCAGACAGGTGACAGCGGTGACGGGGAGGGGGATCGTGCTGGTGCTCATCGTTCAGTTCCTCCGGTTTCCGCCGACGATGGCCTTTCCGGCCGGGATTCTGATCTGGTAGCCGCCGTCGAGCTCGGCCCGGCCGCCCGGCGGCAGCTCGACCCGCCAGAGCCGGGTGCTCGGCGGGCAGTCCGGCGAGGACACCGCCGGCGCGTGCCAGTCGGCCCGCTCCTCGATCCTGATCTCGGCGTCGGACGCGACCGGCACGCGCTCGCGGACCTCCACGGTGACGGTGTGGCCGAGCCGGTTCGCCAGCTCCACGTGCACCCGGTGGTCGAGCACGGTGCTGCTGTTCAGCATGCCCGTGGTGGACTCGCGCAGCTCGGTGCGGCGCGCCACCTCGATGCTCTCGGTGACGCCGGTGCCGAGCCGGCGCAGGCCGCCCGGCCCGAGGGTGGGCAGGGCGGCGGTGAGCAGGAACTCGTCGTCGACGGTGACCTCGACCGGACCGGCCAGGACGGCCCGGTCGGTCCGGTTCGCGATCACCAGCGTGCCGTACACCTTCTCCTCGACGGAGGGGACGGTGACGTACTCGGGGCGGACGCTCACCGGGATCTCGTCGATCGTGACGGTGTGCCAGGTGCCGTCGGACGGGATGTCGGCGGGCGCGGCGGCGTCGAAGCGGTGGTCGAAGGAGCTGGCCGAGACGCGGGGCGGTACGGCGTGGCGGGGGAGCGGGAGGGGCGGCAGGGCGGCGCCGGTCCGCTCGAACGAGGTTCTGGGGGCGGGCGGGCGGAGGATGCCACGGCGGGCGGCGGGTTCGTCGGGGCCGGCCAGGACGAGGGAGGGGTAGTCGAGGAGCGCGGCGTCGGGGGCGGGGGGTGCTTCGGGGGATCCGGGGGTGTCGGCGGTGCTGGTGCTGGTGGCGTTGGTGGATCCGGCGGCTTTGGCGGCGCCGGGGCCGGGGGCCGCGCCGCCCGCCCTGGCCCGGCGGGCGAGGACCGGCGCCGGGGCCGGGCCTCCCGGCTGGGGCAGGGGCGGCGGCGACGGGGGCGCGCCGTAGCCGGCGAAGCCCGGGGGCGGCGGGAGCGGCTCGTCGGCGGACAGGACGCCTCCGAAGCGGGGCCCGCCGGGAGCGGCCGGGGCGACGGGGGCGGCAGCGGCGACGGGGGCCGCGAGGAACGGGGGTGTGGCGGCCGCGACGGCGAGCGGGCCCCGTCGGCGCGGCTCGGGGCGCGGGCCCGGCGCGTCGTAGCCGGTGAACAGGTCGGCCAGGCCCGCCGGGGGCTCGCGCCAGCCGGAGGGCGGCGGGGCGGGCTGGCTGCGGCCGATCCGCAGCGAGCGCAGCCGGGGCAGGTCGGTGCGCCGTTCCAGGTCGGCGGTGGAGAGGGCGAGGCGCACGCCCGTCCAGTCCTCGCCGGTCTGCTGGGCCACCGAGGCGCGCAGGACCAGCCGTCCGGTGTCGGACCCCTGCCGGTACGACAGGCGGTAGGCGGGCACCCAGCGGGCGGCCGGGACGCCGTACTCCACCTCGATGTGGAGGTCGGTGGTGTTCGCGGTGGTGCTGTCGGCGGTGTCGGCGGGCGTTTCGTCGGGCGTGGCGGGGGTGGTGAGGGTGAGCAGGACGGTCGCGGAGGTCTCCACGGGCCGGGCCGGTTCGGCCGTCGAGGCACGCTCCAGCCGGTCGGTGAGCACCTCGGTGCGGTGCTCGGCGAGTTCGAGCTCCCGGGTGAGCGCCTCGGCCCGCCGGTGCAGCCCGGTCAGCCGCTCGTCGACGAAGTCGGCCAGCTCCAGCCAGGCGTCCGCCGGTGTCCGGCGATGCGGGTCGCCGTGCCGCCGCTGCGGTGGCACGGCGCGCAGCGAGGCCGTCTCGGCGATGGCGGTGAGGACCAGCCGGTGCCGCTCGCGGACGGCGCTCTCGCTCTCCCGGGCATCGTTCAACTCGCGTCGGAGATCAGGGAGTTCGGCGGTCGTGCGGAGCTCTGCGACCGGTTCGAGCCGGGCCTCGGTGACGGCGGTGCCCGGGGGAGCGTCGAGCACCCTGGCCCGCAGCGTACGGCCGTCGAGCACCCGGGGCAGTCCGGTCAGCCGAAGCCGCCCGCCCGGCGGCACGGCCACCCGGGCCCGACGGCGGCAGACCGCGCCGGCCGCGTAGACCACCACCGAGTCGAGCACGGACGGATGGGCCGGGACCGCCGGGCCCGGGTGGTGCCGTCCGTCGCCGGGCCCGTTGTCCTGTCCGGTGTCCGGTCCGTTGTCCCGCCCGTCGCCGTCGTACGGCTTGTCGTCCGTGCTGCGCCGATCGTCCACCCGCCAACCCCTTTGCTTCCGTTCGCGTCGCTCGCGCCGCGCCACCCTCGGGCGGCCAGTCTGCCCCGCCGTGGCACGGGCGGCTCCGGATTTCGCCGTGCGCGGCGTGTGGGAGGACGGGCCCGGCGGCGGGGTGGTTGCGGCGGCGACAAGTGGCCCGTGATGGCCGCAGGGCTCGTGGGGATGCGAGAGGATGGGGCAGCACGTCCAGGCCAGCCCCCCGTGAGGAGAGCCACCCCGCCATGCGCACTGCCGCCGTCGTCGGTACCGGACTCATCGGCACCTCCGCCGCGCTCGCCCTGACCGGCCGCGGGCTGACCGTCCATCTGGAGGACGCCGACCCGGACGCGGCCCGGACCGCCGCCTCGCTCGGCGCCGGCATCACCGAACCCGCCGACGGACCGGTGGACCTGGCGATCATCGCGGTCCCGCCCGCGCTGGTCGGCAGGGTGCTGGCCGACTGCCAGCGCCGGGGCCTGGCCCGCTGCTACACCGACGTCGCCAGCGTCAAGGCCGGCCCGCGGGCCGAGGTGGCCGCGCTCGGCCTCGACACCGTCCACTACATCGGCAGCCACCCGATGGCCGGCCGCGAGCGCTCCGGCCCGCTGGCCGCCCGCGCCGACCTGTTCGAGGGGCGGCCCTGGGTGCTGACCCCCACCGCCGACACCGACACCGAGACGCTCAACGCCGTCCTGGAACTGGTGGCGCTCTGCGGCGCGATGCCGATCGTGATGGACGCCGCCGCGCACGACCGCGCCGTCGCCCTGGTCTCGCACGCCCCGCAGCTGCTCTCCTCGCTGGTCGCCGCCCGGCTGGAGCACGCCGACGAGACGGCCATAAGGCTCTCCGGCCAGGGCGTCCGGGACGTCACCCGGATCGCCGCCTCCAACCCCGGGATGTGGATCGACATCCTCTCCGCCAACGCGGGCGCGGTCGCCGACATCCTGGAGGAGGTCGCCGTCGACCTCGGCGACACCGTCACCGCCCTGCGTGCCCTGGAGGCCGCCGAAGAGGGCGAGCGGCATGCGGGCGCGGCCGGCATCGAGGCTGTGATGCGCCGGGGCAACACCGGTCAGGCCCGCATCCCCGGCAAGCACGGTTCGCCGCCCACCCGCTACGAGACCGTCGCGGTGGTCCTCGGCGACCAGCCCGGCGAGCTGGGCCGCCTCTTCGGCGAGGTCGGCGCGGCCGGGGTCAACATCGAGGACGTCGACATCGAGCACTCCACCGGCCAGCAGGTCGGCTTCGTCCAGCTGTCGGTCGCCCCGGCGGCGGTGAAGCCGCTGACGGTCGCGCTGCGGGCCAGCGGGTGGAGCGTCCGGGACTGAGCGAGGCGCTTCGCCTCCGGGTGGTCGAGGGTCGGGGCGGCCGCGGGCCGAACGCCGGTGGGGGACGGGGAATGATCATCGATGTGCCGCTCGCCGAGGGCGAGCCGGGCGACGTACGCGAGCCGACCGCCGTCGGCAACGACGGGTTCCTGGCGGCGGTGGTGGGCGGCGGGTTCCGCATCCACCACCGGAGCACGGCGACGCTGCTGGACACCGCGCGCCCTCGGCACGACCCCGCCGAGGGCGAACCGAGCTGGAGCCTGCTGGTGCGGGCGGCCCATCTGGCGTTCGCCGGGCACCTGCCGCTCAGCCTGTCGCCGGACGTGCTCTGGTACGCCGTCGTCCACGAGATCGCCGTGCATCTGCGGCTCAACGCCGAGCAGTACGCCGGGCTGTTCACGAGGACGCCGGGCGAGCGGTCGACCATCACGGTCCGGGACGACAGCCTGTTCGGCCCCGACCCCGACTGGGCCCGTTCGATCCGCCTGGTCCGCGAACCGCTGGAGCAGGCGCTCGGGGCGGAGACCGTGGAGCTGTTCCAGCCGTCCTTCTCCACGACCACACCCGACGACGTGTCGGCCGCGCTGGTCGCGCTGATGGACGTGGTCAGCCCGTACTACGAGTTCCGCTGGGAATCGCTGTGCGGGATCCCGAGGATCCGGCTGGAGGGCACGGCGGAGGACTGGCGGCTGCTGGCGTCGCGGGTGGGCGAGCTGGAGCAGTGGTTCGACGGGCTGCGCCCGTGGTTCGCGGACCTGCGGCCGGTGCTGGACACCATCGCCCGGGCGGCGGCGGGCGAGGTGGACGAGGAGTTCTGGCGCTCGCTGTACACATGGGAGTCGATGTCCGGCGGGGACTTCGTCTCCGGCTGGATCACGGCGTTCTTCGCCCACACCCAGACGCCCGACGGGCCCCGGCCGAGGGAGACCTTCGGCTGGCACGGTCGGCAGGACCGTCGGCGACGCCGGCGCGGTCGGCCGGACGGCCGGCCGGATCGGCCGGTGAGGTTTCTGGAGAACGACTTCCCGTCGCACGTCTCCAAGGTCCCGTTCCAGTGGGAGCAGCCGGGCGGCATCCGTGCCATGGCCTTCGTGGCGGGGGTACTCGGGGTGGAGCGGGACGGGGAGTTCGTCCGGCCGAGGCTCGGGCATGCGGTGCTGGAGATCGACCGGGCCGGGGTCTGACGCGGCCGGACCGGGGTCTGGCGCCGGTCCATTAACCTTGAGGGAGACATTCCCAGGTTTCCGGTTCCCGGCTGCCGGTTTCCTTCCGGCTTCCGTCCCGTTGACATGCTTCAGGCTTCAGGCCTTAGAGAGAGGTTCGCCCGTGGACACTGCCGACCGAGCGCACGCCCCGGTCGTCGTCGCCATCGACGGACCCTCCGGCTCCGGCAAGTCGACCGTCTCGCGGGCGGTCGCCGCCAGGCTGGGCCTGAGCTTCCTGGACACCGGCGCCATGTACCGGGCGATGACCTGGTGGATGCTGGCCAACGGCGTCGACGTGGACGACCCGGAGGCCGTGGCCGTCGCCTGCGGCAAGCCGGTGATCGTCTCCGGCACGGACGCGGACGGCCCGACCATCACGGTCGACGGTCGGGACGTCTCCGGCCCGATCCGCGGTCCCGAGGTGACGGCGCAGGTCAGCGCGGTGTCCGCGGTGCCGGCGGTGCGCTCGCGACTGGTCGAGCTGCAGCGCGGCTGCGCCCGGGTCGCCGAGCGCGGCATAGTCACCGAGGGCCGGGACATGGGGACCGTGGTGTTCCCGGATGCCACCGTCAAGATCTTCCTGACCGCCTCGGAGACGGCCCGCGCCGAGCGGCGGGCGGCCGAGCTGCGGGCGAAGGGCGTGGACGAGGCGACCATCACCGCGATGGCCGCCGACCTGGCCCGCCGGGACGCGGCCGACTCCTCGCGGAAGACGGCCCCGCTGACCCAGGCCGCGGACGCGGTGCTGGTGGACACCAGTGAGCTCACCCTGGAACAGGTGATCGGCACGATCACCGCGCTGGTGGAGGAGCGGGCCGGGCTGTCCGCGGTCTGAGCAGGGCGTTGGAACGTCCCGGGCGTCGAGTCGTCCCGGAACATGGATCATCCGGGCGTTGGTTCGTCCGGCCGGTGCCGTGGTGGCACCTTCACTGAAGTACTCGCGCTGCCCCGATCGGGCAGGTACGCACGGCGCGCCCCTGGGAAGGGCCGGGCCGGGAAACGGAAAACACGAACATGACCGCAGAGCACTCCACCACCGGCCACGGTGAGCTGGACGCCGCCGAGTACGCCGAGTTCATGGCGCTCGCCGCCGAGGAGGGGTTCGACCCCGAGGACGTCGACGGCCTCGGTGACGCCGACCACGCGCCGCTGCCGGTGCTGGCCGTCGTCGGCCGCCCGAACGTCGGCAAGTCGACCCTGGTGAACCGCATCATCGGCCGCCGTGAGGCCGTCGTCGAGGACAAGCCGGGCGTCACCCGGGACCGCGTCAGCTACGAGGCCAGCTGGAACGGCCGCCGCTTCAAGGTCGTCGACACCGGCGGCTGGGAGATCGACGTCCTCGGGATCGACGCCATGGTGGCGGCGCAGGCCGAGCTGGGCATCGAGACCGCCGACGCGGTGCTGTTCGTCGTCGACGCCACCGTCGGTGCCACGGACACCGACGAGGCCCTGATCAAGATCATCCGCCGGGCCGGCAAGCCGACCGTGCTCTGCGCCAACAAGGTCGACGGCCAGTCCACCGAGGCCGAGGCCGCGTACCTCTGGTCGCTCGGTCTGGGCGAGCCGTACGCCGTCTCCGCCCTGCACGGCCGCGGCTCCGGCGACCTGCTCGACGCCGTCATGGCCGCCCTGCCCGAGGCCCCGCCGCAGACCTTCGGCGACGCCGTGCTCGGCGGCCCGCGCCGGGTCGCGCTGATCGGCCGCCCCAACGTGGGCAAGTCCAGCCTGCTCAACAAGGTCGCCGGCGAGGAGCGGGTGGTCGTCAACGAGCTGGCCGGCACCACCCGTGACCCGGTCGACGAGATGATCGAACTCGGCGGCAAGACCTGGAAGTTCGTCGACACGGCCGGTATCCGCCGCCGCGTCCACCTGACCGCCGGCGCCGACTTCTACGCCTCGCTGCGCACCTCCGCCGCGCTGGAGAAGGCCGAGGTCGCGGTCGTCCTGGTCGACGCCAGCGAGACCCTGGCCGAGCAGGACACCCGGATCATCTCGATGGCCGTCGAAGCCGGTCGCGCCGTCGTGATCGCCTACAACAAGTGGGACCAGCTGGACGAGGAGCGCCGCTACTACCTGGAGCGCGAGATCGAGCGCGACCTCGTCCAGGTGCAGTGGGCCCCCCGGGTCAACGTCTCGGCCAAGACCGGCCGGCACATGGAGAAGCTCGTCCCGGCGATCGAGACCGCGCTGGCGGGCTGGGAGACCCGTATCCCGACGGCCCGGCTGAACGCCTTCCTCGGCGAGCTGGTCGCCGCGCACCCGCACCCGATCCGGGGCGGCAAGCAGCCGCGCATCCTGTTCGGCACCCAGGCGGGCACCCGTCCGCCGCGCTTCGTCCTGTTCGCCTCGGGCTTCCTGGAGGCCGGGTACCGCCGGTTCGTCGAGCGCCGGCTGCGTGAGGAGTTCGGCTTCGTCGGGACGCCGATCTCGATCTCGGTCCGGGTGCGGGAGAAGCGCAAGCGCAAGTAGTAAGCAGTCGGTCCGGCCGTGGCTACGGGTACGGCGACGGACGCGGCGCGGTGCGTACCGGTGTGTGTCGGTGCGCGTCGGAGCCGGTGAGGGCCCCGTCACTTCGGCTTGGGTTCAAGGGGTCGTCGCAACACCACTTGGTTTTAGGTGGTGAGTAGATCACGTAGACGCTCGGCTGGGGTATTCCAGCCGAGCGTCTTG
>NZ_JBIVMI010000046.1:0-39534 GCF_044753005.1 Kitasatospora sp. NPDC088548
GCGCTGGTGTTGTTCGACGCCGCGCTGCGTTCGCCGGAGGCGCTGCTGGTCCCGGCCCGGCTGGACCGCGACGCGCTGCGCAAGCGGGCGGCGGGTGGCGAGCTGAACCCGCTGCTGCGCGGTCTGGTCCGCACCCCCCGCCGCACCGCCGCCACCGGCGCACCCGCCGACGACGCGGCGGACTTCGCCGCCCGGCTGGCCGCGCTGCCGGAGCGCGATCAGCACCGCGAGGTCCTCGACCTGGTGCGCTCCGCCGCCGCCGCCGTCCTCGGGCACCCGTCCAAGAACGCCGTCGCCGCTGCCCAGGCCTTCAAGGAGACCGGGTTCGACTCGCTCGGCGCGGTGCAGCTGCGCAACCGGCTGGCCCGGGCGACGGGCGTCCGGCTCCCGGCGACCCTGGTCTTCGACCACCCGACCCCGCTCGCGCTCGCCCGCCACCTGCGGTCCGAGCTGCTGCCGGAGCCGGCGGCCGGCCCGGCGGCCGTGACCCCCGGGCCGCGTGCGGCCGGCCCGGACGCGGGACCCGTGCCCGTGGAGGGGCCCGCCATCGCGGACCTGGACATCGACGGCCTCGTCGCCCGCGCCCTACGTGGCCGCGGCTGAACCGCCCACCCGACCGCGCAGACCCACCGAGCCGACCCACCGAGCCGACGCACCGAGCCGACGCACCGCGCTCACCGACCCGCGCCCGTTCGTCCGCGCTCGGCGCCCGGCACACCTTCCGAAAGGCTGACATGACCACCACCAACGACGGCGCGGCCGCCTTCGACCAGACGGCGAGGCTGGTCGCGGCACTGCGGGCCGCGCTCCAGGACAACGAACAACTCGCAGCCGAGAAAGCCGCGTTGGAGGCGGCGGCCGGTGAGCCGATCGCCATCGTCGGGATGGCCTGCCGGCTGCCGGGCGACGTCACCTCCCCGGCCGAGCTGTGGCAGCTGGTCGCCGACGGACGCGACGGCGTGGCCGAGTTCCCCGAGGACCGCGGCTGGGACCTCGACGGGCTCTTCGACCCCGACCCGGACCGGGCCGGCCGCTCCTACGTCCGCGAGGGCGGATTCCTGCACGGCGCCGCCGACTTCGACGCCGCCTTCTTCGGGATCTCGCCGCGCGAGGCGCTCGCCATGGACCCGCAGCAGCGGCTGCTGCTGGAGACCTCCTGGGAGGCCCTGGAGCGGGCCGGCCTGGACCCGGCGGGCCTGCGCGGTACGGCCGTCGGCGTGTTCTCCGGCGTCATGTACCACGACTACGCCACCGGTCTGCGAAGTGTGCCCGCCGGGCTCGAAGGCTTCCTCGCCACCGGCACCTCCGGCTCCGTGGCCTCGGGCCGGGTCGCCTACACGCTCGGCCTGGAGGGGCCCGCGATTACCGTCGACACCGCCTGCTCCTCCTCGCTGGTCGCCGTCCACCTGGCCGCCCAGTCGCTGCGCAGCGGCGAGTCGACGCTGGCGCTGGCCGGCGGTGTCGCGGTGATGTCCCAGCCCTCGCCGTTCGTGGAGTTCTCCCGGCAGCGCGGCCTGGCGAGCGACGGGCGCTGCAAGGCCTTCGCGGACGCCGCCGACGGCACCGGCTGGGCGGAGGGCGTGGCGGTCCTCGTCCTGGAGCGGTTGTCGGACGCCCGGCGCCTGGGGCACGAGGTGCTGGCCGTGGTCCGGGGTTCGGCCGTCAACCAGGACGGCGCGTCCAACGGCCTCACCGCGCCCAACGGGCCCGCCCAGCAGCGGGTGATCCGGGCCGCGCTCGCCAACGCCCGGCTGACGGCGGCGGACGTCGACGCCGTCGAGGGCCACGGGACGGGGACCTCGCTGGGCGACCCGATCGAGGCGCAGGCGGTGCTGGCCACCTACGGGCAGGGCCGTCCGGCCGAACAGCCGCTCTGGCTGGGGTCGTTGAAGTCCAATATCGGCCACACCCAGGCCGCCGCCGGCGTCGCCGGCGTGATCAAGATGGTCGAGGCGCTGCGGCACGGCGTGCTGCCGCGGACCCTCCACGTGGACGCGCCGACCACCCAGGTCGACTGGTCGGTCGGGGAGGTGCGGCTGCTGACGGAGGCCCGGCCGTGGCCGGCGGCCGACCGCCCGCGCCGGGCCGCCGTGTCGGCCTTCGGGGTGAGCGGCACCAACGCCCACGTCATCCTGGAGGAGGCACCCGCCGCGGAGGCGCGGACACCCGCCGCCGAGCCCGCCGCCGAGCCCACCGCCCCCGAGGCCGCCGCCGTCCCCTGGCTGTTGTCCGCCGCTTCCGCCGGCGCCCTGCGCGCCCAGGCGGAGCGGCTGCTCGACTACACCGAGGCGCGCGGCCCGGCACCCGCCGACGCGGCCCGCGCGCTGGCCGAGGCCCGGACACTGCTGGCGCACCGCGCCGTCGTGGTGGCGGACGCGCTCGACGGTCACCGCACCGGCCTGGCCGCGCTCGCGGGCGACGCCGCCTCGCCCGCCCTGGTCACCGGCACGGCGGACGTCGCCGGGCAGACCGTCTTCGTCTTCCCGGGTCAGGGTTCCCAGTGGGTGGGGATGGGGCGTCGGCTGCTCGCTGAGTCCGTGGTCTTCGCGGAGGCTCTCGGTGAGATCGACGAGGTTTTGAAGTCTTATGTCGACTGGTCGTTGCTCGATGTGGTGAACCAGGTGCCGGGTGCGGCCTCGCTGGAGCGGGTGGACGTGGTGCAGCCGGTGTCGTTCGCGGTGAACGTCGGCCTGGCGCGGCTGTGGTTCTCGTTGGGGGTGTTCCCGGACGCGGTGGTGGGTCACTCGCAGGGGGAGATCGCGGCGGCGCATGTCGCGGGCATCCTCTCCCTGGACGACGCCGCCGCCGTGGTGGCGTTGCGGTCGCAGGCCATCGCCCGCGGCCTGGCCGGACGCGGCGGCATGGTCTCGGTGGGCCTTCCCCGGGAGCGGGTGGCGAGCGCGCTGCCGGACGGCGTGGAGGTCGCGGCCGTGAACGGCCCGTCCTCGGTGGTCGTGGCCGGTGACCCGGCCGGGCTCGACACCCTGGTGGCCGCGTACGAGGAGCAGGGAGTGCGGGTCCGTCGGATCCCGGTGGACTATGCCTCGCACACCTCGCACGTGGAGTCGATCGAGGCCGAACTCGCCGACCTGCTGGGCTCCGTGAAGCCCCAGCCCGCCGCGATCCCCTTCTTCTCCACCGTCGAGAGCCGCTGGCTGGAGGGTCCGGAGCTGGACGCGGGGTACTGGTACCGCAACCTGCGGCAGACCGTCCGCTTCGCCGAGGCCGTCGACACCCTCGCCGCCGCCGAGTACCGGGCGTTCGTCGAGGTCAGCGCCCACCCCGTGCTCGCCCACGGCATCGTCGAGGCCCTGGAGGAGGCCTCCGTGCGCGAGGCGGCCGTCACCGGCACCCTGCGGCGCGACGAGGGCGGTTGGGACCGCGTCCTGCTCTCGGCCGCCGTCCTGCACGTCCGCGGCGTGGAGGTCGACTGGTCGGCCTCCTACGCGGGCGCCGGCACCCTCCCCGCCTCCGAGCTTCCGACCTACCCCTTCCAACACCGGCACTACTGGCTGGAGTCGGTGCCCGTGACGACCACCCCCGCAGGAGATTCCCCGATGGCCACCGAGACCGAGCCCGACATCACCACCGAGGAGGCGCCCGGCGCCGTCCTCGCCCGCCGGCTGGCGGACGCCGACCCGGGGGAGCGCCTGGCCGTGCTGGTCGACGTGGTCCGCACGGAGGTCGCGGCCGTCCTCGGGCACGAGGGCACCGGCGAGATCGGGGCGGACGCCGTCTTCTTCGACATCGGCTTCGTCTCGCTGACCGCCGTCGAACTGCGCAACCGCCTCCAGAACGTCACCGGGCTCGAACTGCCCGCCCTGCTCGCCTTCGACCAGCCCACCCCGGAGCGGCTCGCCGGCCACCTCCTCTCCCTGCTCGACGAGACCGGGTCCGGCGACACCGGAGCCGCCGAGACCGTGCCCGCCGAGACCGGAGCCGCCGAGACCGGAGCCGCCGAGCAGCGGACCGAAGGGAAGTGACCGCCGTGTTCGACACCACCGCCTACCTCAAGGCCCTCGACTACGACGGCCCGCTCGACCCCACCGCCGACACCCTGCGCGAGCTGCACCGGCGCCACCTGATCGCCGTCCCGTACGACTCCTCGCTCAACACCGCCCGCGGCGAGGCCCTGTGGGCGGGCGTCGACATCGACGTCGACGCCGTGTTCGACGCCGTCGTGCTCGGCGGCCGGGGCGGCGTCTGCTACGAACTGAACGGACTCTTCCTCGTGCTGCTGCGCGAACTCGGCTACGAGACCGGGCTGTTCTCGGCCGGGATCCGCCAGGTGGACGACAGCTTCGGGCCGGACCTGGAGCACGTCCTCGGCTTCGTCCGGCTGGACGGCGACCTCTGGCTGGTCGACGTCGGTTTCGTCGGCCCGTCCTACCTGGAGCCGCTGCGGGTGGTGCCCGACGAGGTGCAGCCGCAGTTCGGCACCGACTTCCGCGTCGTGCGCGCGGACACCGGCCACTACGTGGTGCAGCGCCGGGGCCGGGTCGGCGACTGGCGCGCCGTCTACCGGTTCCACTCGCGGCCGCGCGCCTTCGCGGACTGGCTGGTCCCCTCGCCGGAGCTGGACCGGTTCGCCCGGGCCCTGGCCGGCTCCGGCATCGTGGTGCGCGGCCGGGCCTTCGAGGGCGGCCAGCGGATCCTGATCGGCACCCGCCTGGTCGTCGTCGAGGACGGCACCGAGCGGCTGCGCGGCCTCGCCGACCCGGAGGAGCACGCCCGGGTGCTCGCCGAGATCCTGCGGAAGGACGCGGCCACCGAATGAGCGCCCCCGTCCACACCGAGACCGCCACCGACGCCGCGGGCAACGGCGGCGGCCTCGACACCGACATCGCGATCGTCGGCTACGGGCCGGTCGGCCAGACCGCCGCCCTGCTGCTGGCCGCCCGCGGCCACCGGGTCACCGTCCTGGAGCGCTTCCCCCGGCCCTACCCGATGCCGCGGGCGGTCTCCTTCGACGGCGAGTCCGCCCGCATCCTCGCCGCCACCGGCGTGGGCGCGGCCCTGGACGAGCACGTCGAGTCCTCCCGGGACTACGTCTGGCACAACGCCGACGGGCAGACCCTCTTCCGGGTGGACGTCGAGGACGCCGGCCGCTCCGGCTGGCCCGACTCCAGCGCCGTCTACCAGCCGGGCCTGGAGACCGCGCTGGCCGCCCACGGCGAGCGGTACCCCACGCTGCGCGTCCTGCGCGGCCACCGGGTGACGGCGCTCGCCGACCGCGGCGACGCGGTCACGCTCACGGTCGAAGGACCGCGGACCGGCCCGTCGGGCGGCCCGCTCACCGCCCGCTGGGTGATCGGCTGCGACGGCGCCAACAGCGTGGTGCGCCAGGAGGCCGGGCTGACCGCCACCGACTTCGCGTTCTTCAACGACTGGCTGACCTGCGACGTCGTCCCGCACGACGGCCGGGAGTCCGTTCCCAACAACCTCCAGGTCTGCGACCCGGCCCGGCCGCGCACCGCCGTCTCCGCCGGGCCGGGCCACCGGCGCTGGGAGTTCATGCGGCTCGACCACGAGTCGCCCGAGGAGTTCGGCGGCGAGGCCAACGTCTGGAAGCTGCTCTCGCTGTTCGACATCGACCCCGGCAACGCCACCCTGCTGCGGCACGCCGTCTACACCTTCCAGGCGCGCTACGCGGACCAGTGGCGGCGCGGCCGGGTGCTGATCGCCGGGGACGCCGCCCACCTGATGCCGCCGTTCGCCGGGCAGGGCATGTGCTCGGGCTTCCGGGACGCCGCCAACCTCGCCTGGAAGCTGGACCTGGTGCTCACCGGCCGGGCCGCCGAAGGGCTGCTCGACAGCTACACCGCCGAGCGGCGCGAGCACGTGCGGCACGCGCTCACCATGTCGATGGACCTGGGCCGGGTCATCTGCCAGACCGACCCGGCCGCGGCCCGCGACCGCGACACCGTCATGCTGGCCGCCCAGGAGCGCGCCCGGCGCGGCGCGGAGGTCGGCGCAGCCCGGCCGCGCACCCCGGTCCAGCCGCTCACGGCGGGCCTGCGGCACGGCGGTGGGCCGGCCGGCGACCTGGTCGTGCAGGGGCGCGTGACGGCGGCCGGCCGGCCCGCCGGGCTCTTCGACGACGTGGTGGGGCGCGGCTTCGTGCTGCTCACCACCGAGCCGCCGGAGAGCCTGCTCACCGACGGGGACCGCGTCTGGCTGGCCGACCTCGGCGGCCACGTGGTGAGGGTGCTCGCGCCCGCCGACGAGGAGCCCCCGGCGGGCGCGGTGGGCGACACCGACGGGGTGTACCTGCCGTACCTGGCCGAGACCGGGGCGGTCGCGGTGCTGGTCCGGCCCGACTTCTACGTCTACGGCGCGGCGGCGGACCGGACGGAGCTGGCCGCGCTCCTCGAAGCGCTCCGCACCGACCTCGCCGCCTGACGGCCCGACCGCCGCCCGTCGGAACCCGCCGGAACCCGCGGGGACTCGCCCGCCGGCCCAGCCCCGGCCCGCGCACGCGCTGACGGCCCGCTCCCCCTCCGCGTGGAGGAGCGGGCCGTCGGTCCGGGTGGGCGGTCCTCAGACCGCCACGGGCGCCCGCCGGGCGGAGTGCTCCAGCAGGATCTCCGCCACGACGCGCGCCAGGTCGAGGGTCTGGCGCCCGTTCAGCCGCGGGTCGCAGCCGGTCAGGTAGCGTTCGGGGAGCTGCTCCTCGCGCAGGTCCTCGCGACCGCCGAGGCACTCGGTCACGTCGTCGCCGGTCAGTTCCAGGTGCAGGCCGCCGGGGTGGCTGCCGAGCGCCCGGTGCACGGCGAAGTAACCGCTCACCTCGGCGGCGATCCGGTCGAAGCGGCGGGTCTTCAGCCCGCCGGCCGCCGTCTCGGTGTTGCCGTGCATCGGGTCGCAGAGCCAGACCACCGGGTGCCCCGCGTCCGCCACCGCCTCCACCAGCGGCGGCAGCACGTCGGACACCTGGTCCGCGCCCATCCGGCTGATCAGCGTCAGCCGGCCGGGGACGCGGTCCGGGTCCAGCGCCTCGGCGTAGGCGACGGCCTGGTCCGGGGTGGTGGACGGGCCCAGCTTGAGGCCCAGCGGGTTGGCGATCCGGCGGGCCAGGGCGACGTGCGCGCCGTCGAGCTCGCGGGTCCGCTCGCCGATCCACAGGAAGTGGCCGGACAGCGCGTACCCGTCGCGCACCAGCGGCACCTCGTAGTCGAGCAGCAGGGCCTCGTGACCGGCGAACAGTTCGGTGCGGGTCGCGTCGGCCACCGAGTCCAGCACGTCGAGCGCGGCGCCGGCGCCGTCGTACGCGGTGAGCATCCGCCGCGGGTCCGGTGTGCGGGCCTCGGCTGTCGCCGCGAGGCCGTTGACGATGTCGCCCCGGTAGGAGGGCAGCCCGTCCGGGCCCGTCGGGCTGGAGCGCGGCTTGGCGTACTGCCCGGCGACGCGTCCGACCGGCACCACCGGCAGGCCGGAGGCGACCTCGAACAGGGTCGCGCAGTGCAGTAGGGCGTGCAGGTTGGCGCGCACGTGCTCGGGGGTGTTGCCGGCGAAGGTCTCGGCGCAGTCCCCGCCCTGGACGACCAGGGCCCGGCCGAGCGCGGCCTCGGCCAGGCGCTCCCGGAGCCGGTCCACGGCGGCCGGCTCCACCAGGGGCGGCAGGGCGCCGAGCGCGGCGCGCACCTCGCGCACCCGTTCCTGGTCGGGCCACTGCGGCTGCTGACCGGCGGTCAGGCCCGCCAGGGCCCGGGCGAGGTCGGGCCCGGTGCCGTCGTGCACCGTCGGGGTCGTGGTGGTCGGCGTGGTCATCGGCGTCGTCATCCCGTCTTCCTCAGGTTGGCCCACAGATCGGCCGGCAGATCCTTGCGTCGGCGTACCCCGAGCTTGCGGTAGACCCGGGTGAGGTGCTGTTCCACGGTGCTCGCCGTGACGTACAGGCGTCCGGCGATCTCGCGGTTGGTGTAGCCGAGCACGGCGAGCGAGGCGACCCGCCGCTCGGACTCGGTGAGCGCGCCGACCCCGCCCGGCTCCCGTGCCTCGTCGGCGGCCGGGCCGCTCTCGCCGAGGTCCGCCGAGACCGACAGCAGCTCCTGGGCGAGCGGCTTCAGGGCACACATGTTCGCCACGTGCAGGGCCTGGCGCAGCAGCAGCCGGGCCCGGCGCTTGTTGCCGGCGCCCTGGTGCGCCCGGCTCAGGTCGGTGAGCACCCGTACCTGCTCGTAGCGGTCGCCGGAGGCCTCGGTGAGGTCGACGGCCTCGGTGAGCAGGGGGCCGCGCCGCCCGGCCGGCCCGGCCGCGGCGAGCAGCCGCAGCGCCGGGCCGCGGTTGTGCGGCAGGTCGGCGTCGGCCCGGCTGAGCTGTTCGTGGATCAGCCGCCAGGCGCGGTCCCGGTTGTCCAGCCGTAGCCAGGCGTCGGCGGCCTGGGTGCGCCAGGGCACCACCCCCGCGCCGTCCAGGCCCCAGGTGCGCAGCAGTTCGCCGCAGGACAGGAAGTCGGCGAGTGCCGCGTGGCCGTGCCGGGTCGCCAGGTAGTGCTCGCCGCGGGCGAACAGGTAGTGCAGCCCGTACAGGCTCTGGAACATCGCCTCACCGACGGCGTGGGTGAGGTGCTTGGCCGCCGAGCGGTGCTCGCCCGTGCGGCTCTCGGCGATGATCAGCGTGCCCAGCGGCAGGCCCACCGCGATGCCCCAGGCGGTGGGGCTGAGGTGGGTCAGCGCGGCCCGGCTGTGCTCGGCCGCCGTGGTCGGCTCGCCGAGCCGCAGGGCCGCCTCGGCGTGCGCCGCCGAGTACAGGGCCGTCGCGGTCGGGACCTCGCGGCGGACGGCGGTGTCGAGCAGCCGTTGGCTCCAGACCGCCGCGGTGTCGGCGCGCCCGGCCTGGAGCAGCACCCGCAACGCGAGCAGCGCGGCCTCCTCGGCCCACGCTGTGCGGCCGTGCAGGTGGGCGTCGCGCAGCACCTGCTGGGCGTGGTCGACGGCCTCCGCGGCCCGTCCCCGGGTGAGCGCCCCGGCGAGCGCGGCGGCGGCCCGCAGCTGCGGGTCGACGTCCGGGGCGACCGCGTGCCGCAGGTCGGCGGGCAGCGCCGGGACGCGGCGGCCCCGGGCCAGGACCGGGTGGGTGTAGGCGAGCCAGGTCTCGACGTCGCGCAGCGCGCCCGTCTCGGCGGGGGAGGCCGGTCCGGCCGGTCCGGTCCGGGCGCGCAGCAGATCCAGGACGGCCAGCGCCTCCTCGCCGCGGCCGTGCCACAGCAGGTACCGGACGAGGACGAGCGCCTCGGCGAGCCCGAGGTGCCCGGCCCGGACCGCGGCGGTGAGCGGAACCAGGTGCCGGGCCGCCGCCGAGGGGTTGAGCTGCCACTCGGCCTGCGCCAGCCGGTGCCGGAGCACCGCCCGGTCGTTCTCCTCGGCGGCCTCCTTGTGGGCCAGGCGCAGGCAGGCGACGGCGGTGCGGTGACGGTGGTCGAGCAGGGCGTGCTCGGCCGCCTCGGTCAGCGCGGCGACCGCCCACGGCGCGGGCGCCCGCCCGGCCTCGACCAGGTGTCGGGCCACCTCGGCGGCGGGGCTGCCCGTCTCGTGGGCCAGCTGGGCGGCCCGCAGCCGCAGTTCGGTGCGCTCGTGCGGGGCGAGGTCCTCCAGGACGGCGGCGCGGGCGGCCGCGGTGCGCAGCCGTCCCTCGCCGTCCAGCAGTCCGGCGGCGGTGAGCGTGGCGCGGATCCGGGCGACCGCGTCGGCGCTCTCCCGCTCTCCCAGCAGCCGGGCCACGTCCTCGGCCGGGGCCTCCTCGCCGAGCACGGCCTGGGCCTGGACGACCCGCAGCACGCCGGGGCCGGCCCGGTGAAGGCAGCTCAGCAGGGCCGGGCCGTAGCGCGGTTCGGGCTCGTCGGCGCGGTCGAGGTGCTCCTCGACGAGGGCGTGCAGCAGCAGCGGGTTGCCGCCGGCCACGTCCACCAGGCCGGGGCCGCGGTGACGGGCGTCCTCCTCGCCCAGGCCCTCGGTGACCAGGCGCAGCGCGCCGGCCCGGGACAGCGGGGCCAGCGCGAGGCGGTGCGCGTGCGGGTGGCGCAGCAGTTCGGCGTGCAGCCGGCGCCGCGCGGGCCACGGGGTGCTGCCGTCGGTGAGGACCAGCAGCACCCGGCTCTGCGGCAGGTGGCGGACGAGGTGGCGCAGGAAGTGCAGGGACGCCTCGTCGGCGTGGCCGATGTCCTCGACGCAGAGCAGCACCGGGGTGTCGGCGGAGGCCGCGAGCAGGGCGGTGGTCAGGTCGCGGCAGGCGCGCAGCAGCGCGGGCGACGGCGGGCCGGCCGGGTCGCCAGCCGCGCCGGTGCCGTTGAGGGCGGTGCCGTTGAGGGCGGTGCCGCCGGCACTCTCGGCCGGGTCGGCGAGGACGGCCGGGGCGGCCAGCGCGGCCAGCCGCTCGGCGTGTCCGGCGGGCCAGCCGGGGGAGCGGGCGATCCGGTCGGCGATGCCGAAGGGCAGATCCCGCTCCTGGGCGGAACAGCCCGCGCCCACGACCAGGACTCCGCGCTCGGCGGCCCGGGCGGCGAACACCCGCAGCAGCTCGCTCTTGCCGCTGCCGAGGGGTCCGTCGACCAGTGCCACCCGGCCCGCGCGGCCGAGACACTCGGCGAGCAGGTGGTCGAGTCTGTCGATGTGCGCATCACGTTCCAGCAGGGAAGGCACCGGGTACCCCCGACCTCATCTCTTGTAGGCGTCCGGCCGCCGGTCCCCGGCGGCTCCCCCGGGGCGATGGCGACGTCCGCCCGCTCCCGGTCGAACCCATCATGGGGACACCCCGCCCATCGCCCGGGAACTGACCGCCCATGGGCGGGCCACTGCCGCCGGGGCCGCCGGGCGGGGCAGGGATGATTCACAGTCCTGATGATCTTGTATCGTCCCTGCTCAGGGGATGTGGAGGAGGTCGAGGGGGCGAGTGAAGGGCCGGTAGGAGACGTGGCGGAGGCCGGCGGCGATGCTGGTGTGGCCGTGGTCGCGGAGGGTGTTGATCGCGAGGTTGCGCAGGGTCGCCATGTTCTCGGGCCCGTGGCCGGTGCGGATCTTGGAGGCGTCCTCGCGGAAGGCGGTGTCGCGGACGAAGTGGAGCCGGTTCTCGATGGTCCACTGCGAGCGGGCGGCCTGGCCGACGCGGCGACCAGCGCCACACTCGTCAACGGGTGACGCAGACCACGCGGATCCACCGGCAGCGCCAGCCGGTCCACCAGACCCGCGCCGTTCTCGAGTTGACGAACAGGCGGGTCGGAGAGGGGGCAGGTGACAGACTGGCGACGCGTCGAGGCTCCGGTTCGGGGCGACGGACGAGGTCACCCCTTCAGCCGGAGCCTCGATGCGTTCGCAACGGCCCGACACCACCCCATCACGCCCCCGTGACCTGCGCACTTGCCTGATCACCACGACTTTGAATCAGCCCTGCCGGGCGGGGGCGGTGAATTGCCGCGGAGATCACCGGCGGGGGTCGCCGGTGGTATCGTAGATAAGAATTGACGTGCAGTCAATGGAGGGCCCGGGTCGGCCTGATGTACCATCGGGCACATTCTTCGGAATGGCATTGTCCGGAATCGCCGGGAATCGAGGGGGTAGGGGTGCGATTCAACGTTCTGGGGCCGCTTGAAGTGCTCTCCGACGGCACTGACGTGCCCATTCGCGGCCTGCAGCAGAGGGCCCTGCTCGGTGTTCTCCTGCTCCGCGCGAATAGTGTGGTGGGCATCAATGAGATAGCCGCCGCACTCTGGGGCGATGACCGTCCGTCCACGGCGCGGAAAATGGTGCAGAACTCGGTGGCCGGGCTGCGCCGCGCATTCCAGGCGGTCGGGGAGCCGGCGGACGGGAAAGTCGCGCTGAATACCACTCTGCCCGGATATGTGCTCAGAATCGAGCCGGAACAGCTCGATCTCACGGAATTTCATGAGCTTGTCACATTGGGCCGGGCCCGACTGGCGGCCGGCGACTGGACGCAGGCCTCGGAACTGCTGCGCCGCGCCCTCGGCCTGTGGCGCGGCCCGGTGCTCGCCGACGTGAGCGACGCCGGGCTCACCTGGCCCGAGCTGGCCGCCCTCCAGGGCACCCGGCTCGCCGTCCACGAGGACTGCATCCAGGCCGAGTTGGCGATGGGTCGGGACCGCGAGCTGATCGGCGAACTGGAGTCCCTGCTGGAGGCCGAGCCGACCCGGGAACGCCTGGTCGCCCAGCTGATGGTCGTCCTCTACAACTGCGGGCGCCAGCCCGAGGCGCTGGACCGCTACCGGCGCACCCGGGACCTGCTCGCCGACCGCTTCGGCCTGGAACCCGGCCGCGACCTGCGACGCCTCCAGCGCGCGATCCTCAGCCACGACCCGGCCCTGGCGCTGCGGCTCACCGCCGCCCCGGGCGGCGCGGCGGACTTCCCGCCCCCGGCCGGACCCCGGCCCGCGGCCGCCGCCCCGCGACCGCCGCGCCCCCGGCCGGCACCCGCCGCGCCGTCGCCGGCGCCCGCCCCGGCCGCGCGCGCCGACGACCGCGCCGACGACCGCGGCGCAGGCCGCGCCGGGACCGCCGACGCCCCGGCCGCCGAGAACGCCTTCCGCGCGTCCTGGGAACGGGTCGAGCGGCGCCCGGCCAGCGTCGTCATGGTCCGCGCCCGGTGGACGGCCGACGACGGCGCCCTCGCCCCCGAGCGCGTCGACCACGCCGTCAAGGAGCTGACCGCCGGCATCCGGCGCGAGATGGCGCCCTTCGGCGGGCACGTGCGCCGGGCCTTCGGCTCGGTGTGGCTGGTCGTCTTCGGTGTCCCCCGGGCCCACGAGGACGACGCCGAGCGGGCCCTGCGCGCCGCCCTCGCCCTGCGCCGCCACTTCGAGGCGCCCGGACCGGCCGTCCCCGGGGGCACCGTGCCCGGACCGGCGCCCGGTACCGCGGCCACCGCCACCCGGCCGGTCACCCACCTCGTGGTCGGCACCGGCGAGGTGGTGGTCACCTACGACGACAGCGCACCCGAGCCCGTGGAGGTCACCGGCCAGGTCCTGGACGCCTGCCACCACCTGCTGCTGCAGGTCCCCCGCGGGGAACTGTGGGCCGCCGACGCCACCGTCGAGGCCGGCGGCGCCGGCCTCGGCTTCGCCCCGGTCCCCGGCGTCCCCGGCGTCCACCGCCCCGCGCGCTCCCGCCCCGACGGCCGCGGGCCGTCCGGGCACCCCGTCGAACCGCCGTTCCTGGAGCGCACCCACGAGCTGAACCTGCTGCGCGGCGCCTACCAGGACACCATCCGCCGCCAACTGCCGTACCTGGTCACGGTGATCGGCGAGCCCGGTATCGGCAAGACCCGGCTGATCGGGGAGTTCGCCGCCGCGCTGCGCGACGGCGCCGGACCGCTGGCGCCCCGGGTGCTCCACGCGGGCACCCCCGCCTTCGACGCCCACACCCCCTACGAGCCACTGGCCGGCGTGGTCCGCGCCTACACGGGCATCCGCGCCGGCGCGCCGGCGGCCGTCGTCCTGCCCGCGCTGACCGGCGTCGTGCGCGGGCTCTTCCCGCACGCCGCCACCGGACCGATCGTCACCGCGCTCGCCGCCTGCCTCGGCCTGCCCGCCGCGGCCGCCTCCGCCCAGGGGCCGGACGGTGGCGCCGTCCCACGGGAGGAAGTCCTCGGCGCGCTGCGGCAGTTCCTGGAGGAGGCGGCCACCGACCGCCCGCTGGTGGTCGTCCTGGACGACCTCCACCGCGCCGCCGACTTCGTCCGCTCCTTCGTTGAGGACCTCACCGTCCGGCTCGGCCCGGTCGCCCTGCTGCTGATCGTCGGCGCCCGCTCCGAACTGCTCCACACCAGGCCCTCCTGGGCGTGCGCCAAGCGCCGCTCGGCCCTGCTGCACGTGGCACCGCTGTCCACCGCGGCCACCGCCACCGTGATCGGCGCCGCCTCCGGCCGCCGCCACCCGACGCCCGCCGACGACCGCCGCGCGGCCCTCGCCGACGGCAACCCGCTGTTCGCCCAGGCCTACGCGCGGGCGGCGGACGCCGGCGCCGACCCGGCCGCCGCCCACCCGCCGGCCGTCCTCGCCGTCGCCGCCGCCCAGCTCGACGGCCTCGACCGCACCGCCCGCTCGGTGCTGCGCGACGCCGCCGTCGTCGGCGGCACGCTGTGGCGCGGCGCGGTCGCCGCCGTCAGCCAGCGCGACCCCGAGGAGGTCGGCCGCAGCCTGGAGCTCCTGGAGTCGCGCGAACTGCTGCGCCGGGTGCGCCGCAGCGGCGTCCCCGGAGACGTCGAGTACGCCTTCCGGTACGCCGTCAGCCGCGATGTGGCGCTCGCCCAGCTGCCCGGCCGCGTCCTGGTCGAACGCCACCTGCGGGCGGCCGACTGGGCCGCCCTGCTGGACGTGCCCCGCCCCGGGCTGCTGGCCTTCCACTACGACCGCGCCATCGCGCTCGCCGAGGCGGACGGCACCCCGGTGGAGACGATGGAGCGCCGCGCCTGGGAAGCCCTGGTCGGGGCGTCCGCCCGGGCCGCCGCCGCGGGCGACGACGCGCTCGCGGTCAGCTGCCTCGACCACGCCCTGGACCGCTGCCCGCCGGGCGAGCCCGAGCGGGTCTGGCTGGTCACCCACCACCGCCGCATCCGCGACAGCCTCGGCACCCGCGCCCATCGCCGCCGCCCGGCCGTTACGAGCTGACCCCGGCGGGGACGGGCAGCGCCGGGGCGAGTTCCCGCACGCGTTCCAGCGAGCGGATCTTCTCCTCGACGTCGGTGACGTTATTGGTCACCATCAGCTCGTCCGCGCCGGTGCGCTCCAGCAGGTCCGCCAGCGCCCGGCGGACCTCCTCGGCGTCACCGACCGCCTGGGTGCTGAGCAGCGCGTCGGCGGCGGCCCGCTCGGCCTCCGTCCACGGGTACGCCGCCGCCTCCTCGACGGTGGGCAGCGGCGCGATCGGCGAGGCGCCGTTCAGCCGCAGCACCGGGAACAGCGCCGGCGCCGCCAGTCGGCGCGCCTGCTCCGAGGTCTCCCCGCACACCGTGTAGGCGGTGACGATCGCGTGCGGCCGCTCGGCCCGGGCCGAGGGCCGGAAGCTCTCCCGGTACGCCCGCAGCGCCTCCTCGGTGCCGCGAGAGTTGAAGAAGTGGTGGGCGAACGCGTACGGCAGCCCGCGCCGGCCCGCGTCCACGGCGCTGCGCACACTGGCGCCCAGCAGCCACGGCCGGGGCGGCTGCGGCGGCTCCGGCAGGGCCTCCAGCCGCTGGTAGACGTGCCCGTCCGGGAAGCCGCCATCGACGAAGGCGAGCAGCTCCTCCAGCGCCGCAGGGAAGTCCTCTTCGGGCGCCCGGCGCAGCGCGTGGGAGAGCACCGGGTCCGCGCCCGAGCGGCCGATGCCCAGGTCCACCCGGCCGGGGAAGAGCGCGGCCAGCGTCCGGAAGGACTCCGCGACGGCGTACGGTGGGTGGTTGGGCAGGATCACCCCGCCCGCGCCGATCCGGATCCGGCTGGTCCGCTCGCCGAGCGCGGCCAGCAGGACGGCCGGGACGGAGCCGGCGATCCCGCGCGAGTTGTGGTGCTCGGCCACCCAGAACCGGGTGTAGCCCAGCTCGTCGGCGGCCGCCACCAGCCGGCGGGTGCCGACCAGGGTGTCGGCGGGGCGGCCGGCGGAGTCGATGGACGATATGTCGAGGACGGACAGCGGGACGGTCGGGGAACTGCTGGTCATGCGCGGGTGCTCCTTACTCGGGGTGTCACGCGTACCAGGTGGGGCGGGGGACTTCGCCGTGCAGGAGGTGGCGCCCCACCACCCGGGCGCGCCCCGGGTCGTCCTCGTGCACCCGCCGCGCCCGGGTGTCCCGCCAGTAGCGGTCCAGCCCGGCCGCGGCCTCGGCGCCGCCGGGGCCGGCCGCCCCGAGCACGCCGGCGGTGACCGCGTCGGCGGCCGCGCCGGCCTGCGTGGCCAGCGCCGCGACCCGGACGGCGTGCCGGCCGCGCTCCTCCTCGGTCACCGTGCGGCGCCGGGCGTGCAGGGCGTCCGCCTCGGCGCCGACGGCGTCGGCGAATGCCTCCACCGCCCACAGCGCGGAGGCCAGGGCGCCGTAGTGCCGGGCCGCGTCCGCGGCGGCGGCCTCGGTCAGCGGCGCCTCCGAGCACTGCTCGCGCGCGTGCCGGGCGGCGGCGTCCAGCGCGCCCCGGGCCGCGCCGATCAGCGCGTTGGCCTGGGCGAGCCGGAAGGCCGGGGTGAGGAAGGTGTTGTAGACCCGGGGCACGAAGGTCTTGTCGACGTGGCCGAGCGCCCCGGTCCACGGGATGTTCGCGCCGTCGGCGACCACGGTCCCGGCAGCCAGCGACCGCAGCCCGAACTCCTCGGCGCCGGGCTCGAAGGACAGCCCCACGTGGCCGCTCATCGCGAGCGCGCTGATCGGGGTGTCGCCGTCCTCCAGGAAGCCCTCCAGGATGGTGATGTCCGACACCGGGTGGCCCAGGGCGCGCTCCAGCCGCCCGTGGAACAGCATCTCGCGGCCCGTGTCCTGGATCACCAGGGGCGCCGAGCGGGGCTTCGAGGACCCGCTGAAGAACCACCGGGCCCGGGCCGACACCTCGCCGATGTGCTGGATCTTCTCGTCGGTGCCGATGAACTCGGCGATCGACACCCACACGTAGTGGTGGGCCAGCAGCTCGCCGACCGAGGCGTCGGCCGCCGCGACGGTGCGCACCACCCGGAACGCGGTGGACCAGTTCTGGCCGGCCCCGCCGTACTCGACCGGCCCCAGGAGGGTCACCAGGCCGGTCTCCTTCAGCAGCCGGATCTCCCGCACCGGCGGGGTGCCCTCGCGGTCGCGCCGGGCGGCGCCGGGTGCCAGCCGCGCCGCGACCTCCTCGGCCCGCCGCAGCCACACCTCGGCGGCCTCGGGGACGGCGTCCGTCGTCGTGTCAGTCATGTCTCCCACTTCGTGACGTGCTCGCCGTCCTGCCCGGCGACGTGTTCGGTGTCCTACTCCGTGTCCTGCTCCGGGTCGTCGCGGCCGGTGACGTCCGCGCCGTGCGTCCCGCCCGAGCCGTCCGCACTGCCCGCACCGTCCGCGCCGGGCAGCCGCAGGACGGCGTCCAGCAGGGCCCGGGTGTACGGGTGGGCGGGGGCCTCGAAGATCCGCTCGGTTTCGCCCTCCTCGACGACCGACCCGCCGCGCATGATCAGCACCCGGTCGGCGACCTGCCGCACCACGGCCAGGTCGTGGGTGATGAACAGCAGGGCGATGCCCCGCTCGCGCCGCAGCCGGTCCAGCAGCTCCAGCACCTGCGCCTGCACCGAGACGTCCAGCGCCGAAACCGGCTCGTCGCAGACCAGCACCTGCGGACGGCCCGCCAACGCCCGGGCGATGGCCACCCGCTGGCGCTGACCGCCGGACAGCTGGTGCGGCCGGCGGGAGAGCAGTTCGGCCGGCAGGCCGACCTGGTCGAGGAGTTCCGCGCACCGCCGGGCCCGCTCGGCGCGCCGCAGTCCCGGCAGCGCCTCGCCGATGATCCGCGCCACGGTGAACCGGGGGTCCGCCGAGGCGTACGGGTCCTGCTGGACGAACTGGATCGCCGAGCGCCCGGCCCGGCGCCGCCGCTCCGCAAGCGCCGACCAGGGCCGCCCGTGCAGCAGCACCTCCCCGGCGTCGGGACGGGACAGACCCATCGCGACCCGCGCCAGCGTGGTCTTGCCCGAGCCGGACTCGCCGACCACGCCCAGCGCCTCACCCGCCCGCAGGGTGAACCCGACCTCGTCGAGGGCCCTCGGCCCGCCCAGGGCGAAGGACTTGACCAGCCCGCGCCCGGTCAGTACCGGGGCCGCTTCCTCGGCGTCCGGTGCCTCGGGCGGGGCCTGGGCGGGACGGGCCGGCGGGCGGCCCGAGGGCACCGCGTCCAGCAGCATCCGGGTGTACGGGTGCTCCGGGGCGGACAGCACCCGGCCGGCCGGCCCGTTCTCCACCACCCCGCCCCGCCGCAGCACCAGCACCCGGTCCGCCAACTGCGCTACCACCGCCAGGTCGTGACTGACCAGCAGCAGTCCCCGGCCCTCGTCCTTGAGCCGGCCGAGCAGCGCCAGGATCTGCGCCTGGACGATCGCGTCCAGCGCCGTGGTCGGCTCGTCGGCGATCAGCAGCGGGGCGTCGGCGGCCAGCGCCGAGGCGATCAGCGCGCGCTGGCGCAGCCCGCCGGAGAGCTGGTGCGGGTACTGGGTGCGCCGGGCCTCCGGCTCCGGCACGCCCACCGCCGTGAGCAGTTCCACCACCCGGGCACCGCCGTCCGGGCCGGCGGTGCCGCCGAGGCGGGCCGCCTCGGCGATCTCGGCGCCGACGGTGCGCAGCGGGTCCAGCGCGGTCAGCGCGTCCTGGAAGACCATGGCGACCCGCCGGCCGCGCACCGCGCGCCACTGCCGTTCGCCGAAGCCGGTGGTGTCCGCCCCGGCCACCTCCAGGGTCCGGGCGGAGACCCGGGCCCTGGCGCCCGCCAGCCCGATGAGGGAACGCGAGGTGACGGACTTGCCCGAGCCGGACTCGCCGACCAGCGCCACGCACTCCCCGGGGCCGATGGCCAGCGACACCCCGTCCACGGCGGGCCGCGGCGCGCCGGGGAACGACACCCGCAGCCCCTCCACCCGCACGAGCGGGCCCGGCACCGACGCACCGGTGTCCCCGGCCGTCGCCTTCGCCGCGGTCGCTTCCGTTGTCGTCGTCGTCATCGCACCGCCCTCAGCTGCAGCGAACGGCCGATCAGCGTGGTGCAGACCACCACGACCGAGACGGCCAGGCCGGGTGCGATCGAGATCCACCAGGCCGTCTGGAGAAAGTCCTTGCCGTCGGCGACCATCGAGCCCCAGTCCGCCTCCGGCGGGACCGGGCCCAGGCCGAGCACGCTGAGCCCGGAGCCCGAGATGATGGCCGAGCCCAGCCCGATGGAGGCCAGCACCACCAGCGGGCCGCCGACGTTCGGCAGCACGTGCCGCAGCACCGACCGCCAGGCCGGCACCCCCAGCACCCGCGCCGCTTCGACGTACTCCGAGCGCAGCACCAGCCGTGCCTGGCCGCGCACCAGCCGGGCGTAGTTGGGCACCCCGGCGATGCCGATGGCGATCGCCACGTTGACCGTGCCGCCGCCCAGCAGCGCCACCACCACCAGCGCGAGCAGCAGTTCGGGGAAGCCCAGCAGCACGTCCACCACCCGCATCAGGGCGAAGTCGACGCGCCGTCCGCCGCAGCCGGCGACCAGGCCGAGCAGCGCGCCGCCGCCCACCCCGATCAGCGTCGCGCCGACCGCGATCAGCAGCGACAGCCGGGTGCCGTGCACCAGCCGCGACCATACGTCCCGGCCGAGCTGGTCGGTGCCCAGCCAGTGCTCGGCACCGGGCGGGCGCAGCGCCGCCGCGACGTCCGTCGCCTCGGGGGCGTGGGTGGCGAACACCCCGGGGAAGACCAGCACGAGCGCCACCGCGGCCAGCAGGACCAGCGGCGCCAGGCGGGCCGACGAGCGCAGCAGCGCGCCCCGGCGGGCGGTGGCCGCGGCCGGCCGGTCGAGGAGGGCGGTCACGGTGCTCATGCCGTTCCTCCCTCGCGCAGCCGGGGGTCGATCAGCGGGTGGAGCACGTCCACCAGGGTGTTGATGACCACGAACGCCGCGCTGGAGATGACCACCAGGGCGCTGACCACCGGCAGGTCGCGCGAGCCGACCGCGTTGGCCAGCACCCGGCCCAGGCCCGGCCGGGTGAAGATGTTCTCCACCAGCACCGCGCCGCCGAACAGGCTGCCCAGCACGAAGCCGGCCAGCGTGGTCAGCGGCAGCAGCGCGTGCCGCAGGGTGTGCCGCAGCAGCACCGCCGTCGCGCCCAGGCCGCGCGAGCGCGCGGTCAGCACGAACGGGCGGCCGTCGGCGCTCTCCAGCTCCTGGCGGATCACCTGGGCGAGCACTCCGGCCAGCGGCAGCGCCAGCGCCAGCGTCGGCAGCACCAGCGCCGCCGGCCCGTCCGCCCCGATCGAGGGCAGCGCGTGCAGCCGGTAGGAGAACACCGTCAGCAGGATGATGCCCAGCCAGAACGACGGCATCGACACCATCAGCAGCTCGGCCATACCGGCGGCACCGCGCACCGCCCAGCCCCGGCCGGCCGTCAGGGTGGCCGCCAGCACCGCCAGCACCAGCGCGGTGACCAGCGCGGACACCGCCAGCTCGACGGTCGGGCCGAGCTGGCTGCCGAGCAGCCGCCCGATCGGCTCGTTGAGCTGGTACGACCAGCCGAGGCCGCCGCTCGCCAACTGGGCGAGCTGGCGGCCGTACTGGACGAGCAGCGGGTCGTCCAGGCCGTTCTCGGCGATCACCTGGTCACGCAGGGCCGGGGTGGCGGCGGCGCCCGGCCCGATCAGTCCGTCCACGATGTCGCCGGGGGCGAGGTGGAGGGCGAAGAACGTCACCGTGAGCGTCCCCCACACCACCACCAGCCCCGCCGCGAGCCGCCGGGCGACGAACCTGGCCCAGGGCGGCACGTGCCGTCGCGGCACAAGCCGGGCGCGGTCGGACACCTCAGGCCACCCCGATGCCGTAGAAGTCGGGGTTGGCGTCGACGTCCAGGACCAGCCCGTTCACCTTGCCGTGCCGGGCGACGTCCATGGTGGCGATGTAGGCCGGGAAGGAGTACGCCTGCTCGACGATCTTCCGCTGGACCTTGCGGTACAGCTCGGCTCGCTGCGCGGCGTCCACGGTCGCCTCGGCCTGGTCCAGCCAGCCGTCGATCTCGGCGTCCTTGACCCGGCTGCCGTTCGCCCCGCCGCCCCCGAACTGGGACTTGGAGTGGTAGAGGCTGCCCAGCAGGCTCGGGTCGGAGCCCTGCCAGGCGAAGGCGAACACGTCGTAGTCGCCCTTGCCGGTGCGCCCGGTGGAGCCTGCGGAGTCCAGCGGCACCAGCTTCAGCTCGATGCCGACCTGCTTCAGCGCGTCCTGCACGCCCACGTCGAAGGTGTGGTTCTGGGCCGAGACGAAGGTCTGCACGTACGGCTGCTCGGCGGTGAGGCGCTTGCCGTCCTTGGTGCGGTAGCCCTCGGCGTCCCGCCCGGTCCAGCCGGCCTCGTCCAGCAGCTTCTCCGCCTTCTCCTTGCTGTACTCCCAGGCCGGCTTGGCGAACGACGGCTCGGCGCCGGGGGTGGAGGGCGCCAGCGGCCCCCAGGCCTGCTCGTACTCGCCCTGGAAGATGCCCTTGACGATCCCGGCGAAGTCGATGGCGTGCCGGACGGCCTGCCGGGCGCGCGGGTCGTCGAACGGCGCGCGGGCGGTGTTGAGGTAGTAGGTGTAGGGGACGCCGGGGACCGCCTTGCGGACCACCTGGACGCCGTTCTGGCCGCGCAGGCCGGCCAGCCGGTTGGCGGGGATCAGCTCGGCGGCGTCGACCTGACCGGACGTCAGGGCGCCGACCCGGGAGGCGTCCTCCTTCAGCAGCAGCACGACGATGCTCTCCAGCTTCGCCCGCCCCTGGTGGGCGGCGGTCGGCGGGGCCCAGTTGTAGTCGGGCCGGCGCTTGAACACCGCCTGCTGGCCCGGCGTCACCGACTCGAAGGTGAACGGGCCGGTGCCGACGACGAACGCGCCGCCGGAGGAGAGGTCGCCCGCGTGGTCGCGCAGCGCGACGGGGGAGTGGAAGCCGAGGAAGGTGCTCCCCGCCGAGCCGAGGAACGAGGAGTGAGGGGCGGTCAGGTGCACGGCCACCGTGCGCGGGTCGACGACCTCGGTCTCCTTGTAGGGGCCGAGCAGGCCGGCCGCCCGCTTGGACGCCGTCTTCGCCGCCGTGACGTGGTCGAAGTTCGCCTTCACGGCCGCCGCGTCGAACGGGGTGCCGTCGCTGAAGGTCACGCCGGTGCGCAGGGTGAAGGTGTAGGTGAGGCCGTCGGGCGAGACCGTCCACGAATCGGCCAGCCACGGCTTGACGGTCCCGTCCGGGGCGATCGCGACCAGCGACTCCAGCACCGGGCGCAGCAGCCGCCCGGTGACGGCGGTGGACGCGGCGTGCGGGTCCCAGCTGTCGGGTTCGACGGCGGCGCCGTAGCGCAGGGTGCCGCCGCCGCTCTTCGCGGAGGGCGGGGCGGAGGAGTCGGAGCAGGCCGTGAGGACGGCGGGGCCGATGACGGCGGCGGCGGTCAGGGTGACCGGGAGACGGAGGAAACGGCGTCTGGTGTACATGGGTCCTTCTCGATCCTGCGCGAGGCGGGGGAACGGTGGGCGGCGTAAGGCCCGCCCACCCCGCGGGGCAGGCGCTGATGGCCCCGGCCGCGGACGATGCGACGAGTCTGCTGGCTCCGTCCGGATCCGACCCCCCTGACCGTCCCCCTATGCGGGCCCTTTCCGGGGCCCGCGGGTTTCGCGGCGGGACGCTCGCGGGTGTGCTCGGCCGGCGTGCTCTGACGTGGTGCGGAGTGCGGTGCGGCCCCGGCGGCGGTGCGCGCCGTCAGGGTGGTGCGGCCGTTCCGGGGGGCCTTCCGGAACGGCCGCACGGGGACCGTCAAATGTGCGGCACGGGGGAATCCGCAGACTTGAGGTCCGGTCCGGGGGCGCTCTCGGCACCGTCCGCGGGGCTGCGCAGGACGAAGGCGGCCACCAGGACGCCGACCGCCACGAACACGGCGCTGAGTCCGTAGGAGAGGTGGAAGCCGCCGGTGAGCGCCGCCACCTTGCTGTCGCCCTTGCCGAGCAGTGTCGCGGTGCGGGAGGCGGCCACCGTGGCGAGCACGGCGGTGCCGATCGAGGCGCCGACCTGCTGGGTGGTGTTCACCAGGCCGGAGGCGATGCCGGCGTCGTTGGGCGAGGTGACCGACATGGCCTGGCCGATCAGCGCCGGCATGGCCGCGCCGAAGCCGAGGCCGAGCAGCACGAACGGCGGCACGATGTCGGCGAGGAAGCTTCCGTCGCTCGGCACCCGGGCCAGCAGCGCGAGCGCCGCAGCCACCAGCAGCAGGCCGACGACCAGCACCCGGCGGGGCCCGAACTTCCGGTTCAGCTTGACCGCGAAGCCCAGCGAGACGATCGCGATGGTGACCGGCGCGGGCAGGAAGGCGAGCCCGGTCTTCAGCGCGTCGTAGCCCAGGACGTTCTGGAAGTACAGCGCGGTGCAGAACTGGTAGCCGAACAGGCCGGCGACCATCAGGACCATGATGCCGTTGGCGCCGGAGACCGCCCGGGAGCGGAAGATGTGCAGCGGCAGCAGAGGCTTGGCCGCGTACGCCTGGCGGACCACGAAGCCGGTCAGCAGCACCAGCGAGCCGGCCAGCAGGCCCAGCGTGCGGCCGTCGCCCCAGGTGTACTCCTCGGCCTTGACGATCGTGTAGACCAGCAGCATCAGACCGCCGGTGGCGAGCACCGAACCGACCAGGTCGGCGCCCTCGCGCAGCCCCAGTCCCTTCCCGCCGGGCACCACGCTCTGCGTCAGCACGAGCGCCACCAGGCCGATCGGCACGTTGACGTAGAACACCCACGGCCAGCTGAAGCTCTGCGTCAGCACGCCGCCCAGGATCAGGCCCAGCGAGGCGCCGGCCGCGGAGACGAACGCGTACGCCGCCAGTGCCTTGGCGCGCTCGCCGGCGTCGGGGAACAGGGTGATGATCATGCCCAGGACGACGGCCGAGGCGAGCGCCCCGCCGACCCCCTGGATGAACCGGAACGCCACCAGCGTCGTCGAGGAGGAGGACAGGCCGCAGGCCAGCGAGGCCACCGTGAACAGGCCCAGGCCCGCGCTGAAGACGCGCTTGCCGCCCAGCAGGTCGCCCAGCCGGCCGGAGAGCAGCAGCAGCCCGGCGAACGCGATGAGGTAGGCGTTGACCACCCAGGCCAGGCCGGACTGGGTGAAGCCGAGGTCGGTCTGGATGGTCGGGAGGGCGACGGTCACGATCGAACCGTCGAGGATGATCATCAGGTTGCCGGTGCAGAGGACCCCCAGCGCCAACCAGCGTGACCTGGAAGGCTGGAGGGACGGCGGGGCTTGCGTGGTCATCGGAGGAGTCCTTCGGGAACGGCCCGGGAGGGGCGCCCGGTGGCGCCCGCGCTCCCTGAGGGCACTTCTTGTTACAGCGACCATCATGTGTGACCATCAAGTCCACCGTAAGGAGGCACTTTCATGTTCCTGGGGAACAGCGATGTGATCGAGGACATCGAGGAGGCCGGCGGCGACCCGGCCCCCGCCCGCGAGGCGTGCACCGTCCTGGAGGCGCTCAACCGGATCAGCGGCAAGTGGGCGATCGGGATCCTGCTCAACCTCAGCCACGGCCCGGTCCGCTTCACCGAACTCGAACGGTCCGTACCCGGAATCAGCCGCCGTATGCTCACTCTGACGCTGCGGAACCTCGAACGCGACGGACTGATCGAGCGCACCGTCTACGCGACCGTGCCGCCCAAGGTGGAGTACCGCGGCACCGAGATGGCCGACGAGCTCTACGCCTCCCTCAAGGGCCTCACCGCCTGGGCGGAGCGCCACCGCGACGCCATCGCCCGCTCGCGCGACTCCTACGACCGGGAGCAGGCAGCGGTGGGCACCGGGGACCTCTGAGGCCCGGCCTCCGCCAGTCCGCTCGCGAACGCCGCGAGGCCGCCTCCGTTCCGGTGTCCCGTTCCGCCGAGACAAGGGCCGCGTTCAGCTGGGAGAACTCAAGCTCCACCAACTGCCCTGGCCACGCGAGCAATTCCTCGGCGGTGATCACCCGCGAGTAGCCCGACACGATCACCAGAACCGGTGGGCGGCCGGACTGGCCGTAGCCCAGCGGGATGTCCACCGGCGGGAACCACAGATCGCACTGCGCGAGCTCGCCAGGCTGGTAGACCGTGCGCGATACCGGGTCCACCGGAAGGTAGGCCGACCGCAGCTCGCGCACCCGTTCGCGCAGGATCGTCAGCCCACGCTCCCAGCCGATCCGCTCCGCGATCACGGTGACTGGCGTCGTCGGAGTCTGTTTGAGCAGCTCACGAATGGCTGGCTCCACGGCGTCGACCGCCGATCCCCTCGGCGGACGCTGGTACTTCGGCGGCCGGTCCGAGGCCAGCGCCCGCGACACGGTGCCACGGGAGATCCCCAGCTGCCGGGCCACAGCCCGGGCGGACAACCCCTCGGCCCGGTGCAGCCGCCGAATCTCAGCCCAGTCCTCCACGCGGATCACCTCTCCTTATCCTGACTCCAGAGCATTGAAGTCAGGATGATCAAGAGATCGCAGCACGGCCCGCTTTTGATCCGCCGTTCGTGGCCCTCGATTCACCCGTTACCGACAGAGGACCCGGCAGCCGGCCGGACGGGCGTCGCAGGCGCAGTAGTTGCTACCCCTCGAAGGGGCGATGAGGACGCGGGTGCTCAAGAGTGCCGGGTCGGCGGTGCCCGGTCCTCATCGCCCCTTCGAGGGTTAGCAACTGCGACTGACCGTCCCAGCCCACCATGACGTGCTCGTCGTCATCGCCCCTTTGAGGAGCAGAAGAGCGGTTCGAGGTTTGCGGGGCGTACGTGGCCCTGGGGGCTGCCGGTGGTCAGTTGGCCTGCCCGAGCCGTTTCCGCGCGGTTGCGGCAGTGAAGGCGGCGACGCCGAGCGGGGTGGTCAGGCTGGGCCGGTTCCGATCGGTGCGGCGGCCGCCAGAAGGCCGGGCGGCGTCTGCCGGATCAGTCCGAGGCGGTCTGGCACGCCTTGGAGCTGTATCCGAAGGCGACGATAGGGGGGTGGGTTCGACCCGATCCGCCGTCCGCTGTTGGTTGATCTCTTCAGGCGCCGTGACGTACCCCATGGCGTTAGCGGCTCGAAGTGGGGCCTGGCACAACTTGCTTGGCCGGATCTTGGGCCTCTCCCTACTCAGTGGGGCTGCTCCGTACCCGGAGGGCCAGTCGACGAGCAGCGGTTGCGCCTTTCCAAGTAGCGCTCAGATGGCACGGTCTTGGGGGACAGACTGGGGACCACACCTGGTAGATGTTCCGGGTCCAAGGTTCCGCCGGCGGATCGGCGTATCGGCAGAGCGCGCGGGCAGGGGCGGGAGGCACGGCGGGACCGATCGGGAGAGACACGCTCCAGGCGACACACCGCGTGGAAGATCGCGATCCGGATCCGGTGGGTATGCGACCGTGATCCGTCCGCAGCTGCCGGCCTGGTGAGCCGACCCGCACCGTCGACTCCTCCATGGTCGTCGGGCTCTCGCGGCGGCGTTCGCTGAATGGGTGACAGATCCCGGTCGCTGGCGGTAGCCGGGGAGGGGTGTCCCGTCCCTGGGGCCACTTTGGGACCACATGCGATGGGCTCTCATGGGTCAGAACGGGCGCTTGTGTGCAAAGTGAACACTGATGGAATGTCGGCTTGTCGCCGCGTCGCTCCTGTTGAGAAATCCCAACTCATGTGTACCACCGGTACAGTTGGGCAACAAAGAAGCCAGAGCTGCGAGGCTCTGACTGGCGACATTACTTGAAGCGCTGTGACAACAGGGCCTCCGGGTACTACTCGGGCTTCAACACCCACGAGCTGTGCAGGAGGCCCTGCCTTCATGCCCAGACCACCGGAAGATCACCCGACCGGGATAGCACCGGGAACCCGCGTTCGGCTGCCAAGTGAACTGCACGGTACGACAACGGCTTTTCACGTCGCCGGGTCGACGCGCAGGAACACCGCGAGGTTCTGTGGCAGGGGCCCCAGGACGCAGGCGAAGTTTCGCCGCCAGAGGTATGCAATGTAGTGCTGGAGCTCCACGGAATGGCCCTCGCCCGGCTCGAGGAGAGGGGCGTCAAGCTCGCGGTACAGCCCTCGTACCTCGTTTGAAGCCTGTACCAGGGGCTCACGGACCGTCCGCCGCGCCGGGCAGGCCGTGGACCCTGCCGCCGCGGGCTGCCGAACCCGGGCAGTACCGCAGTTATTGGCAACCGGCGCGGCCGGCTCCAGCAAGTGCTCTCCGTAGCGCCGGTACACCATCAGGTCCGCCCTGTGGTGGGACATTTCCGCTGCGACGACGTCTCTGCGGGCCTTCCGCAACTCCTGCGGCTATTCCAGGCGTAGCTGCCGCAGCGCGTAGGGGCGGGATTCGGGGCTAGCCCGGGTCCCGCCCCTACGGCTGGGTGCTATGTCAGTTCACTTCTTGGGACGGCTGCCGTCTCAGGGGGCGTGCTTCTCGTAGGTGAGGGTCCACTGCTGGTTGTTCTGCAGGGTGGGGCAGTCCCAGATGCCGAGGCGGGTTCCCTGTTCGGTGGCCCAGCCGGGGAGTTCGAGGCACTTTCCGCCGGGGCTGTTGACCGGGTCGACGGTGGCGGGGAGGTAGATGCGGCCGTCGGGGCGGACGGCCCACTTCTGGCCGTTGTTGCCCACGCACCTGGAGAGGACCACGCGGGTGCCGTTGGCGAGGGCGTTGTTCTTGGTGGACACGCACCAGCTTCCGGCGCGGACGGTGCCGTCGATGGCGAAGTTGAACCTCTGGTTGATGGTCTGCCAGCAGGCGTACACGGAGAGTTCGGCGCCTTCGTAGGGTCCGCCCGTGTTGTCGGCGCAGAGCCAGTCCACGCGGTTGGAGTGGATGGTGACGCTGGAGTCGGAGTAGCCGGCGAAGGCCGGGTCGGCGAAGGCGGTGACCTTGCCCTTGGAGCCGGGGCTGCTCTTGCCGGGGAAGATCGCGATCGCGTTGGTGTTGTCGATGACCCAGAGGTCGGCGGTTCCGTCGTTGTTGAGGTCGCCGGCGCCGATGCGGGGGTGGTCGGCGGCCTTCAGTGCCTGGCCGGCGGCCAGCTTGATTCCCTGGCCTGGCTTGGTCAGTGCGGTGTAGTCGACGGTTCCGTCGGCCTTCCAGCCGAGTGGGTAGGCGTAGAGGTCGCCGGTGGTGCGGTTCCGCGCCCAGAGGGTGGCCTGGTGGGTGGGGTCGGTGGTGCCGGGGATGGTGGTGGCGCCGTTGGCGGCACCCGGGTTGATCAGCTCGAGATCGGTCCAGGTGCCGGATGCGGCGGGGATGAAGGTGGCGGCGTCCAGGCCGTCCTGGAGTCCGTTGGGCTGGAACAGGTAGAGGTTGTTGTTCTCCAGGGTGAGGATGGAGGTCTGGGTCATGATGACCTGGTGGGTTTCGTTGCCCGGTTCACCGCCGACTGCCTCGCCGTCGGGTGTGCCGAAGGCGATGACCTGGGAGGCGTTGCTCCAGTTGTTCTGGTTATAGCCGGGGCAGGGCGCTCCGGTTCCGTAGGTGGTGCAGGCGGGGCGGTTGAGTGCGACGGGTGTGAGGGTGTCGAAGCGTCCGGTGCCGTTGTTGGGAATCAGGTAGAGGACTTCGCGCAGTCTGGAGGTGGTGTCCTTGTTGTAGTGGGCGATGATCTCGTCGACGGCCTGGCCGGGTGCGAAGGTGCCGTGGTGGCTGACCTGGAAGTCGGCCCAGGTGGTGTGGTAGTCGCGGTTGCCGGGTGCGGCCGCCGCGGGTGCGGCGAGGGAGGTGGTGGGGTCGGTGGTGCCGCCGATGACCCGCAGGTCGCCGCTCTTGTCGACGGTGATGACGTCGGGCTTCTGGTCGTTGTCGACGTCGCCGAACAGGGGCTGGGTGTCGGGGCGCCAGGGGACGTAGAAGTTGTAGACGGCGGACTGGCTGTAGTTGCCGGCGTTGTCCATGGCCCAGGCGTAGAGGGTTTTGGTGCCCCAGTCCTTGGGCTTGTAGGTGTAGGGCTGGCCGGGGGCGAGGGTGTCGGCCTGGCCGCAGCGCCAGCCGGTGACAGGCGTCGAGTCGGTGCTGACCCGGATGCAGGCGACGCCGGAGGCCCGCAGGCCCGGCCCCGGGGCGGGGTCCTCGGCGTTGATGGTGAATGTGCCCGGGTCGTTCATGTACTTGGCCGGGTTGGGGTTGGGGGTGCCGGAGGGCGGGAAGTCGGTGGAGCTGATGCTGACGCGCGGGTTGGTCTTGTCGACGCGAAAATAGCACCAGGCGCTGTTGGGCGAGGTGAGGATGTCGTCGGTGGCGCGGGCGAGCCAGCCGTACTGGTGGCCGTCGGACAGTGAGCCGGGCGAGACCCACTCGGCCGGGTTGTTGTAGCTTCCGCCCCAGCGGCCGTCCACGTACCTGAAGTTGGGGTCGTTGTCGTCCCACATCTGGTAGCTGGTGTAGAGGCTCTGTCCGGTGGGGGACCAGCTGTTGGCGGTGAGGTAGATGTTCTGGTTGCTGCCGACCCAGCCGGGGTTGTCCCAGGGGTTGGCGCCGCCGCTGGTGCATTCGGCCTTGGTGTTGTTGCTCGCGAAGCCCGGGGCGGGGCTGGTGCGCGGGTACCAGATGGTGGGGGTGATGTCGTAGGTGGTGGTGACGCTGGGGTTGCTGGCGATGGCGTGGCGGTAGAGCTTCTCCCACTCGCTGGTCTCAGGGGCGATGCCGATGGTCCAGGTGGCCCACTTGCCGGCGGCGGCGCGCTTCATCATGTCGGTGACGTCCATGGCGAGTGGCCCGGTGCCGGTGATCCACTGGCCGTTTACCGGCGTGCAGCCCTCCATCACCATGTTGCCGTTGGTTCCGCAGGGCTGGCGGTTCCAGCTGGTGTGCTCGTCGATGCCGGTGGGGGCCCAGTACGCCACGAGCGGGGTGTTGGTGCCGGGGCTGGAGGCGCCGGTGACCTGGCCGTTGAAGGTGGAGGTGAACAGCGTCGGCGGGGATCCGGCGCCGCTGACGACGGTGTAGATGGCGGGGTTGACGTTGAACTGGAAGTAGGCGCGCTGGCGGCCGAGTTTGCCGCAGTCGATGCTGGGGTCGCTGCTCTTGTAGCCGCAGTAGCCGGTGGAGAGATTGGACTTCTTGTTGAAGTTCTCCGCGGTCTCGTGGTTCTCCTGGACCTCGGCCGAGCTCTGGGTGTAGCTGGTGACAGCGGTCAGAGACGGGTCGAGGTACCAGGGACCGGTGCCGGAACCGAGCGCCTCCTGATTTGGTGTCAGTTCGATCGCGTTGCCGGTGACTTTGCTGCCGATGAGAGCGACGTTCGCGCCGTCTCCCGGCGCTTCGGCCGTCGACGGTGCACCGCCTGCGGGCGCGGGGTCGGCTGCCGGGGCCGCGGCAGCGGCGGGCTGGGCCGGTTTGAGCGCGATGGCAGGTGAACTGCCGGCCGCAGGCCCGGAGGAGTCCCACTGCAGCGGCGCGGGCGAACGGAAGCGCAGAGCGCCCGTGTCGTCCTTGACGTCGATGCGCCCGTGGTCGTCGGAGGAGACGGTGAGCCCTTGGGCGTCGATCGGGAAGCGCAGGGTCTTCAGTGCCGGGTTGGCAGCGGCCTCGGGCGTGTGGACGACGATCACGTCGCGCCATCCGCCGACCGGGAGCGCGGTCAGCTGCAGGTCGACGCCGGGCAGCACGTTCGCGTAGGTGGCGGTGGCCCCGTGCAGCGTCGGCGCGGGCAGGGTGAACGGCGCGTTGACGGACAGCTTCTTGCCGTCCGACGTGGAGACGGTGGCCATCGCTCCGGCGCCGCCGCCGGAGAGCGTCAGCGCGGTGCTCGCGACGGCGGGGCTGACGGTGCCGTCCGCGTTCGCCCGGAGGGTGGAGTCGATCTCGGCCCACGCACCGTCGCGCTCGGTCCGCACGGGCAGGGCGTTGTCAGTCGTCGTCAGCGTGCCGTCGGGATTGGCCAGGGTCTTTGACGCTTCGTCGGTCATCGCGTCCACGACGACCGGCTTGCCCGTCGACCTGGCCGTGGCGATGGCGTCGAGCATCGCCTGCTGAAGCGGCGTACGCGGCGGTGCGGGTATCGACGGGACGACGGGCAGCACCCCGCCCACCGGCCCGTGCGAGGGCGGGGTGGTGGTGTCGGCCGCCACCGTGGCGGGCGCCGCGAGAAGGCCGAGGCTCAGGATGCAGCTGGTGCCGAGCGCGGCCAGGCGAGTCGCACGTCTACGTATGGACGGTGGCGGCGGCGTGTTCGTGAGTGTGCGCGATGTGGTTGACATGGTGCTTCTGTGAGCCCCTCCCGGTCTGCGGCCCCTTTGCGAGGCAGCGTTCGGGTCGGAACGATGCGGCCTGACCTACAGCCAGGTCAAACCCTTTGCCGTCTTGTGTGGAGTTGTCTCATTGCGGCCCGGATTGCCAGGTCAAGAATCCATAAACATCGTATGCATGGTGGTCGAACGATCTGGCGGCGCCCTCACTTGCTCACCTATCGTCACACCGACCATGGCACGGCTGTGTCCATATGACGTTGTGTCGACAATGAGTGGGGAGCTGTCACAGTGAGGGTTTGGCGTGCCCGTAAACGGGCGGGAAGACCAGCGGGAGGACGGTGGCGGTCACCCGCGGTGGCGGCCATGGTCGCCCTGGCAATGACGGGAGTCGCCGTGCCGCCCGCGGCGGCATGGACGTTCCCCGAGCCGGAAGGGGAGGTGTGGACCCCTCCGAACACACCGCTGGGCGACGGAACCGTCTCGGTCAAGGGTCGCGACGTGCGGCCGCGAGCTGCCGAGCCGGTGAGCAAGCCGGCCGACTGGAAGCCGGAACCGGCGACGCCGGTGGTCACGGGGACCGAGACTGTGACGCTCGGCGCCGACAGCGCCGAGGCGAAGGCCGCCCGCTCCGCGACCGGCGGCGCCTCACCCGCATCCAGCGGGGCAACAGGTTCCAAGGCCGGGGCACTGGCAGTCCAGGTCGCCCCGGGTACCGGCGGGGGCGAGAGCGCGCACACGGTCACCGTCCAGGTGGTCGGCCAGGACATGGGCAAGGCGGCGGGCGTCACCTCGCCCCTCGTCGCCCTGAGCGACGCCGACGCAGCGGCCACGGGTGACGGGCGCACCGCGAGCGTCACGCTCGATCTCAAGGCGCTGCAGGCGGCCGGCTGGTCCGACCGTGCCACGCTCGTGTCGTTGCCGGCCTGCGCGCTGACGACGCCGGAGCGGGCCGAGTGCCGCACCCAGACGCCCGTGCCCTCCAGGACCGACGCCAGTGGCAAGGTGACCGCCGACGTCACCCTTCCCCCGGCCGCGGCTGCCCAGCCCACGCCCGGCCAGGAACAGGGCGGCGCGGTGAAGTCCTCGTTCACCACCGCCGGCGCCCCTGCCCCGGCTGCGACCAGCGGCGCAGGTGCGCCGGTGGTGCTCGCGTCGGTTCCGGTGCCGTACGGTCCCGGGGGCACCTACACCGCGACGCCGCTCTCGCCCTCGGCGGCATGGAGTTCCGGGTCCAACATAGGCAACTTCACCTACAACTACCCGATTCAGACTCCGTCGTCCCTGGGTGGCGCGGCTCCGGCCGTGACGCTCAACTACAACTCGGCCGGGGTCGACGGCAAGACCTCGGCCACGAACTCCCAGTCCTCGTGGATCGGTGACGGCTGGGACTACGAGCCCGGCTACATCGAGCGGTCCTACAGGAGCTGCGACAAGGCCGGCATCACCGGCTCGGCCGACCAGTGCTGGGGCGGCCAGAACGCCACCCTTGCCCTCGGCGGCCACTCCGGGACCATCGTGCGTGATGATCTCACCGGTACCTGGCACCTGCAGAACGACGACGGTTCCAAGGTCGAGCAGCTGACCGGCGCGCCCAAGGCGGCCGGCGACACCGACTACCAGGGCATGGAGTACTGGCGGATCACCACCACCGACGGTGTCCAGTACTACTTCGGCCGCAACCATCTTCCCGACGGCGACGGCACCGACCCCGCCGCAAAATCCGTCCTGACCACACCCGTGTACTCGCCCAACAGCGGCGACCCCTGCTACAACTCCGGCACGGCCAAGAACTCGTGGTGCCAGATGGCCTGGCGCTGGCAACTCGACTACGTCGTCGACACCCACGGCAACCTGACCACGTACAAGTACGCCACCGAGGGCAACAAGTACAACCGCGGCTTTGTCCCGAGCGGCGGCAACGGCACCCTCACCGACTACCAGCGTGCCGGTTACCTGCGCGAGATCGGCTACGGCCAGCGCCTGGACGACCAGAAGGCCGCCAAGGGCGCACTCAACCCGGCCGCCAAGGTTGTCTTCAACGTCGCGGAGCGCTGCATACCCTCCGGCACGACGACCTGCGCCGAGGACCAGCGCACCAGCAGCGACTGGCCCGACGTGCCGATCGACCAGATCTGCACCGGCAGCCCGTGTACCAACTACGCGCCGACGTTCTTCAGCACCAAGCGCCTGACCGAGATCACCACCCAGGTCCTGGTGAACGCCGCCTACCGCACCGTTGACACCTGGAAACTGAACCAGGGCCTCCCCTACCCCGGCGACAGCACCCCTCGCACACTCCAGCTCGACTCCATCCAGCGCGTCCCGAGCAACGGCCAGGCACCGATCGAGAACCTTCCGCTGGTGAAGTTCGGCTACACCATGATGCCCAACCGCGTCGACGGCAACCAGGTCCCTGCGCACATGTTCATGCGCCCGCGCATCATCGCGATCGAGACCGAGACCGGTGGGCGGATCAACGTCGTCTACACCGGCCCCGAGTGCTCCCGCGTCAACAACCACATGCCCGCCTCCGCGGACAGCAACTCGATGGCCTGTATGCCGGTCAAGTGGTACCTGCCCGGCACGTCCCCCCTGCCCGGCCAGACCTCCCCGGACCCGGTCGAGGACTGGTTCAACAAACCGCTCGTTAAGACCGTCACCGAGCAGGACCTGGTCAGCAGCCCCGCCGTCGGCAAGACCACCGAGTACACGTACAACGGCGGTGCCGCCTGGCACCGCAACGACGCCGAGTTCACCGACCCCAAGACCCGCACCTGGGACGGCTTCCGCGGCTACCAGTCGGTGACCATCACCACCGGCAGCGGCTCGGCCAGCGAGGCTCCCAAGACCCAGCAGACCGTCACCTACCTGCGCGGCATGGACGGCGACTACCTCGCAAACGGCACCAGCCAGCGCAGCGTCCAGGTCGCCAGCCCCCTGGGTGGCACCGTCACCGACAGCGACTGGATGAGTGGCCGCGTCGTCGCCACCGAGGTCTACGACAAGGCCGGCGGATTGGTCAAGGCCATATCCGGCAGCACCTACAGCGGACAGAGCGAGACGCTTCCCGCCACCCACGCCCAGAGCGCGGGCGCGCCGAAGATCTACGCCCGCTACCCGGAGTCGCAGGAGACAGCGATCTCCAAGGCCAAGCTCGCCGACGGCACCTGGCGCACCGCCACCGGGGTCACCACCACCGACCCGGCCCACGGCAACCGCGTCATCCAGGTCAACGACAAGGGTGACGGCACCGCCGCCACCCCCGAGACGTGTACCACCACCAAGTACGCGACCAGCGACAACCCGCAGCAGCTCACGCTCGTCTCGGAGCAGATCGCGATCCAGGGCCCCTGCGGTCCCGATCCCACGGCCGCCAACACCATCTCCGGTACCCGCACCCTCTACGACGGCAAGGCGTTCAAGCAGGCCGGCGTGACCGGCAACCCGACCAGCTCCCAGGTCCTCGACCACTTCGACCAGGCCGGAAGCCCCGTCTATGCTCACAACGGCAGTGCGGCCTTCGACGCCTACGGGCGGAGCACTTCGGCGGCGACCACCGACGGATCGACCTACGACCGCAACGGTGCCCAGCTGACCGGTCCCTCGGTCACCCCCGCCGTGACGACCGTCGCCCTCGCCCCGGCCTCCGGCGCTCTGCCGACCGAGGTACGGACCACCGGGCCCCTGGGCGCCGGCTGGGCCACCACCGTCACCAAGGACCCTGCCCGCGGCTCACCCCTGACCACCAAGGACATCAACGACCGCGTCACCACGGCGCAGTACGACGCTCTGGGGCGAGTCACCGCTGTGTGGGCACCGGACCGGCCGACGACTGAGTACCCGAGCCAGAAGTTCACCTACTCCATGAATGGCTCCACAAGGCCATCCGCTGTCACAAGCGAGTCGCTCCGCGACGACGCGGTGACGTACTCCGTGAGCATCGACATCCTCGACGGCCTGGGCCGTCCCCGACAGAGCCAGAGCACCAGTAGCGCCAAGCCGGCCGGGCGGCTGATCACCGACACCGTCTACGACACGCACGGCTGGGCCATCAAGACCTCCAGTCCGTACTACGAACAGGGATCCTTCCCCACCGAGTCCATCTTCGTTCCGGCAGCCGACGGCCAGGTACCCGGCCAGACGTGGAACACCTACGACGGCAACGGCCGCGTCGTCCGCTCGGAATTCCGCTCCTACGGAAACCTCCAGTGGGCCACCACCACCGCCTACCCGGGCGCGGACCGTACCGACGTCACCCCGCCCAGCGGCTCGACACCGATCTCCACCGTGACCGACGCCCGCGGTCGCACGACCGCGGCGTGGCAGTACCGCACGGCCATCGCGACGGGAAACCCCGCTGACGCGGACACCACCACTTACGGCTACACCGCCACCGGCCTGACGTCCCAGCGCAAGGACAGCAGCGGCAACACCTGGAACTACACCTACGACCTCCGCGGCCGACAGGTCTCCGCGTCCGACCCGGACACCGGTGTGACCCAGACGTTCTACGACGCCAACTCGCGCATCGACCACACCACGGATGCCAAGGGCGGCACCCTCGCCTACACCTACGACCTGCTCGGCCGAAAGACCGGCAGCTACAACGGCAGCATCGCCCCCGCGAATCAGCTGGCGTCCTGGACCTACGACACGCTCGTCAAGGGGCAGGCGACCTCCTCGACCCGCTATGTCGGAGGTGCCTCCGGTGCGGCCTACACCTCGGCCGTGACCGGCTACGACACCGCCTACCGGCCGCTTGGCAGCTCCGTCACCATCCCCGCGGCCGAAGGGGCGCTCGCCGGGACCTACACCACCACCAACACCTACAGCCCGGTCATCGGCTCCCTCAAGACTGTCGGTATCCCCGCCGCCGGCGGCCTGGCAGCCGAAACCGTCAGCTACGGCCGCACCATCACCGGCCTGCTCACCGGAGCCACCAGCCTCGGCAAGGCTGTCATCGCCAAGGCCGAATACGACGCGCTCGCCCGCCCCGTCCGCACAACCGTCGGCGAGTACGGCAAGCAGGTCATCTCCACCCAGCAGTACGACTGGGCCACCGGCCGGGTCATCAACTCCTTCATCGACAAGCAACTCGGCACCACCGCCGTCGACCAGACCAGCTACACCTACACCCCCTCCGGCCGCATCACCTCGATCACCGACCGCCAGGACGCCGCCAGCACCGACACCCAGTGCTTCACCTATGACCACCTCGGCCGGCTGACCAACGCCTGGACCGACACCGCGGGCACCCACACCACCGCCGACTGGACCGACTCCTCCGGAACCGTCCACGGCACCGGCAGCTCCACCACCGTCCCCGGCACCGGTAGTTGCAACAACGCCAACGGACCCGCCGTCGTCAGCCCCGGCGGCCGCACCGTAGGCGGCCCCGCCCCCTACTGGAACACCTACACCTACGACGCCACCGGCAACCGTACCGGCCTCGTCCAGCACGACATCACCGGCAACAGCAGCAACGACACCACCACCACCCAGACCTTCGGAACCGCCAAGAGCCCCAACACCCCCACCAACGCACCCAACACCGGCGGCGGAACCGGCGGCCCCCACGCCCTCCTCACCTCCACCACCCAGAACCTCGGCGGGAAAAAGGCCGTCACCTACCAGTACGACGCCAAGGGCAACACCACCGCCATCACCGACACCGGCGGCACCACCACCCTGACCTGGAACGGTGAGGACAAGCTCGACTCCCTCGCCAAGACCGGCCAGGCCGGCGCCACCACCTACCTCTACGACGCGGACGGCAACCAGCTCATCCGCCGCAACCCCGGCACGACCACCCTCAACCTGCCCACCGACGAGCTCACCCTCGACACGGCCACCGGCTCGATGAGCAACGTCCGCTCCATCAGCGCACCCGGCGGCCTCACCTACACCCGGCTCACCGCCCTTATCGGCGGCGGCAGGGTCCTCATCCAGTCCTCCGACCCCCACGGCACCAACAACCTCCAGATCAACACCACCGCAGGCCAGCCCGTCACCCGCCGCCCCACCGACCCCTTCGGAAACCCCCGCGGCACCCAACCCGCAACCAGCGCATGGGCCGGAACCAAGGGCTTCGTCGGCGGCAGCAAGGACGACACCACAGGCCTCACCAACCTCGGAGCACGCCAGTACGACCCCAGCACCGGCCGCTTCATCAGCCCCGACCCGATCCTCAATCCGGCCAACCCACAGCAGTGGAACGGATACGGCTACAGCGAGAACGACCCCGTCAACCTGAGCGACCCCAGCGGCCTCGCCTCGGAGGAGTGCGGCAAGCTCTACAACTGCCACGGCGGCACCATCACCATGAGCAACGCCGCCGAGACCACCTCGACCTACACCTCCTCCCACACCCAGGAGCGCTACTACCAGCAGACCCTGTCGGCCACGCTCTACCCGAACCAGCAACGCAACTGGATCCGGGAACAGGTCGGCAAGAACAACGCCTCGATGTGGGGCTGGGACACCGGCGTCAAGAAGAAGTCCTTGCTGGAGAGACTCACCGAGGGCGCGGAGGGTTTCAGCGTCATTCCTGTAGTCGGTGTCGTCGGCGATGTCGCCTCCGTCGGACTGCACGCCGCACAAGGCCAATGGAAGGAGGTCGCCTGGGACCTCGTCGGGTTCGCCCCCATCGGCGGTGACGCCCTCAAGGCAGGCCACCTTAAGAACAAAGTCGACAACGCGATTGAGGCGGTTGTCGATTGTGAGAGAAAGCACAGTTTCCCGCCCGAAACCCTCGTCCTCATGGCCGATGGCAGCACCAAGAAGATCGGCGAGGTCCAGCCCGGCGATGCCGTCCAGGCAACCGCCCCGGAGACCGACACAACACTCGGCAAAACGGTCACCGCGAAAATCGTGACACCGGACGACACCGAGTTCACCGAACTCACCATCGGCGCCACCGAACAGGCCACCACCAACACGCCCGCCCAGCCCCTGGTCTCCACCTCACACCACCCCTACTGGGACGAAACAACCCACCGCTGGACCCCAGCCAAGGACCTCACGGTAGGCGACCACCTGCTGACCGCAGGCGGCAACACCCTCACCGTCCTCTCCACCCGCACCTACACCACACAGCCCCAGGAAGCACACGACCTCACCGTCGCCGACCTCCACACGTACTATGTTCTGGCGGGGACCACGCCGGTCCTGGTTCACAATTGCGGGGAGCCTTACGACGAGGTTGCGGCCGGCCTTGGAAGTCACATCACAACGGGTCAGGTTGTTGACGCCGCCGGAACCAAGATCGGCGCGCCAGTGATGAGTGGAGAGACTGGATCCTGGAGGGAGATTGCGGACTTCCTTGCGGATTCCCCTAATATCACAAACCCCCGTAGTGGACCGCATGCCGCAGCCACGCATGTTGAGGCAAAGATCGCATGGGCGATGAGGGGTCGCCCCGAAGTGACAAGCGCGGATGTGGTGATCAATAACCCTAAGGGTGTTTGCCCCGTTCCATTTGGATGCACGGCAGCGGTCCCGGCGATTCTGCGGAGCGGTCAGACCATGCGAGTATTCTATCCAGGGGCAACCGAGCCGGTGATCCTTAGAGGGGTTGGTTAGACTTGATTCTCAATGCCATGATCAATCGCAAGTGGCACTACGCCGAGACGTGGCCTGAGATGGCACTTCTGATCGATGAGGCCATCAAGAACCTCGAATCGGAGAGCAATTCCCCGTACTACAGCCCGGGGGATGATGCACGTTTCATGTTTTCCGACAGGCGTTACGCCGGTGGCACTGACGCGCCAAACAACTTTCTCCATGTCGCAGTCAACTCATTGACTGGCTTTGGGGCCCTAATCTGGTTCGTCAGTGACGATCACCCGGTTAGGGGTGGGGTGTTTGACCATGTCTGGGTATCGGACAATCTGAACCCGCCGAGCTTTGACCCGCGAGTTGTATCCGATCCGGGTGAACCAAGGTTCCACGACCCGAGAAGCTGCCTGCCGATCTCCGAGGTGCGCGCAGCTCTTGAAGAGTTCTGTCGGACGGGCACGGGAAACCGTCCAGAGTGTATTTACTGGGTTCGCGGATACATGAACGGATATCGTCTCCCCGAAGGTGAGTAGCAAATAGAAGTGGCCCCACCGGATTGTTTCCGGTGGGGCCACTTGGCGTCTTGACGGCAGTAGTTGACGGCAACGTCAGCGGACGGGTGCTGCACAAAGCGGTGGCTCGTCGCCGTCGTCGGGGTCGGTGGCGGCCTCGGAGGGCTTGCCGAGGGTGCGGCCGAGGAGGTCGATGGCGTCGTGCTGGAGGCGGAGCCGGACGTGTGCGTAGACGGTGGCAGTGACGCCAATGTGGGCGTGACCGAGGAGTTCCTTGATGACAACGAGTTCGACGCCCTGTTCGAGCAGGAGGGTCGCAGTCGAGTGCCTCAAGTCGTGGAATCGGATCTGCCGGAGGTGAGCACGGCGGAGCAGGGCCTTGAAGTGGCGGGTGAGGGTGGCCGGCTCAATGGGGTGACCGTCGGGCCGGGTGAAGACGTGGCCGCTTTCTACCCAGCCCGCGCCGGCCTTCTCCTTCTCCTGGGCCTGCTGCTTGCGGTGGGCGCGGAGTGAGAACAGACAGGGGGCCGGGAAGGCGATGCGGCGTTCGGTGAACCGCTGCGGGTTCTGCAGAGACTCTAGATTGTTGCTGTGACCTGCAGGTTTGGCTGCTGTTGGCTGTAGTAGGCGGCTTCGTACTCGGCAG
>NZ_JBIVMI010000047.1:0-39385 GCF_044753005.1 Kitasatospora sp. NPDC088548
TCCAGGTGAAGCTGGTGGAGCCGGTCTTGTTGGCGGCGTCCTTGGCGGTGACGGTCACGTTGTAGGTGCCGGCGGCGGTGGCGGTGCCGGTGATCCTGCCGGTCGAGGCGTTGATCGACAGGCCGGTCGGCAGCCCGGTGGCCGAGTAGCCGAGCGGCGCGGTGCCACCGGTGGCCGTGATCTGCAGGTTGGCCGAGCCGTTCAGCGCGGTGGACTGGTTGCCCGGGTTGGTGACGGTGACGCCGCCGCTGGGCACGGAGCCGACGTTGACGCCCGCCCAGGCGGTGGCGACCGCGTTGTACTCGGCGCTGCTCGCGCCGTACAGGTCGGTGGCCGCGCTGAGCGTCGCGGTGCGCGCCGCAGCGTAGTTGGTGGTGGAGGTCATGTAGACGGTGAGCGCGCGGTACCAGATCGCCGCCGCCTTGTCCCGGCCGATGCCGGTGACGGTGATGTTCCCCTGGGTCGGCGAGTTGTAGCTGACGCCGTTGATGACCTTGGCGCCGCTGCCCTCGGAGAGCAGGTAGAAGAAGTGGTTGGCGACGCCCGAGGAGTAGTGGACGTCCTTGTTGCCGACTGTGGAGGACCAGTAGTCGGCCGAGGCGCCGTCCTTGGAGGGCTTGTCCATGTAACGGAGCGGCGTGCCGTCCCCGTTGATGTCGATCAGCTCGCCGATCAGGTAGTCGGGGTTGTCGGTGGGGATGTTGGCGGAGAACTCCACCATCGTGCCCATGATGTCCGAGGTGGCCTCGTTGAGGCCGCCGGACTCGCCCGAGTAGTTGAGGTTGGCGGTGGCCGCGGTGACGCCGTGGCTCATCTCGTGGCCCGCGACGTCGAGTTCGGTCAGCGGGTGGGTGTTCCCGGAGCCGTCGCCGTAGGTCATGCAGAAGCAGGAGTCGTCCCAGAAGGCGTTCACGTAGTTGTTGCCGTAGTGGACGCGGCTGTAGGCGCCGACCCCGTCGTTGCGGATGCCGTTGCGGCCGAAGGTGTTCTTGTAGTAGTCCCAGGTGGCCGCGACACCGTAGTGGGCGTCGACCGCGGCCGACTCGCCGTTGGCGGCGGTGCCGTCGCCCCAGCTGTCGGTGGACTTGCTGTAGAGGGTGCCGGTGCCGGACGTCCCGTGGTTCAGGTTGGTGGTGTACATCCCACCGCGGGTGGCGTCCTTCAGCTGGTAGGTCGAACCCGACTGTGTGGTACCGATGTTGACGTTGCCGACGAAGACGCCCTTGCCGGTGCCGGTCTGGATGCCCTCGAACTTCTGGATGACCTGGCCGGTGGTGGCGTCGGTGACCACGTGCAGCTTGCTCGGGGTACCGTCGGACCCGGTGGAGGAGACCACGGTCTCCCAGGCCAGTCGCGGGCTTTCACCGGCGGCCCACACGACCAGACGGGGCGCGGTGTCCAGTGCGGAGCCCGACTCGGCGGCCAGCGCGGCGGACTGCGCCGTGGGCGCGGCCAGCTTCGGCGAGGTGCTCACGCCGGTCAGCGCGGCGGTGCTCGCCCGGTCCACGCCCTTGGTCGCGCCGCTCGCGCTCTGGTGCACCACCAGATCGCCGCCGAGTACCGGAAGGCCGTTCAGGGTGCGCTCGTAGCGCAGGTGACGGGTGCCGTCCGCGTCCTGGACGGCGTCCTTGGTGACCAGCTTCTCCTCGCTGCCCAGGCCCAGGGTCTGGGCGAGGGTGGCGGACTGCTGGGTCGCGGTGGCGATCAGCTGCGCCCGGTTCGCCACCGACTGCGGGCCGGCGGCCGGCACGTCGGGGGTGGCCGCCTGCGCGATGACCGGGATGCCGGTCACCAGCAGCGCGGTGGTTGCGGCCATGACAACCGCTGCCTTCCGGGCCTGGGTGTAGCGGGACATGCGGACTCCTTTTCCGACCGGCGCGGGGTGCGCGCCCAGTGGAGAGAACCTGGCCGCGGGGTTGCGGCACAGTGGGGGCCCCCGCCGCCGGTGTGCGGCGCGGGTGCGGTGACGGAGCGAAGGTGAGTTACAGAGGGGGGATGCGCTGTACCTGACCTGGGACAGCTGCACCGGGGGGTGGGGCCCCCACGTCTGCAGCCGGAGGAATCGTGGCAGCAAACGAGCCGTTAATGACAGATGCATGCCAGGGATTGGCCGATTAGCAACTCCGCCCGTTCATCCACCGAACCGCCAACTGTGTTACGGGTACGGGAACTTACGACGATGGGTTTCATTACCACCGAAAGAGTTCGATCACTTCCGGCGGGCACTGACCAGCACTCCGGGCCCGATCCGGCTCCGGATACTGGACAGCGGTGCCCGGGTCGCGCGGCACCTCGCCTTTCCGGCCGTGCCAGTGGCCGCTTTCGGCCACCGGCCGTCCGGAAACGCACCGGGCCCCGCACCGCCGAGGTGGCGGCGCGGGGCCCGGTGCCGGCGGTCCGTCAGCTCTGGACGAACACCGCCACGGTGCGGCCCGGCACGGTGAAGGTGCCGGTCGCCGGGTCGAAGCCGGACCGGCCGACCACCTGGTCACCGCCGCCCGCCTGAACCGGGTGCAGGGCCTGGGCCGTCCCCTTCAGGGCGGCCACCGTCTGGCCCTGCGCGGTGGGCGTGGCGTTGAACACCACGGTGACACCCTTCTCCGCGCCCTTCAGCCCGGTGCCGTCCAGGTGCAGGGTGATCACCCCGGGGGTCTCGCCGGGCGTGCCGGAGAGCGGGTAGGAGAGCCGCCGCTGGACCTCGGCGAGGGTGGGCAGCGAGAACAGCGGCGAGGACTGCTTGATCCGCAGGAACTGCTGGTACTGCGCGGTGGCCGCCCGGATGTCGGCGGCCCCCACCGTCAGCCTCGGGTCGGCCAGCAGGGACTTGGCGGTCGGCCACATCTCCTGGTTGTCGGCCGCCATCGGCACGCCCCGGCCCCAGCCGTTGCCCTGGGCCGGGTCCCAGTGGATGGCGTTGAACCAGTCCCCCGAGTCGTAGGAGTTGGCGTCCAGCGACTTGGAGCGCAGCAGGTCGCTGCCGGCCTGGGCGAAGCCCGGGCCCTGGGTCAGGGCGGTCAGCGACAGCGCGAGCGCCTGCATCCGGGCCCGGTCGGCGGGCGCGGTGCCCACCGGGAGCTTGTACGCCAGCGCGTCGAACAGGTCGGCGTTGTCGTGCGCGTCCACGTACTCCACCGACTCGCCGGGCCTGGCCGCGTAGCCGGTCGGGGCGCCGTTGTAGTCGACGCCCGCGCCGGTGACGGCCCGTCCGGAGCTGTCGGTGAAGGAGTAGCCGGCCAGGTTGCCGGTGAGCGCCACCTTCAGCTGGTCCATCTGGTGCAGCAGCCGGGCCTTCTGCTGCTCCGCGGTCCCGTTGTCGGGCGAGCCGTTCGGGTCGGTGTACAGGCCCGAGGCGAAGCCCTGCTGCGGGGCGGAGGAGAGCTGGAAGTTGCCGCCGCGCGCCGCGTCCCGGATCCGGTCGTCGAAGGTGGCGATGCCGGTGCCGGCCATGTTCAGCTGGGTGGCCTGCTCGAAGCGGGCGTTGTTCGCGACCGCGCCGAAGTTCCAGCCCTCGCCGTAGAGGAAGACGTTCTTCCCGTCGACGCCGTCCGAGTCCGGCGTCATCCCGCGCAGCGCGGCCTGCACGTCCAGCATGGTGGACTTCGGGTCCAGGCCCATCAGGTCGAAGCGGAAGCCGTCCACCTTGTACTCGCGGGCCCAGGTGGTGACGGAGTCCACCACCAGCCGGTTCATCATGGCGTGCTCGGGCGCGGTGTCGGCGCAGCAACTGTCCGTGGTGACCTTGCCGTTGGCGTCGAGCCGCTGGTAGTAGCCGGGGACCACCCGGTCCAGCACCGAGTGCTCGGCCTGCCCGCTCGCGGCGGTGTGGTTGTAGACCACGTCCAGCACCACGCGCAGTCCGGCCGCGTGGATCGCCTGCACCATCTGCCGGAACTGCACGGTCCGGGCGGTGCCCCCGGGGTCGGTCGCGTACGAGCCCTCCGGCACGTTGTAGTGCAGCGGGTCGTAGCCCCAGTTGTAGGCGTCGTCGGCGGCGACGGCCGCCACGCACTCCTGCTGCTTCTCGCTGTCCGCCGCGAGGGACGCGAGGTCGCAGGCCGGCAGCTTCTGCTCGGCCCGGTTCTCCCGGATGGTGGCGATGTCGAAGGTCGGCAGCAGGTGGACGGTGGTCACCCCGGCCTTGGCGAGCTCGCGCAGGTGCCGCATGCCCGCCGACTCGGACTCGGTGAAGGCCAGGTAGGTGCCGCGCTCGGCGGCCGGCACGGTGGTGTCCTCCACCGAGAAGTCCCGGACGTGCAGTTCCTGGATCTGCTGCCGCGCGGGCGGGACGGCCTTCGGGACGGCGTGGTTCTCCCAGCCCTGGGGCTTGAGCTCCCTGGCGGCGAGGTCGGCGACCAGACTCCGCTTCGAGTCGGCGGCGAGCGCCACCGAGTACGGGTCGGTGACGGTGTTGGTCACCAGCCGCTGGACGGACGGCGCCCAGACCTTCACCTGGTACAGGTAGTACTTGCCGTCCAGTTCGGCCTTGTCGCGGACGAGTTCCCAGACCCCGGTCTCCTCGTCGAGCTTCAGCGGCACCGTCTTCGGGGTACCGCCGGCCGCGCTGTCGAAGAGCTGGACGGAGACCTCCTGCGCGGTCGGCGCCCAGACCGAGAGCGCCACCTTGCCGTGGTAGTACGCCGGGCCGAAGTCGACCCGGCCGGTGCGGCGGGCGTACAGGTCGTCCAGGACGCCGGGGATCTGCACCCCGGTGGCCGCCAGGACCGCGCCGCTGGGCAGGTGCTCGGTGAGGAGCAGCTGGCCACGGAGCGCGACAGGGACCCGGGCGGCGTCGCGGGCGTCCACGGTGAAGGCCCGGTAGCCCGCCAGATGCGGGTACTTGGCCTTCTGCGCGTCGGTGAGACCGCCCGCGGCGGGCTCCAGCCGGATCCACCGGCCGGGCCTGGTCAGCGCGCCCCGCTCCGCGCGGATGCCGCCCTCGGGGTCGTACACCAGCTGGGCGCTGGTGCCGCCGGCCAGCGCGGCGTCGTTGGCGCCGTAGCCGGCGGGCACCACCACCGTCCTGGCGTCGATCCACTGGGCCCTGGCGGAGCCGAGGTCCAGTTGCGCGGAGGCGGCGGCGTTCTGCGGCAGCAGGTAGCCCTCCCGGCCGCCGAGGATCCAGACCTCGCGGCCGTTGACGGCGAGGTCCAGCGACTGGTCGTTCGGCAGGTCCTTGTCGTTGCCCCGGTGCAGGATGTAGCTGAGGCTGGTAGCGCCGGGGGCGAGCGGCACCTCGAAGACGGCGCCGAAGGCGTCGCGGCGCACCGGCAGCAGCGGGTTGCCCCAGTCGGTGGGCTTGGCAGCGCCGGTCCAGTCGTGCAGGCCCCAGCCGTCGTAGTCGCCGTCGGCCCGGTTGTAGTGGATGACGGCGGTGTCGGCGGGCTGGGTGTCGACCGGGCCGGGGTTGACGGTGCGGACGGTCGGGTCGCCCTCCTTGAGCCAGATCTCGCCGGTGGCGCCGACATCGAGGTGGCGGTCGGCGTCCACGTCCTTGACGCCGTCCTTCTCGACGACGAAGCCGACGTCCGAGGCACCGCTGCGCAGCTTCACGTACGCGAAGGCGCCGTACGCGTCACGGCCGGTGAACCCGTGCCCGGCGGGCCACTGGGTGGCCTCGCCCTCGGCGAGGTCGCCCCAGGCGTAGAGGTTCCAGCCGTCGTAGTCGCCGTTCTTGCGCTGGTAGTGCACGACGGCGTACGGGCGGGCGGTGGCGCTGGGCACCGGCGTGGGCGCGGGGGCGCCGGTGGTGAAAGCGCCGGTGGCGGAGCGCAGATGGCCGCTGGAGTCCTGCACGACGGCCTTGTAGCGGACGACGGTGCCGGGCGGCACGGCGCCCAGGTCCTGGGTGACCCGGAAGAGTCCGCCGCCGGCGGAGCCGGACGAACCGCTGTCGGCGGTGCCGAGCACCTGCCAGGGCGCGGTGCCGACCTGCGCGGCGAAGGTGACCCGGTCGAAGCCGCCGCCGTCGGCCGCCGCCCCGATGGTGACGGTGCCGCTGGAACCGTCGGCCGAAGGTGCCAGGGTGAGCCGCGGGGCCGCCGCGACCGGGGCGATCCTCCCGGCCGCCTTGAGGACGACCGAGGAGAGCGCCGGGACGGTGACGGTGACCTTGCGGTCCGCGCCGCTGGTCAGCCGCTCCCCCGCCGCCGGGTAGATCCGGTCGAAGCCCTGGCCGGCCGAGAAGGTGTCCAGGGTGACGGTCTTCGCCTCGGTGGCGTTGTTGACCGCGACCAGGTACTCGACCTGCTGCCCCGCGTCGATCCGGGAGAAGGCGTACACGCCCGCGCCGTCGGCGGCGTACCGCTCGATCTGGGCGCCGTCGGCGAGCGCCGGGTGGTCGCGGCGCAGCTTGGCCAGGCCGGCGATGCCCTGGTACAGCTCGCCGCCCCGGCCGTAGCGGTCGGCGGAGCCCGCGGTGCCGCCGAGCACCCGGTCGCTGTTGTAGGAGGGGGTTCTGGAGGCGAACAGGTCCTGCCGGGCGTCCTTGTCGCCGCCCGCGCCGGTGAAGCCCTGTTCGTCGCCGTAGTAGACGACGGGCTGGCCGCGGGTGAGGAACATCAGCTCGTTGGCGAGCCGGTCCTTCTTCAGCAGGGCGGCCTCGCCGGCGCCCGGGTTGTCGCTCTGCAGGAAGGAGCCGAAGCGGCCCATGTCGTGGTTGCCGAGGAAGGTCGGCAGCTCGTAGGCGTCGGTGTCGGCGGTGGTGTAGCGGTAGTCCTGGCCGTAGACGTCGGCGAGGTTCTTCGCCGAGCCGCCCTGGGAGACGTAGGAGCGGGCGGCGTTCTGGAACGGGAAGTCCAGCGTGGCCTGGAGCTTCCCCTTGGTGACGTACGGCGAGGTGACCGCCGGGTCGCCGGAGTAGACCTCGCCGAACATGAAGAACTTCTTGTTGCCCTGCTTGGCGGCGAAGTCCTTGAGCGCGGGCGCCCACTGCTGCCAGAAGGCCATGTTGACGTGCTTGACGGTGTCGATCCGGAAGCCGTCCACGCCGGCGTCCTCGACCCACTGCTGGTAGACCTTCTCGAAACCCTTGACCACCTTGGGGTTCTGGGTGTCGAGGTCGTCCAGGCCGGAGAAGTCGCCCTCGGTGGCGGACTCGCCGACGAAGGTGGAGTCGCCCCGGTTGTGGTAGAGCGAGGGGTCGTTGAGCCAGGACGGGGTCTTGGCGGTGGCGTCGGCCGGGTTGCGGAAGACCGGGGAGTAGGGGAAGGAGTCCTTGGTCAGCTTCGGCCAGGGGGCGCCCCGGTCCGCGACGGAGGTCTCGTCGACCGGGTTGCCCTCGGTGTCCAGCACCGGGTAGGCGCCGGTGGAGCGGTAGCCGTACTGCTTCTGCTGGTAGTCGACGACGTCGGCGGTGTGGTTGGTGATGACGTCGAAGAAGACCTTGATGCCCCGCGCGTGCGCCTTGGCTATCAGCTCCTTGAGCTGGTCGTTGGTGCCGAAGTGCGGGTCGACCTGGGTGAAGTCGGTGATCCAGTAACCGTGGTAGCCGGCCGACGCTCCCCCGGGGTCGCCGGCGCCCTGGACCGGCTTGTTCTTGAAGATCGGGGCCATCCAGATCGCGGTGGTCCCGAGGTCCTGGATGTAGTCGAGCCGCTGGATCAGGCCGGCCAGGTCGCCGCCGTGGTAGAAGCCCTTGTCGGCGGGGTCGAAGCCGTTCTCCAGCCGGCCGCCGACGATGCCTCCGGTGTCGTTGCCCTGGTCCCCGTTGGCGAAGCGGTCCGGCAGGACGAAGTAGAACTGCTCCCGGGTGAGGTCGTGCCGCCCGGCGGTGGCGGCGAGCGCGGCGTCCGAGGGCGGACCGGGCGGGGCCGCGGCGAGGGCCGCGGGGGTGCCGCCGAGGGTGGCGGCGGTCAGCGAGGCGGCGAGCAGCGCGGCCGTCCGGCCGGGTCTGCGGTGCGGGGTGGTGCTCCGCCGGCGGCGGGGCGGGACATCGGCCACTGAGGGCTCCCTTGCGAGGGAAAGGGGTGATCGAGTTTCCAGGACGCTAGCGGCCTGCAATATGTTTCAGCAAGATGCTGAAACCGTTTCGTGCTGGGAAACTTGGCCTTTCGCGCCGTGTCCGGACCCCCGACTGCCCGGTCCGATCCGGTCGGCGTGACAATGGGACGCATGCCCGTCCCACCGGTTCGCACCAGACCCGATCGCACCCCCCGCCCCGGTGGGATCCGCCCCCTAGCCCTCAAGGGGGACAGCTGGTGAAGAATCCACTTCCGGAGGATGAGCAGACGGCTACGGGACGTCTGGCAGACTTCTCGTCCATGGGGGAACCGACCGAGATCCAGCAGAGCGGCGCCGAGCGCGCCGGTGCGGCGCGCGGTGGCGGTTCCGAAGCGGGCCAGGCCTCATCCGGCCGGACTCCCGACGGAGCCACCCGACCGCCCCAGTCCCGTACGGCCGCGCTGCGCGGCCGCATCCGCGAGCAGCGCCGGTCGCCGGCCCGCCCGCGGATCTGGTTCGAGCTGGCACTGATCGGGATCAGCTACTGGATCTACTCCCTGGTCCGCAACGCCGTCCCCGAGCAGGCCACGGTCGCCCAGAAACACGCCGGCTGGATCTGGGAGTTCGAGCAGAACCTCGGCATCGCCGTGGAGCGCTCGGTCAACCACGCGGTGGACAGCGTCGGGTGGCTGATCGTGGGGATGAACTACTACTACGCGACGCTGCACTTCGTCGTGACGATCGGCGTGCTGGTCTGGCTCTACCGCTGGCACCCCGGCCGCTACGTCGCGGCCCGCACGGTGCTGTTCGTCACCACCGGCATCGCCCTGGTCGGCTTCTTCTTCTTCCCGCTGGCGCCGCCCCGGCTGATGACCGACGGCGGTTTCATCGACACCGTCGCCGTCCACCACACCTGGGGCTCGATGGCCTCCGGACCGGCCAAGCACGTCTCCAACCAGTTCGCGGCGATGCCCTCGATGCATATCGGGTGGTCGATGTGGTGCGGTCTGACGATCTTCTTCCTGGCCCGGGCGTCCTGGGCCAGGGCCCTCGGCCTGCTCTACCCGATCGCCACCCTGGTGGTGATCGTCTCGACCGCCAACCACTTCTGGATGGACGCCGTCGGCGGTGAGATCTGCCTCATGATCGGCTTCGTCGCGGCCCGGCTGATCTACCACGTCTGGCCCTACCGGCTGCCCAGGGCACCGGCCCGGGAGACGGTGGAGGCACCGGTCACCGTCCCGGAGCAGTGGAGCGAGCCCGCCATGAGCGCCCGGCGGTCCTGACCCCGGTCCTGGCCCCGGTACGAAGGGCCCGCGGAGATCCGTCTCCGCGGGCCCTTCGCCGTCCCGGCGGCCTCCTCGCGAGGCCCGTCCCGGCCCGCGCCGCCTCAGCCGTAGAACAGCCGCTCCACCACCGCCCGGGCCCGCCGGGTGGTGCGCCGGTAGTCGTCCACCAGCTCGCCGCTGTGCCCGGCCCCGTACCCGAGGTAACGGGCCACCCCGGCCAGCTCGCGGGCGTCCCCGGGGAAGCTGTCGCCGGGCCGGCCGCGCACCAGCATCACCGCGCCGCGCACCCGGGAGGCCAGCACCCAGGCGGCGTCCAGCACCGCCGCGTCCTCGGCCCCGACCAGCCCCGCCCCGGCGGCCGCGGCCAGCGCCGCCCTGGTCCGGGTGGTGCGCAGCGCCGGCACCCGGTGCCCGTGCTGGAGCTGGAGCAGCTGGACCGTCCACTCCACGTCCGCCAGACCGCCCCGGCCGATCTTGGTGTGGGTGGTCGGGTCGGCGCCGCGCGGCAGCCGCTCGGTCTCGATCCTCGCCTTGATCCGGCGGATCTCCACCAGGTCCCGCTCGGACACCCCGGTGCCCGGGTAGCGCAGCGGGTCGATCAGCTGCCGGAACCGCTCCCCCAGCGCCTCGTCCCCGGCCGCCGGCTCGGCCCGCAGCAGCGCCTGGCTCTCCCAGGCGTGCGACCAGCGCCGGTAGTACGCCGCGTACGAGGCGAGGGTGCGCACCAGCGGGCCGTTGCGGCCCTCCGGGCGCAGGTCGGCGTCGACCAGCAGCGGCGGCTCGGTGGACGGTGCCCCGAGCAGTGTGCGCAGCTCGTGGCAGATGCTCTGGGCGGCCCGGGCCGCGTCGTGCTCCAGGGAGCCGAGCAGCGGCTCGTGGACGAAGAGCACGTCCGCGTCGGAGCCGTAGCCCATCTCGTGCCCGCCGAACCGGCCCATCGCGATCACCGAGATCCGGGTCGGCAGGGCGCCGTGCTGGGCCTCCCAGCCGGCCACGCAGGCGCGCAGAGCGCCCTGCAGGGTGGCCGCGTTGAGCGCGGTGAGCGCCTCGCCGACGGTGTCCAGGGCCGCGCCGGGGTCGTCGCCGAACCGGCCGAGGACATCGGCGGCGGCGGTGCGGAACAGCTCGCGGCGCCGGACCGAGCGGGCGGCGGCGACCGCCCCGGCGGTGGTGCCGGCCCGGCCGACGGCGGCCAGTATCTCCTGTTCGAGAGCGGGCCTCCCGCGCGGCACCAGGCCCTGCCGGTCGCCGAGCATGGCGACCGCCTCGGGGGCGCGCAGCAGCAGGTCGGGCGCGAGGCGGCCGGCCGAGAGGACCCGGGCCAGCTGCTCGGCGGCGGCGCTCTCGTCCCGCAGCAGCCGCAGGTACCAGGGGGTGCGGCCGAGCGCGTCGGAGACCTGGCGGAAGTTGAGCAGCCCGGCGTCCGGGTCGGCGGAGTCGGCGAACCAGCCGAGCAGGACCGGCAGCAGGGTCCGCTGGATGGCCGCCTTGCGGCTGACGCCGGAGGCGAGCGCGGCGAGGTGACGCAGCGCGGCGGCCGGGTCGGCGTAGCCGAGCGCCTCCAGCCGGGCGCGGGCCGCGTCCGGGGTGAGGCCGGCGGCGCCGGGCGGGAGCTCGGCGACGGCGTCCAGCAGCGGGCGGTAGAACAGCTTCTCGTGCAGCCGGCGGACCTCGACGGCGTGCCGCTTCCACTCGCGCTGCAGGGCGGCGACCGGGTCGGTCCGGGTGTCGCCGTTGATCAGCGGGGCGAGGGAGCGGGCGAGGCGGCGCAGGTCCTCCTCGCCCTTGGGCATCAGATGGGTGCGGCGCAGCCGGTGCAGCTGGATGCGGTGTTCCAGCGAGCGCAGGAAGCGGTAGGCGGCGTCCAGCGAGGCGGCGTCGGCCCGGCCGACGTAGCCGCCCCGGGAGAGCGCGGCCAGCGCCTCCAGGGTGTTGCCGCTGCGCAGCGCCGGGTCGGTGCGGCCGTGGACCAGCTGGAGCAGCTGGACGGAGAACTCGACGTCCCGCAGGCCGCCCGGGCCGAGCTTGAGCTGGCGGTCCAGCTCGGTGGCGGGGATGGAGTCGACCACCCGGCGGCGCATCTGCTGCACGTCGGCGACGAAGTTCTCCCGGGCGGCGGCCTGCCAGACCAGCGGGGCCAGCTCCGTCAGGTAGGCGAGGCCGAGTTCGGCGTCCCCGGCGACCGGGCGCGCCTTGAGCAGGGCCTGGAACTCCCAGGTCTTGGCCCAGCGCTGGTAGTACGCGAGGTGGCTGGCCAGGGTGCGGACCAGCGGGCCGTTGCGGCCCTCGGGGCGCAGGTTGGCGTCCACCGGCCAGATGGTGCCCTCGCCGGTGGTGTCGGCGCAGAGCCGGGTGAGGGCGGCGGCGAGCCGGGTGGCGGCCTTCACCGCCTCCTGCTCGTCGACGCCCTCGCGCGCTTCGGCGACGAAGATGACGTCGACGTCGGAGACGTAGTTGAGCTCCCGGCCGCCGCACTTGCCCATGCCGATGACGGCGAGCCGGCAGGCGCGGGCGGCGTCCGGGTCCTGCTCGGCGGCGATGTCGAGGGCGGTCTGCAGGGTGGCGCCGGCCAGGTCGGCGAGTTCGGCGGCGGTCTGGGTGAGGTCGGTGGTGCCGGTGAGGTCGCGGGCGGCGATGGCCAGCAGGCAGCGGCGGTAGGCGATCCGCAGCGCGTCCGCCGGGCTGCCGCCCTCGTTCTCCCGGACGCCCTGGTGGAGCGCGCGCAGGAAGTCCTCCGGACCGGGGTGCATGTCGCGCAGCTCGAAGGTGACCAGGGCGTGCCAGTCGTGCGGGTGCCGGGCCAGGTGGTCGGCGAGCGCGGTGGACGCGCCGAGCACGCCGAGCAGGCGGTCGCGCAGCGGCTTGGAGGTGGCGAGGGTGTCCCGCAGGGTGTGCCGGTCGGTGGCGTCGGCGGCCTCCAGCAGCCGGGCCAGCCCGAGCAGCGCGAGGTCCGGGTCGGCGGTGGCGCCGAGCGCGTCCAGCAGCAGCGGGTCGTCGGCGAGCTCCTCCAGCCCCGGCCCGGCGAGCAGCCGTACGGCCTGCGCGGGATCGGTGAACCCGCGCCGGACCAGTCTGATCTCCGGCCGGCTGATCCGGCTCCCGGCCCGCTGCTCCTCCACCGTCATCGCCCCTCCGGCTCCCGGCTCCGACCTGCTTCAGCAGGTTACGCGGCCCGGCCCCGCCGTGCCGCCGACGGCACCGGGCCGGGCGGTCCGGGCTCCGGCCGGCCCGGCCCGCCCGTCCCGGGCTCAGAGCACCTGGAGGTTCTTGCGCAGCTCGAACGGGGTGACCTCGGAGCGGTACTCCTCCCACTCCTGGCGCTTGTTGCGGAGGAAGAAGTCGAAGACGTGCTCGCCGAGGGTCTCGGCGACGAGTTCGCTGCGCTGCATCAGGTCGATGGCCTCGCCGAGGTTCTGCGGCATCGGCTGGATGCCCAGGGCGCGGCGCTCGGCGTCGGTGAGCGCCCAGACGTCGTCGTCGGCGCCGGGCGGGAGTTCGAGGCCCTCCTCGATGCCCTTGAGGCCGGCGGCGAGGGTGACGGCGTAGGCCAGGTAGGGGTTGCAGCCGGTGTCCAGCGAGCGGACCTCGATCCGGGTGGAGCCCTGCTTGCCGGGCTTGTACATCGGCACCCGGATCAGGGCCGAGCGGTTGTTGTGGCCCCAGCAGATGTACGACGGGGCCTCGCCGCCGGCGCCGGCGGTGCGCTGCGAGCCGCCCCAGATGCGCTTGTAGGAGTTCACCCACTGGTTGGTGACGGCGGCCGTCTCGGCGGCGTACTTCAGCAGGCCTGCGATGAAGGACCGGCCGACCTTGGAGAGCTGGTACTCGGCGCCGGACTCGTGGAAGGCGTTGCGGTCGCCCTCGAAGAGGGAGAGGTGGGTGTGCATGCCGGAGCCCGGGTGGTCGGAGAACGGCTTCGGCATGAAGCTGGCGTGCACGCCCTGTTCCAGTGCGACCTCCTTCATGACCAGGCGGAAGGTCATGATGTTGTCCGCGGTGGAGAGCGCGTCGGCGTAGCGCAGGTCGATCTCCTGCTGGCCGGGTGCGCCCTCGTGGTGGGAGAACTCCACCGAGATGCCCATCGACTCCAGCATGGTGATCGCCTGGCGGCGGAAGTCGTGGCCCACCCCGCGCGGGGTGTGGTCGAAGTAGCCGGACTGGTCGGCGGGGATCGGCGCGGTGCCGTCGCCGGGCAGGTTCTTCAGCAGGAAGAACTCGATCTCGGGGTGGGTGTAGAAGGTGAACCCGAGGGCGGACGCCTTCTCCAGGGTCCGCTTCAGCACGAACCGGGGGTCGGCGAAGGACGGCGAGCCGTCCGGCATCAGGATGTCGCAGAACATCCGGGCGGTCCCCGGTGTCTCCGAGCGCCACGGCAGGATCTGGAACGTGGTCGGGTCCGGCTTGGCGATCATGTCGGACTCGTAGACCCGGGCGAAGCCCTCGATCGCCGAGCCGTCGAAGCCGATGCCCTCCTCGAAGGCCTGCTCCAGCTCCGCCGGCGCCACCGCGACCGACTTCAGGAACCCCAGTACATCGGTGAACCACAGCCGGACGAACCGGATGTCACGCTCCTCGAGCGTACGAAGCACGAACTCCTGCTGCTTGCCCATGGGGACAGTCTCACCTCTGCTCTTTACGTTCGCGTTACGCCCGGAAGCCACCCGGGAGCGGCTTCCCCCATCATGTCCGATCACCGCGCGGGAGGGCAGTGGTGACCCCCCGGCGGAGACATTGCGTCAGATCGACGATTACACTCGGGGCCATGCCCAATCTCCGTCTCGCCCTGAGCCAGATCGACCCGTGGGTCGGTGACATCGCCCGCAACAGCGATGAGGTGGTGCGCTGGACCAGGCAGGCCGCCGACGCCGGTGCCCAGCTGGTCGCCTTCCCCGAGATGGCCCTGACCGGGTACCCGGTCGAGGACCTCGCCCTGCGCCGTTCGTTCGTCGAGGCGTCCCGCTCGGCGCTGGTCGGGCTGGCCGCGCGGCTGGCCGACGAGGGCCTGGGCGAGGTGCCGGTGGTGGTCGGGTACCTCGGACGCTCCGAGCACGCCTCGCCGCGGTTCGGCCGGCCCGCCGGGTCGCCGCAGAACTGCGCGGCGGTGCTGTACCGGGGCGAGGTGGCCACCCGGTTCGCCAAGCACCACCTGCCCAACTACGGCGTGTTCGACGAGTACCGCTGGTTCGTCCCCGGCGACCAGCTGCCGGTGCTGCGGCTGCACGGGGTGGACGTGGCGCTGGCGATCTGCGAGGACATCTGGCAGGACGGCGGCCGGGTCACCGCCGCCCGCGAGGCCGGGGCCGGCCTGCTGCTGGTGATCAACGGCTCGCCGTACGAGCGGAACAAGGACGACGTCCGGCTGGAGCTGGTCCGGCGCCGGGCCGCCGAGGCGGGCTGCCCGCTGGCGTACGTCAACATGGTCGGCGGCCAGGACGAGCTGGTCTTCGACGGCGACTCGATCGTGGTCGGCGCGGACGGCGAGGTGCTGGCCCGCTCCCCCCAGTTCGAGGAGCACCTGCTGGTCCTCGACCTCGACCTGCCGGCCTCCGGCAGCGACCAGACCGACGGCCTGCTGCTCAGCGACGGGCTGCACCTGGTCCGCACCGAGCTGGCCGGCGAGCCCCGGCCGGCCCCGGCCATCAAGGTCCCCCCGGCCGAAGGGTGGGGGACGCTGACCGCCGAGGTGGCGCCCCGGGTCTCGGACGAGGCGGAGATCTGGGCCGCGCTGGTCGCCGGCACCCGGGCGTACGTCACCAAGAACGGCTTCCGGTCGGTGCTGATCGGCCTCTCCGGCGGCATCGACTCGGCCCTGGTGGCCGCCATCGCGGTGGACGCGATCGGCGCCGGGAACGTGTACTGCGTCTCGATGCCGAGCCGCTACTCCTCGCAGCACTCCAGGGACGACGCCGCCGAGCTGGCCCGCCGGACCGGGCTGCACTTCCGGACCGTGTCGATCGCCCCGATGTTCGACGCCTACCTGGCGGCCACCGAGCTGACCGGGCTGGCCGAGGAGAACCTGCAGTCCCGGCTGCGCGGCACCCTGCTGATGGCGATCTCCAACCAGGAGGGGCACATCGTGCTCGCGCCCGGCAACAAGAGCGAGCTGGCGGTCGGCTACTCCACGCTGTACGGCGACTCGGTGGGCGCGTACGGGCCGATCAAGGACGTCTACAAGTCGCTGATCTTCCGGCTCGCCCGCTGGCGCAACGAGGAGGCCGAGCGGCGCGGCGAGGTGCCGCCGATCCCGGAGAACACCATCAGCAAGCCGCCGTCCGCCGAACTGCGGCCGGACCAGGTGGACAGCGACTCGCTGCCCGACTACGACCTGCTGGACACCGTGCTCGACCTGTACGTCGAGGGCGACCAGGGCCGCGACGCGATCGTGGCGGCCGGCTTCGACCCGGCGGTGGTGGACCGGGTGGTACGGCTGGTCGACACCGCCGAGTACAAGCGCCGGCAGTACCCGCCGGGCCCGAAGATCTCCGTCAAGGGCTTCGGCCGGGACCGCCGGCTGCCGATCACCAACCGCTGGCGGCGCGGCTAGTACCGGTAGGTGGCGGCCACCGCGAGGTGGTCGCTGCCGTCCCGGCCCAGGGTGCGGGAGTCGGTGGGCCGCAGGCCGCCCTTGCTCATGATCTGGTCGATCCTGGCCATCGGGAAGCCGGCCGGCCAGCTGAAGCCGAAGCCGTCCCCGGCGGCGCCCTGGGCCGAGCGCATCTGCGAGGTGACCGGCGCCAGGCTGCGGTCGTTCATGGTGCCGTTGAGGTCGCCGAGCAGCAGCACCTTCTTCAGCGGCTCGGCCTGGATCGCGTCGCCGAGCGCCTGCGCGCTGACGTCCCGCTGGTCGACGGTGAAGCCGCCCTCGGCCTTGAGCCGGACCGACGGCAGGTGCGCGACGTACACCGCGACCGGGCCCTGCGGGGTGGTGACCTGGGCGCGGAAGGCCCTGGTCCAGCCCATCCTGATGTCCACCACGGACACGTCGCCGATCGGGTACTTCGACCAGAGGCCGACCGTGCCCTCCACCACGTGGTACGGGTAGGTGCCGGCCAGCCCGCTCTCGTAGGTGCGCAGCGGCTTTCCGGCGAGCTCCTGGAGGGCGACGATCTGGGCGCCCGAGTCGTTGAGCAGCTTCACGGTGCCCTGCGGGTCGGTGTTGGCGGCGGCCACGTTGTGGCTGACCACCGTCCAGTCGCCGGTGCCGCCGCTCCGGTCGCTGAGCAGCCCGCCGAACAGGTTGAACCAGATCAGCGCGGGCAGCAGCAGCGCGAGCAGGGCGGTGGCGGAGCGCCGCAGCAGGGCGGGCACCAGCAGCACCGGGACGGCCAGGCCCAGCCAGGGCAGGAAGGTCTCCAGCAGACTGCCGAGGTTGCCGACGCTGTTGGGCACCTCGGAGTGGAAGGCCAGCAGGGCGGCGGCGAGCCCGGCGAGGAGGGCGATGACCAGGCCGCGCCGCCAGGTGGTGCTCCCCCGGCCGTCCCGGCCCCAGTGCCGGAGCCCGAGGAAGCCGCCGGTGCCGCCACCGGTGCCACCGAACCCGTTGATGCCGACCCCGTTGATGCCGACCCCGTTGATGCCGGGGCCCCCGGCGATGGCCGGGCCGCTCCCGCCGTTCTCCGCCACCGGTGCCGTAGGCCGGTCCGCCCTGTCCGCCTGCGCCATTCCGTGGCTCCCGTCGTTCGTGCCGTCTGCCGGTCCGACGCCGGATCCGCGCGAGGAGCGGACGACTGCCGGACTGGTGCCGGTTTGATCGGATTCCCGGCTCAGCCTATGTCGGGACAGACGCGGGGCCCGCCGGACGGGTTCCGGCGCGGTCCGTTTGGTGAGTCATGCCACGCCCGACGGCCGCGGACGAGCCCTAACGGCTCCCGGGCTGCGGGGCGAGCCCGCTGAGCAGGGCGTCGATCATCCGGGCGGCCAGCCCTGGATCGTCCAGGTCGGAGTCGTCCCAGAGCACGCTGCGGGCGAGGATCGGGCCCAGCAGCAGGTCGCCGAGCAGTTCCTCGTCGAGGTCGGAGCGGAGCGCCCCCTCGGCGATGCCGCGCCGGATCACCTTCTGCGCCATCTGCCGGCGCGGCGTGATCACCCGGGCGCGGTAGGCGGCGTGCAGCTCGGGCCAGCTGTGCATCTGGCCGAGGGCGGCCTTGAGCACCCAGCGGGAGCGCTTGGCCAGACCGCGGATCCGCATGTACTCGATCATCGCGATCAGGTCGTCCCGGACGGAGTCGCCGGTCGAATCGGGCACCGGGGCCTCCAGCCGGCTGACCATGTCGACCAGCAGGGCCTCCTTGTTGGGCCAGCGCCGGTAGATGGTGGCCTTGCCGACTCCGGCGGCGGTGGCGATGCCCTCGATGGTCAGCTCGGACAGCGTGGTGCCGCCCGCCATCAGCTCCTCGACCGCGGTGAAGATCGCCTGCTCGGCCGCCTCACTGCGCGGGCGGCCCCGGCGCGGGGCGGCACAGGGCGTCTCGGCCGTGGTGTCCGTCTTCATCCCCGCTCTTCTCTCTGCGTGTTCCGGGCGTTCGCGGACGCGCGGAGCCGTTCCGTTTCCGATTGTCGTCCGTGGACGGGGCCCGGCGGTAGCCGCGTGGCACCGACGGTGGCCCTGCCGCCCCAGACGTACCCGGAGTGACAGGGCCCCATTCTCGCCCAGCGACCGCAGGTCAGGCGCCCGCCGCCTCCGTCTCCCGGGCCGGCCCGGAGCCGCCCGCCGTCTGCTCGGCGGCGGCCGGGGCCCCGCCGGGGCCGCCGGTGATCCGGCCAGGGAGCAGGAACCAGGCCAGCAGGGCACCGACGGCGGTGACGCCGGCGGATATTCCGGCCACCACGTGCATGGCGTTGATGAAGGAGTCGTTGGCCGGACCGATCAGCTCGGCGCCCTGCGGCCCGAGCTTCCCGGCGATGGCCCGGGTGGCCTCCAGGGACTCGCCGGCCTTCTCCCGCAGGGCCTCGGTCGGCAGGTGGTCCAGCTTGTCGGCCATGCCGTCGCGGTAGACGGTGGAGAGCACCGCGCCGAGCACGGCGACCCCGAGCGAGCCGCCGACCTGGCGGAAGGTGTTGTTGATCGCCGAGCCGGCGCCGGCCTTCTCGCGCGGCAGCGAGGCCATGATCGCGACGGTGACCGGCGGCATGACGTGCGCCATGCCCGAACCCATCAGCAGGCCGAGCACGATCAGGACCCAGATCGGCGTGGTGACATCCAGCAGCAGGTAGCCGAGGAAGCCGAGGGCGATCAGCACCATGCCGCCGGCGCAGGTGGCGCGGATGCCGATGCGGTCGACCACCAGCCGGGCGCGGGGGGCGAACAGCAGCTGTGCGGCGGCCAGCGGCAGCATCAGCAGACCGGCCTGGAGCGCGCTGTAGCCGCGCACGCTCTGTATGTAGAAGACGCCGAAGAAGGAGACGCCCATCAGCGCGAAGAAGACCACACCGACCACGACCACGGAGGCGCTGAACACCTTGTTGCGGAACCAGGTGACGTCCAGCGCGGGGTGCGCGGTGTGCTTCTCGAACCAGACGAAGGCGGCCAGGGCCACCACGCCGACCAGCATCGGCACCCAGGCGCCGACGGCGGTGAAGTCGGCCAGCTCGCCGCCCTTGATGATGCCGTAGATCAGCGAGACCAGGCCGATGATCGAGAGCAGCACTCCGACCGGGTCGAGCCGGCCCGGCTTCGGGTCCTTGGACTCGGGGACCAGCAGCACCATCGCGACCAGGGCGACGATCACGATCGGGACGTTGATCAGGAAGACCGAGCCCCACCAGAAGTGCTCGATCAGCAGGCCGCCGGTGATCGGGCCGATCGCGATGGCCAGGCCGACCGCGCCGGCCCAGATGCCGATCGCCTTGGGCTGCTCGGAACGGTCGAAGACGTTCATGATGATGGCGAGCGTGGCGGGCATCGCCAGCGCGCCGCCGACGCCCATCAGGGCGCGGTAGCCGATGAGTTCACCCGGCGAGGCGGCCAGCGCGGACAGCAGCGAGGCGACGCCGAAGACCACCATGCCGGCCAGCAGCGCGCGCTTGCGGCCGAAGCGGTCGCCGAGCAGGCCCGAGGTGAACAGCAGCCCGGCGAAGACCAGGGTGTACGAGTTGATCGACCATTCCAGGTCGCTCTGGCTGGCGCCGAGACCGGTGGGCGCCGGGGACGCGATGGTCTTCATCGCGACGTTGAGGATCGAGTTGTCGAGCACGACGACGAGCAGGGCGAGCACCAGGGTGCCCAGGATGGCCCAGCGCCGACGGTGGATTGCTTCCGGCACGCGGGGTGGCGCGGCTGCGGTGGTCATTGGTGTTCCCGTCCGTGGTGGCGTGACACTGGCGGGCATTTCCGAGTCGCATACGTCTCGTAACCCCCGGACCAGAGTAGCGCGACTTTCGATACGAGACGACTCCGTTTCGTAAAGACCGGGCAAAGACCGGTGTGCGGCAGATCGCACCGAACGGCGCGCACGCCTCTTTGCGCCCGCGCCGAGGCGTGCAAGCATGGAGGTGATCCGGGGACGCCGCACGGCGCCACGAGACGACAAACCTTCAGGAGCCCGTTCGATGAACGCTTCTTCGCCTTCGCCTGCCCAGAACCAGGCGTCGACCACCACCCTCTACGGCGGGGTCACCAACCGCCGCGTCACCGTCCGCGATCTCGCCGCGGCCAAGCAGCGCGGCGAGCGGTGGTCGATGCTCACCGCCTACGACGCCCTGACGGCCGGCGTCTTCGACGAGGCCGGGATCCCCGTCCTGCTGGTCGGCGACTCGGCCGGCAACTGCCACCTCGGCTACGAGACCACCGTGCCGGTGACCATGGATCAGATGGTGATGCTCGCCGCCGCCGTCGTCCGCGGCACCAAGCGCGCCATGATCGTCGCCGATCTGCCGTTCGGCTCGTACCAGGAGTCCCCGGCCCAGGCCATGCACAACGCGGCCCGGCTGATGAAGGAGGCCGGGGTCGGCGCCGTCAAGCTGGAGGGCGGCGAGCGCAGCGCCCGCTCGATCGAGCTGCTGGTCGAGGCCGGCATCCCGGTGATGGCGCACATCGGTCTCACCCCGCAGTCCGTGCACGCCTTCGGCGGCTACCCCGTCCAGGGCCGCGGCGACGAGGCGGCCCACCAGCTGCTGCGCGACGCCAAGGCCGTCCAGCAGTCCGGCGCCTTCTCCGTCGTGCTGGAGGCCGTGCCCGCCGAACTGGCCGCCCAGGTCACCGAGCAGCTGGCGATCCCGACCGTCGGGATCGGCGCGGGCGTGGACACCGACGCCCAGGTCCTGGTCTGGACCGACATGGCCGGCATGACGGCGGGCCGGGTGCCCAAGTTCGTCAAGCAGTACGCCAACCTGCGGGCCGTACTCGGCGACGCCGCCCGCGAGTTCGCCGCCGAGGTGACGGCCGGCACCTTCCCGGCGCCGGAGCACACCTTCCACTGACCGGCCGGCGGACGCCGCCGACAGCAGAGCCCCGCTCCCCGTGGAGCGGGGCTCCTGTCGTCTCCCGGCACCCGCCGACGGCGCCGTGACAGCGAGCCGACAGCGAACCGACAGCGGGCCGACCGGTCCGACCGGGCGGCGACAGACCGCTGACAGCGGGACCGGACAGCCTGAAGGCATGACACGCATCGCCACCGCCCCGAACGACCGGGGGCCCGCCGCAGGCAACGCCGTCGAGGTCCACGGCATCGTCAAGCACTACGGCGCCACCAAGGCGCTCGACGGTGTCGACCTCACCGTCCGCGAAGGCACCGTGCTCGGTGTGCTCGGCCCGAACGGGGCCGGCAAGACGACCCTGGTCCGCATCCTGTCGACCCTGATCAAGCCGGACGCCGGCACCGCCGTCGTCGGCGGCTACGACGTGCTGCGCCAGCCGAAGCAGCTGCGCCGCACCATCGGGCTGACCGGCCAGTACGCCTCCGTCGACGAACTGCTCTCCGGCTACGAGAACCTCTACCTGATCGGCCGGCTGCTGGACCTCTCCCGCCGGGACGCCAAGGCCCGCGCCACCGAGCTGCTGGAGCGCTTCTCGCTCACCGACGCCGCCAAGCGCGTCGCCAAGACCTACTCCGGCGGCATGCGCCGCCGCCTCGACCTGGCCGCCAGCATGATCGGCAGCCCCCGGGTGCTCTACCTGGACGAGCCCACCACCGGCCTGGACCCGCGGACCCGCAACGAGGTCTGGGACGAGGTGCAGCGGATGGTCGCCGAGGGCACCACCGTGCTGCTCACCACCCAGTACATGGAGGAGGCCGAGCAGCTCGCCGACGAGCTGACCGTGATCGACAAGGGCCGGGTGATCGCCGCCGGCGGCGTCGCCGAACTCAAGGCCAGGGTCGGCGGCCAGACCCTCCAGGTCCGCCCGGCCCACCCGGCCGAGCTGCCCGAGATGGCCCGCTGCCTGCACGACACCGGGGTCACCGCCACCTTCTCCGCCGACACCGGCCTGCTCTCGGTGCCGATCACCGGGGAGAAGCAGCTCACCGCCGTGGTCGGGGTGCTCGGCACCCGGGGCTTCGCCATCGCCGGCATCGACACCAAGGTGCCCAGCCTCGACGAGGTCTTCCTCACCATCACCGGCAAGCCCGCGGCCGCCGCGGACACCGCCCCCCGCCTCGTCAAGGAGCCCGTCGCATGAGCACCGCCACACTCGCCCCCGCCCGGGCGGAGGACAGCCGGATCGGTCTGGCCGGCACCTTCCGGCACATCGGCGCGCTGACCCGCCGCAACCTGATGCGGATCAAGGCCGACCCGGAGTCGATGTTCGACGCGGTGCTGATGCCGATCATCTTCACCGTGCTGTTCGTCTACGTGTTCGGCGGAGCCGTCTCCGGCAACCAGGACGCCTACAAGCAGTACATGATCCCGGGCCTGCTCGGGCAGACCGGCATCACCCTGGCGATGGCCGTCGGCACCGGGCTGAACAGCGACTTCCAGACCGGGGTGATGGACCGCTTCCGCACCCTGCCGATCGGCCGGGCCTCCGTCCTGCTCTCCAAGATCGCGGCGGAGACCTGCCGGGCCCTGCTCTCCTTCACCATCATGATCGTCTTCTCGCTCTGCATCGGCTTCGAGGTGAAGACCGGCCCGCTGGAGCTGCTGGCCGCGATCGGCCTGTCGCTGCTCTTCGGGATGTCGGTCGTCTGGATCTCGATGCTGCTGGGCATGGCGCTGCGCAGCGCCCAGGCCGTCCAGGGCGTCTCGATGCTGGTCCTGATGCCGATGCAGTTCGGCAGCTCGATCTTCGCCCCGGTCGACACCATGCCGGGCTGGCTGCAGGCCTTCACCCGGTACAACCCGCTCTCCGCGCTCGCCGACGCCTGCCGCGGCCTGCTCAACGGCCAGGGCGCGGTGGCCCATCCGGTGCTGATCGTGCTGGTCTGGTCGGCCGGCATCACCGCGGTCTTCGCACCGCTCGCGGTGGCCCGGTTCCGCAAGCGGACGTGACCGCGGGCCGTCGATCCACCGGTCGGCCGGCTTCGGGGGGACGGGCCCCGAGGCCGGCCGGCCGGTCCTTTCCCGGCCCGTTCCCGGGGCGGCCGGGAGCGGACGGCCGGTCAGCCCGTGGGCGGGACGACCAGCCGGTCCAGCAGCTCGGCGGTCTGCACCGGGGTGAGGCCGTGGCCCTCGGCGAGCGCCGCCTCGTAACCCTCGTCCCCGAGCAGGGCGCGCAGCCCTTCCTCGGCGCGCTCCCGCTCCCGGCGGTCCAGGTAGCTGCCCTTCGGACCGTTCAGCCCGGCGTGCGCACCCAGCAGTACCGCGGCCCGGCGGGCCGGTTCCGGATCGCCGTCGCGCTCGGCGAAGGCCTGCAGCACGCCGACGGCCGCGGGCGCCACCATGACCGTCATGTGCTCGCCGAAGCCGCTGGCGGTGTGCATCGAGCTCAGCAACGACCGCCCTCGCCGGAGCAGTTCGAGCCCCTGCTCGGGATCGCCGGCCCGGGCCAGGATCCAGCCCCGGGTGGTCGTCAGCAGCCCGCCGACCAGGCCGGGGGCGAACGCGCCGACCTGGCCCTGGTCCAGCAGCTCCAGTTCGGCCAGCGCCTGCTCGTACTCGCCGCGCTGGGCATGGATCCCACAGAGCATCAGACGGCCGAAGAGGAGCGCGCCGTTGGCGGCCTGGTTGGGCCCGGGCCCGTCGATGGAGGCGAGGGCCGCCCGGATGACCCGTTCGCCCTCGTCGAGGCTCTCCTCCAGCAGCGCACTGCCCAGATGCACCCGCAGCATCGGCACCTCCTGCGGGGCGCCCAGCTCCTCGGCCAGCTCGATCGCCCGCCGGTACGCGTCGGCGGCCTCCCGCGACCGGCCCTGGTTGGCCATCGACTCGCCCCGGGCCGCGTAGGCCTGGGACATCCCCCAGAGGTCGCTGCTCCGGCGGTACAGCTCCAGCGACTCCTCGCCGTCCCGGACGCTCTGTTCGAGGCCGCCCGGCCAGTCGTTCATCACCTTGGCCCGGACCTGCAGGATGAACGCCAGGTCACCGGGCCCGCCGTGGACCCGGCAGCCCTCCACCGCGTCCTCCAGGAGCTCCTTCATCAGGTCCAGCCGGCCGACCAGGAAGGCCCCGAACACCCGCATCAGCCCGGGGAACCGGTACCCCTGCGGCAGCTCCGGGGTGTACACGTCGATCATGCGCTGCGAGATGGCTATCGCCTCCTGGTCCCCCAGGACCTCCAGGTTCCCCTCGAACAGGCCGACCAGCCGGTACATCGCGACCATCCGGCGGGTCTCCGCCGCGACCCCCTCGGGCATCGGCAGGCCGTACGCCAGCACGTGCCGGTCCAGCGGCACCGGCGGCGGGGCGTCCGGGGCGAACGGGTCCGGGCCGAGCGCCGCCACCGCGTCGTACCAGCCCCGGGCCTCCAGGCTGAAGCCGCGCAGCGACCAGTACCAGCTCATGCCGAGCGCGAGGGCCAGGCCCTCCTGCTCGTCGCCGCGGTCCACCGCGCGACGCAGCGCGGCCCGGATGTTGTCCTGCTCGCGCTCCAGCACCGCCAGCCAGTCCAGCTGCTCCGGCCCGTGGATGCGCTCCTCGGCGGCGCACACCAGCGCGCGGAAGTGCGCGACGTGGCGGCGTTCGGTCTCGTCCCGCTCGGCCGCCCCGGCCAGCCGCTCGACGGCGTACTCGTGGATGGTCTCCAGCATCCGGTAGCGCGGCGGTCCGCCCCCGCCGAGGTCGGCGACCAGCAGGGACTTGTCGACCAGCGAGAGCAGCAGGTCGGCGACCTCCTCGCGGGGGACGTCGGCGTCGTCGGCGCAGATCGCCTCGGCGTCCTCCAGCGTCCAGCCGCCGGCGAACACCGACAGCCGACGCAGAACCGCCCGTTCGCGCTTGCCGAGCAGGTCCCAGCTCCAGTCGACCACCGCGCGCAGGGTCTGCTGGCGCGGCAGCAGGGTGCGGCTGCCGGCGGTGAGCAGGGCGAACCGGCCGTCCAGGCGGTCGGCGATCTGGCGGGCCGTCATCACCCGCAGCCGGGCGGCGGCCAGTTCGATGGCCAGCGGCAGGCCGTCCAGCCGGTGGCAGATCTCGGCGCAGGCCTCCGGTTCGCGCCGCGGGTCGAAGCCCGGGCGGGCGGCGGCGGCGCGCTCGGCGAGCAGGCGCAGGGCCACCGGGTCGGGCAGCGGCTCGACCGGCAGGACGGTCTCACCGGGGACACCGAGCGGCTCGCGGCTGGTGGCGAGCACGGTCAGGCCGGGGCACTCGGCGAGCAGCCGGTCGGCCAGGTCGGCGGCGGCCTGGACCAGGTGCTCGCAGTTGTCCAGGACGAGCAGCATCCGGCGGCGGCCGCAGTGCTCGACCAGCCGGCGGACCGGGTCGTCGGTACGGGGCTCGATCACCTCGGCGACCATGCCGCCGGTGTGCAGGAGGGTCTCGCGCAGGCCGAGCGCGGAGACCACCGCGGCCGGGACGGCGGCCGGGCTCTCCAGCGGGGCGAGCTCGGCCAGCCAGACGCCGTCCGGCCAGGACCCGGCGGCCTGTTCGGCCCGGCCGGCCTCGACCGAGAGCCTGGTCTTGCCGGAGCCGCCGGGACCGGTCAGGGTGACCAGCCGACTGCCCGTCAGGGTGGCGCGCAGGGCGGCGAGATCGCTCTCCCGGCCGACGAAGCTGGTGAGCCGGCCGCGCAGATTGCCCGCGCTGCGGGCCGGGGGCGCCTCCGGCGGCGGCCCGGGCCGCACGGGGGCCGCGGGCTGCTCGGGCCGGTCCGCCGGGGCCAGCAGCTCGGCGTGGAGCAGCTGGAGCCGGCGGCCCGGGTCGGCACCGAGCTCGTCCGCCAGGGCGCGCCTGGTCCGTTCGTAGTGGCGCAGCGCCTCGGCGGTGCGGCCGCTCTCGTGCAGCGCCCGGACCATCAGGTACTGCAGCGACTCGTCCAGCGGCTGCCGCTCGCACAGCTCGGCCAGCTCCGCGGTGAGGTCGGCGGCCCGGCCGAGGCCGAGGTCGGCGGTGATGCGGTGCCGGCAGGCCTCGTCGCGCTGCGCCTCCAGCCGGGTGGCGGGGCCGCCGCGGTCGGGCAGGTCGGCCAGGGCGGGGCCGCGCCAGAGCGCCAGGGCGGCCCGCAGCCGCTCGGCGGCCAGCGGGTGGTCGCCGTTCTCCAGGGCCCGGCGGCCCTCGGTGGAGAGCCGCTGGAACTCGGCCAGGTCGGTCCGCGGGTCGGTGAGCCAGTAGCCGGCCGGGCCGGAGCCGACCTCGGCGCGGCCGATGGTGCGCCGCAGCCGGCCGACCAGGGTCTGCAGCGCGGCGGAGGAGTCCTGCGGCGGTTCGGCGTCCCACACCTCGTCCACCAGCAGGTCGGCCGGGACCGGCCGCCCCTGCCGCAGGGCCAGCGCGGTGAGCAGCGCCCGCAGCCGGGCTCCGCCGAGCGGGACGGGCGTGCCGTCGTCATGGTGGGCCGTGGTGGTTCCGAGGATGCCGTAGTGCACCCGCCCATTCTGGTCGATGCCCGCCGGTGCGCACGCACATTTGTCCCCGTCCGGAACCGGGACCGGGCTGCCGTACGTTCACCTGGGACGGCTTGTCCGGCGACGGGCCCGCCCGGCATGATCGGTCCTCTGCCCGCACCCCCGACACTCCCGGAGCACCCACACCATGACCTTCGCCGCAACGCAGCGCTCACGCAGCGAGGAGCGCCGGATCAGTCCGGTGTTCTGGGCGCTCCTCGCGATCCTGGGCACGTCCGGCTGGGCCGTCTACGCGGGTTACGGGAACGCCTCGTTCGGCGTCTTCCTGTTCGTGGTGGCGGGCTGGATGGTCTCGCTCTGCCTGCACGAGTACGCGCACGCGCGCACCGCGATGCACGGCGGCGACCTCACCGTCGGCGCCAAGGGCTATCTGACGCTCAACCCGCTCAAGTACGCGAACGTGCTGCTCAGCTTCGTCCTGCCGATCGTCTTCGTGATCCTCGGCGGCATCGGCCTGCCCGGTGGTTCGGTCTGGATCGAGCGGCACCGGATCAGCGGGCGGCTCAAGCACAGCCTGATCTCGGCGGCCGGCCCGCTGGTCAACGTGGTCTGCGCGGCCCTGCTGCTGGTCCCGGTCGGCGCGGGCTGGCTGGACGACCCGAAGGTGCACGCCGTCTGGCACGGCCAGGAGCTGGCCGTCTCGCCGCTCGCCCTGGCGCTGGGCTTCCTCGGCATGCTGCAGCTGAGCGCGGCCCTGCTGAACCTGCTGCCGGTGCCCGGTCTGGACGGCTACGGGATCATCGAGCCCTGGCTCTCCTACGGGACCAGGCGCGCGGTCGAGCCGTTCGCGCCGTACGGGATGCTGGCCGTGTTCGCCCTGCTGTGGCAGCCGGAGGTGAACCGTTTCTTCTTCGACGCCGTCTACGGTCTGATGGACGTGTTCGGCGTCGACCGGGCGTACGCGGTGTTCGGCCGGGAGCTGTTCACCTTCTGGAAGAACTAGCGCGTTTCGGTAGGAACCAGCGCGCCGGGGCCTGGGCGCGGGGCCTCAGGCGCGCTCGGCCGCGGCCTTCGCCAGCTTCGCCCGGCGCAGGTTCAGCCACAGGACGTTGCTGGCCACGCCCGCCAGCGGGATCCAGATCAGGCCCAGCCAGAAGCCCTGCACCAGGGAGACCACGGCGGCGGCGACCGCGAGAACGACGACGATCAGGGCGTAGCGGGACGTGCGGGGCATGGCGAAGGGCTCCTAGGGCCGGAAACGGTCGGCCCCCATTGTCGCCGACCTCACCTCCGGACGCGGTCCAGGGGTGAGGCCGGCGCCGGGGGTGTCACACGTCGGTGATCCGCAGGCCCGCGTGCGCCTTGTAACGGCGGTTGACCGAGATCAGGTTCGCCACCAGCGACTCCACCTGGTGGGCGTTGCGCAGCCGGCCCGCGAAGATGCCGCGCATCCCCGGGATCCGGCCGGCCAGCGCCTGTACGACGTCGGTGGCGGCGCGCTCGTCGCCGAGCACCATCACATCGGTGTCGATCCGCTCCACCGACTCGTCCTGGAGCAGCACCGCCGAGAGGTGGTGGAAGGCGGCGGTGACCCGGGAGTCCGGCAGCAGGGCGGCGGCCTGCTGGGCGGCGCTGCCCTCCTCCGGCACCAGCGCGTACGCGCCCTGCTTGTCGAAGCCGAGCGGGTTGACGCAGTCCACCACGATCTTGCCGGCCAGCTCCTCGCGCAGGGCGGAGAGGGTGGCGGCGTGACCGTCCCACGGCACCGCGACGATCACGATGTCGCTGTCGCGCGCGGTGGCCGCGTTGTCGGCGCCGCGGACGCCGAGGCCGAGTTCGGCGGCCGAGGCCTCCGCGCGGGCCGCGTGCCGGGAGCCGATGATCACCTGCTGGCCGGCCTTGGCGAGCCGGTGGGCCAGCCCCCGCCCCTGGTCGCCGGTGCCGCCGAGGACACCGACCACCAGCTGCGAGACGTCCGGCAGCTCATGGGCCGGGTTTGTCGCTGAATCGAGGGAAGTCATGGGCCGATCCTGTCAAACACCCGGTCCCGCGCGGCATTCTGGGCCGCATGGACGCGGTGAGAGTTTCGGCACTCGGGGAGCGCCTGGCGGGAACGGGCTGGCTGGAGGCGGTCGGCGGCTTCGCCGGCTCGCTGCGGCACGCGGTCTCCCGGCGCGGTGCGGGCGAACTTCTGCTGGTCGGCACCGAGGCGTACGAGCCCTGGCACCTGGCCGCCCATCTGCGGGACGAGGCCGCCTGGTCGGACGTCCCCCGGCTGGCGCCGACCCTGCTGCGCCACCGGGTGCCGGCCCGGGCCCCGGCCCATCTGGCGCAGGACCTGGGGCGGCTCACCGGGGCCGGGCGCGGCGCCACGGTGCTGGTGGTGGCCCCGGCGACGGCCGGCGAACCGCTGCTGGAGCGGGTGCAGGACGCCCGCCGCCAGGGCGCGACGGTGCTCGCGCTGGAGGGCGCCGGTCCCGCCGCCGCCGGTGAGCTGGCGGGCCTCGCGCACGAGCGGCTGGCGGTCGGAACGGCCGAGGAGGAGCCGTTCGACCTCGCCCAGCACCTGGTCAGCGCCGCCGCCGGGCGGCCGGCGGCCCGCCGCTCCGCCCTCGGCCGGCTGGCCGACCTCGCCGGGCGGCTCACCGCCGGGCCCGCGATCAGCCGCTGGTGAACCGCGGGCCCGGCCCGCCGACGGCCCCCGGCACCGGCACCGCACCGGCCCGCCGACGACCGCTCCCGGCGGGAAAAACCCGTTGCGGCGGCGGGCACGGGCGGCCGAGGATGTTCGTTCGTGAACGACGCCGAACCACCCCCGCACGGACGGCTGCGGACGCTCCTGCGTTCCCTCCGCCCCGACCTGGCCCCCTGGCACTCCTCACCGGACTTCCGGCTGCTCTGGCTCTCCGGGTGCGTCACCAGCCTCGGCAGCTATCTGACGTATGTCGCGGTGCCGATGCAGATCAAGGAGCTCACCGGCTCGTCCTTCGCGGTGGGTCTGGTCGGCGCCTTCGAACTGGTGCCGCTGATCGTCTTCGGGCTCTGGGGCGGCGCCCTCGCCGACGCGCTGGACCGCCGCCGGCTGGTGCTGTTCTCCGAGGCCGGGCTCGCCCTGCTCACCGGTCTGCTGCTGCTCAACGCGCTGCTGCCGACCCCGCTGCTCTGGCCCGTCTACCTGGTGGCCGCGCTGGTCGCCGCCGCCGACGGCCTCCAGCGCCCGGCGCTGGACTCGCTCACCCCGCGGATCGTCCCGCACGACCAGCTGACCGCCGCCTTCGCGCTCAACTCCCTGTACCGCAACGCCGGTTCGGTGATCGGCCCGGCGCTGGCCGGGATCATCGTGGCGTTCGCCGGGGTGCAGACCGCGTACGCGCTGGACGCGCTGACCTTCGGTGCCTCGCTGCTGCTGCTCGCCCGGATCCGCGCGGTGCCGCCGCCCACCGGCGCCGAGAAGCCTTCCGTCCGGGCCGTCCTCACCGGGGTGCGGTACGCCTGGAGCCGCAAGGACCTGCTGGGCACCTACGCCATCGACACCTGCGCGATGCTGTTCGCCTTCCCGGTGGCGATCTTCCCGTTCCTCGCCTCGGAGCTGGGCGCGGACTGGGCGCTCGGCCCGATGTACGCCGCCGAGGCGGTCGGCGCGCTGCTGGTCTCGGCGACCAGCGGGTGGACTTCACGGATCCACCGGCACGGCCGGCTGCTGGTGGTCGCGGCGCTCGTCTGGGGCACGGCGATGGCCCTGGCCGGGCTGTCCGGCAGCGTCTGGCCGGTGCTGCTCTGTCTGGCCCTGGCCGGCGGCGCCGACCAGATCAGCGGCATCGCCCGCTCCACCATGTGGAACCAGTCCATCCCCGACGGGGTGCGCGGCCGGATGGCCGGGGTGGAGCTGCTCAGCTACTCGATCGGCCCGCAGCTCGGACAGGTCCGGGCCGGCGGCATGGCGGGGCTGGTCGGCGTCCGCGCCTCGGTCTGGGCCGGCGGGATCGCGTGCGTGGTGGGTGTGCTCGCCCTCGCCGCCGCCCTGCCCAGCCTGCTGGCCTACGACGACCGCACCGACCCGCACGCGGCCGCCGTCCGCGCCGAACACGAGAAGGCCGAGAGGTCGGAGCGTGAGCAGGACGGGCAGGGGGCGGCCGCCGCCGGGCCGGCCGCCTGAGGCCGGGCCGGCTACCGCGCGTCGCCGTCCGCGGGCTTGTCGTTCCAGCGCTGGTCACTGGTCCACTCGCGGTTGCGCTCGTCGGCGATCTCCAGCGCGTGGGCCGCCTCCTCGCGGCTGGCGTACGGGCCGAGGCGGTCCTTGGCGGGGCATTCCGGCCCCTCCTCCACCTTGGCGTGCTTGATGCAGTAGAACCATTCGCCGGGCTTGCCGGTCGGCTTGCGATGGAATCCCAGGGGCATGGTGGTCACTCCCGTCGACGGATGCGTCATACCGATCATTCCCCGGCCCCACCTGTCCCGCACACCCCCGGCCGGGTCCGGCCCGGCGGCTAGACTCGCGGCCATGGCTCTCGTACCCGGCATCCAGTCCCCCACCCGCAAGGTCCCGGCGCACATCGCCCGCCCCGAGTACGTCGGCCGGCCCGCACCGACGCCCTACACCGGGCCCGAGGTGCAGACCGACGAGACCATCGAGAAGATGCGGATCGCGAGCCGGATCGCCGCGCGGGCGATGGAGGAGGCCGCGAAGCTGATCGCGCCGGGCGTCACCACGGACGCGCTGGACGCCGTCGCCCACACCTACATGTGCGACCACGGCGCCTACCCGTCCGACCTCGGCTACCGGGGCTTCCCCAAGTCGGTCTGCACCTCGATCAACGAGGTGATCTGCCACGGCATCCCGGACTCGACCGTCCTCCAGGACGGTGACATCGTCAACATCGACGCCACCGCGTACATCCACGGGGTGCACGGCGACCTCAACGCCACCTATCTGTGCGGCGATGTGGACGAGGAGTCCCGGCTGCTGGTCGAGCGCACCCGGGAGGCGCTCAACCGGGCCATCAAGGCGGTCAAGCCAGGCCGCCAGATCAACGTGATCGGGCGGGTCATCGAGTCCTACGCCAAGCGTTTCGACTACGGCGTGGTACGGGACTTCACCGGGCACGGCATCAACACGTCGTTCCACTCCGGCCTGATCATCCCGCACTACGACAGCGAGCGGGCCACCGAGGTGATCAAGCGCGGGATGACGTTCACCATCGAGCCGATGCTGACCCTGGGCACCTACGACTACGAGATCTGGGCGGACGGCTGGACGGTCGTCACCAAGGACCGCAAGCGCACCGCCCAGTTCGAGCACACGCTGGTGGTCACGGCCGACGGCGCGGAGATCCTCACCCTGCCGTAGCCGTCGCGGCGACCGTAGCCGTGGCCGTCGCGGCGGCCCAGGTGGGCGCGGGCCTCAGCCGATGAGCCACTGCTCCTCGGCGACCGCGCCCACCTCGGTGCAGGCGTCGGTCAGCACGTCCAGGACGCGCAGTGGGTCCGGCAGGGGCTGCTCGGGCCCGCGCAGCCAGCGCACCTCGGAGCCGTCCGGCAGCGCGGCGGGCGGCAGCAGGGTGTACGAGCCGCGGCAGTGCCAGCGCAGACCGGGGTGCTCGGACATGGTGTCCGGCGTGGAGTCCAGCGCGCTCGGCCACCACTCGTCCTCGTCGACCGGGGTGCCCCTGGTGGCGGTGAAGAAGAGGTAGCGGTCCTCGCCGACGGCGGCCACCGGGCCCTCGACGCCCAGCGCGGCGAGCCGCTCCAGGGCGAGCCGGCCGGCCTCGGCCGACACGTCCAGCACGTCGTGGGCGCGGCCGGTGGCGGTGACGAAGTTGGCCCGCGGGTCGCGGGAGAGCCAGCGGGCGAGCTGCTCCGGGTCGGTGGTCGCCTGGGTCTGCCAGGCGAAGGAGACCGGGTGCTGGGCGGGGGCCGGGCAGGCCACCCGGTCACAGGAACACCGGTAGCCGGCCGGATGCGCGGCGGGTGCGAGCGGGAAACCGGCGCGTACGGCGCCGAGCAGCTGGTCCAGTCTGGCGGCGGGGCTGTCCACGTCACCCGACCGGGCCCGCTGCCGCTCACGCTTCTGCCACCAGGTCGTCCACCTGCTGCCGGCTTCCATCGGGCCCCTTCCGCGCACTGCCATGCCTGGTGTGACACAGCATTCGACGTACCACTGGACGCAACGCACGGCGCCCCCCGCTGCTTCCCGGGGTGGTGCTCGGCCCTGTCGTCCGCGCCCTGCCGACCAGTGCCCGGGGTTGCCGGACGGCCGACGCCGGGTCACGGTACGGAGTCGCGGCAGCACGCAGGCTGCGCCTCGGCGGGCGCGCCGATGTGCGCCTCACCCGGCCCGTACAGGCCCGCTGACCCGGGTGAACCCCGAGGGCGTACAGGAAGGATAAGGGTGCGCGGGGCCTGCGGATGACCGGGGGCGGTGCCTCTCCGGTCACACTCCCGCCACCGGCCCGCCACCACCCCTCCCCCTCGCCGACCCGGGCCGCCGGGGGAATCGCGGCGAGGTGAGACCCTGGTGGAGTGAAGAGCGCGGACACCGAATTCGTCGGCGGCCCCCTGGACGGCCGGATCCTGCCGATCCCCCTGGGGCCGATGTACGGCGTGCCCAGGACGTACAAGGTGCCGGTTCCCTCGCACGGGGACAGTCCGGCGCGCACACTGGTGTACGTCAGGGCCAAGCAGCAGCGGGGTGCCGGCTGGTTCTGGCGCTACGAGTTCGACGAGGCGGCCACCGACCGCGCCTCCGGGTGACCGCCGCTCCCCCCGGGAGGACGGCGATGGCGAAGACCGTACGACACCCCCGCCCCAGGGCGACACCCCGGGCTGCGACGCGCCGCAACCGGCAGGCGGTCTGGCTGACCTCCGCGCTGCTGGTGGTGGTCGGCGCCTACTGCGCCGCCTTCGGATCGGACGGCTGGCTCTGGTTCGGCTGGGCGGTGCTGCTGCTCGTGTGCCTGGGGCTGTTCGCCATCCGCCCCTGAGCGGCGGCACCGCCCACCCGCTCGCCCCGACCGGTCACGCGTCCTCGGCTCAGGCGTCCTCGGCAAGGATCAGATACAGCTTCTTGCGGGCCTCGTTGAGCACGGCCAGACCCTTGGCGCGCTGCGCCTCGGTGCCGGTCGCCATGACCTGCCGGATCGCGTGGTCGACCGCGCCGAGCGCCTGATCGACCTCCTGGACGGCCTCCCAGTCGACCTCGCGGCCGGCCTCCGCCCACGGCTCGGCGGGCCCCGCCTCGGCCTGGGCCCGGCCGGCCTCGGTGAGCGAGACCAGTCGCTTGCCACCGACCTCCTCGGCGGTGATCAGACCCTCCTCCTCCAGCAGCTGGAGGTTGGGGTAGATCGAGCCCGGGCTCGGCCGCCAGGCCCCGCCGGTCCGCTCGGTGATCTCCGCGATCATCTCGTAGCCGTGCATCGGCCGTTCCTTGAGCAGCGCCAGCAGCGACGCCCGGACGTCCCCGCGCCGGGCCCGTCCGCCGCGCCGGCCACGCGGACCGTGCCCGCGCCCGCCGTGCCCGCCGAAGCCGTGACCGAACGGCCCGCCGACCGGACGGCCCGGACCGCCCCCGCCGAACAGCGGCCCGAAGGAGCCGAACGCCTCCCGGCCCTCGAACCCCTCCCCGGGCATCCCCCCGAACTCCGGGCCCGGTCCACGGCGCCGTCCGCCGCGCGGGCCCTCCTCACGAAATCGCCTCCCTGAGCGCATCGCGCCCACCTCCCGGTCTGTCCGGACAGTCGTCGAGTAACTGTCTCGATATCTCGACGATATATCGGTGACTGTCGCTCGTCAACGCTCCCCGACACGGTCCGCCTGACCTGTGACAGCCAAGCTGGACCGTTTGCCACCGAAGTTGGACTGATCGCTGTTTGTGTCATCGAAGTTGGATCACTGCATGGTTTGTGACAGTGAAGATGGATTGACGATGGCTTGGGCTGCGCGGTCGCGGAGTTCTGCGCGCCAGCGGACCGACCTCTGCTGGCAGGTGCCCGAGCACCACTTTCGGGTGTTGGAGGTCGGCTTGCGGTGGGCCATCGAGGTTCCGCAGGCTGCGCATTCGCCCTGTTCAGACAGCTTGAGAGTCGTCTGATCGAAGCACTGGTTCGAGCACCAGGGGTTGGGCCTGAGTGGCTGGTAGGTGTGGTGGCAGCCGCGACAAGTAGGCAGGATGGGCGTCTGTGGTGCGGGGCGGCCCGCGCGTGCTCGGAGCTCCGCGCGCCATCGGGTTGCTCGTTGACGGCACGGAGTTGAGCACCAGATGCGGCCTGTGACTGGTTTCCGGTGCGCCATCGAGGCTCCGCAGCTGCCGCATTTCTGCTGGTCAGCGCGCTTCGCGAGCTGCTGCTCGAAACAGCGGATTGAGCACCACGGATTGGCGCTGAGGGGCCAGTAGGGTCCTTCGCAGGCTTGGCAGGTTCTCGCGGGGACCGCGGCGGATTCGGGTTCGACCGGATCGGGTTGGGTCTCCTGCAGCTGGACGGCGCCTGGGTCCGGGTTCCGCCATTCGCGTCGCTCCTGAGCTTTGCAGTCGGCCGAGCACCAGTAGCGGGGGCGGCCGTCGACTCTGGGCAGGACTGGCTCCCGGCAGTGGCGGCAGGACGTGGGCGGTGGGAGCGGGCTGCGGGTCCAGTGGGCGATCCTGGCGCTGCACCGTCTCGAGCACGCCCTCCGTCCGGTGGGTCCGTTCAACGGGCCCTCGCAGACCGGGCAGAGACCGGTGAGCATGTCCCCGTCGGCCAGCTCGGAGGTCTCCTTGGATTTCGACGGCCTGGGCAGCGGCTCGCCGCGCTGGCGGAACTGGAACGCGACCCGGCGGCAGTGCGATGAGCACATGTGGCGCCGTTGTCCGAGCCGCAGTCGCATCAGCTGCCCGCAGACGCGGCAGGGGATCTTCTTCCAGTCGGTCACCGGGATGCCCTTGCGGTAACGCTTCTGCCGGCATGCCTTCGAGCAGGTCCGCGGCTTGACGCCGAAGCTCGCCAGCGGCCGCATCGGGGTTCCGCACTCCGTGCACTCGATGGTCTCCAGGACCTGCCGCAGTTCGACCGGGTCGCGTCCGGTGACCGCGGCGATGCGGTCCCAGGTCGGGGTGCCGCGGTGCAAGGGCGGCTGCGCGAGGAATTTCCGCAGGTAGGTGGGTGAAAGACAGTTCGCCTGGGCGAGCCGGAGGATGAACGAGCGGGCGCCTTCACCGCTCTGCGGACGGACTTGGAACGGCAGCCGGACGACGGGGCCTTCCCCGGCCGGCGGGGTCACCGGCCTGCGTCCGGGCGCTTGCGGCGAGAGGCGATGTCCAGGTCGACGGCCAGCAGGCCCGCCTTGGTGATCTTCTCGGTCCGGCCGAGGATGGCGTCGACGGCGGCGCCGCGGATCTGGTGGGAGAGGGTGCCGATCATGCCGCCGGTGCGGGTGTGGATGAACCGGTCCAGGCTGGTCAGGGTGCCGCGCTTGTGCTCGTGCAGCACGAGGTTGGCCTCCATCTGCGCGACCAGGGACTTCCACTCGGCGTTGTAGGGGAACGGGTGGGTGGCCATCGGGGTGAACCGGGCGGCGATCTGGTCTCCCCGGGTGCCGGACAGCAGACTCCCCGACTCGACGTCGATGCCCGCATAGGCGAACGTCGCCGGGATGCGCTCGGAAAAGTACTTCAACGTGTCCGAAGCTTCGGCTCCATGACGTGTCGTCAGGGATATGTTGTGGATTTCGTCGACCAGGATCAGGCCGGTCCGGGCCTTGGTGCAGACACCGACGACGGCCTCGGTGAGGTCGGTGATGTTCGCCCGGCTCAGCACGGGCAGGCCCAGGAAGCGGGCGAACTCGGCGGCGATCATGCGCGGTGTCGCGGCCGGTGGGACGGTGATGTAGATGACCGGGATGCGGTCGTCCTGTCCCGGGTGCCGGCGGCGGTCCTGCAACTCGTGGGCCAGGCCGAGCTGGGTGAGGGCGATCGTCTTGCCGGTGTTGGCCGGCCCGGAGACGATCAGGCCGCGGCGAGCGCTGATCGCCCCGCGGTTCAGGATGATCAGACGACGGCCGCAGGTGACGGTGGAACGGACCGTGGAGGTGGCGACCACCTGGAGGCGGGCATGGTGGTCGAGCCGATCATCGTCGTAGGCATCCTGGTCACCTTCTTCCAGCGCGTCGTACTCGGCCTTCGTCAGCGCGGCCATGGGCTCGCTCAGGGACGCGCCGACGAACTCGCGCCAGCCCGGCAGGGTGGTCAACTGCCGTCCGAAGTCCTCGTCGGAATCGTCGGCGGGCAGCGTGGTCACGAGCGTCCCCAGGGGTCTTCGAGCGGATTGAACAGGCCCAGCGGGATCACCTCGGCGAGATCGCCGTCGTCCTCGGGCGCTTCGGCCTCGGGCAGCGGTAGCGGTCGTGGATCCGGGACGGGAACGGTCGGCGGGGCGGCCTTCGTCCGGGCGGCCACTCGCCGCTCGGCCTTGGCCGGCGCTGCCTTCCGATCCCTCTTCTTCGCGGCGGGCCGGTCGGGGCCGGCGTGAGCGCGGGTCAGCAGGTCGGCGACGGCCTGGGCGAGTTCCTCCTCGGTGGCCTTGGGCAGTTGGTGGCTGACGTGGTCCCAGGCCAGGTCGCCGAAGGGGACCGGTGTCCGGTTCAAGTACTTCCAGGTCGCCTGGACCCAGCCGCCGTCCCCGCGGTGGTCGCGGACCCAGACCCGGGAGGCGTCGTAGGGGTCGCGGTGGACTTCCCAGAGACCGCGCTTCGCGGTGACGCCGGAGTCGCGCAGGCGCATCGGCCCGAGTTCGGGGCTGTCGTAGGTGCGGTTGTTGATCCGGATGCCGTAGGAGTTGACGGCCCGCCAGGCCGCGGGCAGCAGCTCGACGTAGTCCTGGCCGCTCAGCGCGACCGGGACGTAGCCGCAGGACTCGACCAGGGCGGCGTACTTCTGGTTCGGCGTGAACAGCCGCCCCGGGTGGTCGGGGTCGCGCAGGCCCTCATGCGGACGGTTCTGCCACTGCGCGACGATCCATTCGTCCAGCAGGTCCTGCAGCTCGGGCAGCGACCACAGGTTCTCCTGCTCGGGGTGCCGACCGCGCTGATCGGTGTTGCGGCCGGTGTGACCCGGCAGGAACTGGGCGAACATCGTGGCAACCGAGCCCAGCATCTTCTCGATGTGGCCCTTCTGGAAGGGCGCCCCCTTGTGGGTGGGCTGGAAGTCGATCTCCAGGAACCGGCAGGAGGCCCGGAAGTTGCGGGAGATGAACGCCTTGCCGTGGTCGCAGACGATCATCTCCGGGACGATCACCGGCTTCGCGGCCGCATGCTCCAGCCGCTCGTCCAAGGACAGCAGGCGGCGGTGCGGCAGCACCGAACGGGACATCTTCAGCGCGTCGACCCAGCCCGGCCGCATCAGCTCGGGGGTGACGGTGCGGGCCAGCAGCACGCTCGCGTCCACCGACTTCGTCGTCGGCCGCAGCACCGCCGCCGACAACGTCCGGGTGGCGACGTCGATCATCCCGGTCAACTCGACCTTGCCGACCACCCCGTTGTCGAGGCGGACCATCACGTCCAGCGGCGTGGAGTCGATCTGCATCACCTCGCCCGGAGCCGACACCGTCAGCTCGCCGAACGGGGCCGCCGCCCCGTGGGCCTTCGACCGGCGCGTCACGGCCGAGCCAGTCGCATGTGTGCCCTTCGCCAGCTTCTCCAGCAGCCGGTAGAGGGTCCGCTGGGTCGGCAGTTCGACCGGCTCCTCGACCGATTCCCGCAGGATCTCCCCGGTCCGCCAGATCAGATAGGCCCCGTTGCGGGTCGAGGTGTCGACGCCTTCCTTGATCGCCTTGCGCATCGCCTCGACGACGGGCTCGGGGACCGAGCCGAACTCCGCGCGCTTGCGGACCGGGCGGCGGTCGGCAAGCCCGACCAGGCCCTCGGCCTGATAGCGGCGGCGCCGGTTGCCGACCGTCTGGGCAGCAACGTCGTGGCCGGCGGCAGCCAGCTCGGCCGCCTTCACCCGCTGCCGCGACGTCACCGAGGAACCCGGCCCGTAGCCCGGCCGCGGTTCCGTGCCGGGCTCGGCGTCCGGCGCGAGCCCGTGCAGGACCTCCAAGATGTGCTTCTCCCACCACAGCGCCTGCTTCACCGCCTCGGGCGGGAACGCCTCCAGCAGCCCGACCGCGGGCAGCGGCATCCGCTCGGGCTGGAACAGGACCTCGAAGTCCTCCGCCTCGAACAGGTCGATCAGGGCGACCACCCGGTGCGGGGTCTCCGCGTCCTCCAATACGGCTGCCTGGGCGGTGACCTCGAGAACCCCCCTGACCTGTCCCTCGAACCGAATCCTGTGGCCAACCGCCAACGCCGGCGGCCGCTTCAACCCGCTCATCCGCTTCCCTCCGTCCAGACCAAGCTGTCGGTCGCCATCAGGCCGCCCTCCAGGTCCGTTCCCAAGACGCCGGACCACAACAGGTGGAAAAGCACCGGCAGCACCCGCAGCCGGTCCCCGACCTGTCCGGCGCCCTCCCACAAGCCCTTCGGCTCGCGGAACACCTCCAGCAACTGGCCGACCACCTCCGCGGGCCGGCCGCAGCGACTCCGCCGATATCGGTGCAGCCAGCGGACGTTCGCCATGAACACCGGATCGGGCCGCCCGACCCAGACGAACTCCCAGCCCACCGCCGAGCAAGCTCGCTCGGTCGCGGCGAAGGACTCCCGTGTCTCTTCGTCCATGTCGTCCTCGGCGCGGACATCGACCACGCGGCCCCGCCCGTCGGCGAGCCGGACGAAGTAGTCGGGAGCGTGCCGACGCGATCGGACCCCGTCATGCCAGTGAAGCCAGAACGGCTGCGAGGCGATGGCGGCGACCTGCGGATCGCGGTCCAGCAGGATCAGCCGGTCCCGCTCCAGCCACGACTCGTAGCCGACGTGGTCTCTCACCGTCGCCGAGTAGTACCAGCCCGCGAAACCCCGCGCGTACTTGTGCCAGCTGAACTCACGGACCGGCTCCGCTGCCTCGAACCTCAGATCCCAACTTGCCCGCAGCGGCCCGCGCCGGCGGACCCCGTCGACACAGAAGTCCAGCTCAAAGCCCGTCAGCGCTTCCTGATCCAGCGCATGAGCCAGTACCCCCACCGCATCCCCCGCCTGACGACAGCCCTATCGGTCCAACTTCGCTGTCGCAAACTAGCGTCGGTCCAACTTCGCTGGCAAACGGTCCATCTTCGCTGTCACAGGTGTGCGCCACGAGGCGCTATGCAATCGAGTGGAGGTGAAAGGCCTTCTCCGCCGGACCGTCGCAGCGGTCTGGTGAAGCTGGGGGCAGCCTGATCC
>NZ_JBIVMI010000048.1:0-37510 GCF_044753005.1 Kitasatospora sp. NPDC088548
GAAAGCTACCTCGCCGGCCTTCACCTCCGCGGCGCAATGATCTGGATCAAGGACCTCACCCGAACCCATTGATCACGACCGAATACGCGGCCTAGTGACCGCAGCGGCATCGGCCGGGCCCGGGGCGGCGAAGTGCGGGGCCGCCACCTCGTCCGCCGCCGAGACCAGGGCGAGCGCGCCGACCGTGCCCGCGGCGGCGCAGGCCAGGGCGAACGGCGCACCCTGGGAGTTGCCGAGCATGGCTGGACGGCCCAGTCCGCGCCGCTCGGCGAAGGCGCGGATGTCGGCCGCGAAATCGGCGAAGGTCCGCCCGGGCGCGGGGGTGGAGGAGCCGAGTCCCGGCCGGTCGAGGCTGATCAGGCGGACGCCGAGCGCGTCCACTGCGTCGGCGCCGAAGCCGAGTGCCCGGGTGGTGGCCGCGCCGGGGGAATGGAGGACGGGCGTTCCGTCCACCGGACCCCACTCCGCCCAGGCCAGCAGGCGGCCGTCGGGCAGGCGCTCCTCGCCGAGGCGGTCGGCGGCAGTGATGTGCACGTTCATGATCTCCAGCATGGTCGGCGCGGCCGCTCGGCGCCGCTGAATTTCGCGGCACCGGAACCCGGATGTCGTTTTCTGACACAACTGTGTCGTTGCCGTCGGTCGGTGCGGGTACGGATCATAGGCTCATGAGTCACAGCCATACCCGCCGCATCGCCATCGCCGTGTTCGAAGGGGTGGAACTGCTCGACGTCACCGGACCCGCCCAGGTGTTCTCCGCCGCCACCCGGCTGCTCGGCGAGGCGGCGCGGACGGGGGCGGCGGCGGGGGGTGCGGCAGGGGCGGGCCCTGGCGCGGACGCAGGCGCGAGCGTGGGCGCGTACGGGCGCGGACATGCGCGTGGCTACACCGTCGAGCTGGTCGGCCCCCGCCGGGGCGAGGTGGAGTGCGCGGGCGGGCTGCGGTTGTCGGCGGACCGGGCGTTCGGCGAGATCGACGGCAGCGGCATCGACACCCTGATCATCCCCGGGGCGCTGCAGCTGGGCCCGGACGGCTTCGAGCCCGCGGTGGACCCCGAGGTGGTCCGCTGGGTACGGGAGACCTCACCTCGGACACGGCGCGTGGCGTCCGTCTGCACCGGCGCGCACATCCTGGCGGAGGCCGGTCTGCTCGCCGGGCGCCGGGCGACCACGCACTGGGCCACCGCCGACCGACTCGCCGCGCAGTACCCCGACATCACCGTGGACGCGGACGCCGTGTACGTCCGCGCCGACCCGGTGTGGACCGGCGCCGGCGTGAGCGCCGGAATCGACATGTCCCTCGCGCTCGTTGCCGACGACCACGGGCGCAGGCTCGCCCTGGCGACCGCCCAGTGGATGGTGATGTACCTCCAACGGCCCGGAGGGCAGAGCCAGTTCAGCGCGCCACTGGAGCGGCAACGGACCGCCCGGGCCGACATCGCGGAGCTGCTCGCCTGGATCGACGCCCACCTCGACCAACGGCTGACGCTGCCCGTGCTGGCCGAGCGGGCCGGGCTGAGCGACCGCCAGTTCATCCGGGTGTTCACCCGCGAGACCGGCAGCACGCCCGCCGCGTACGTCGAGGCCCAGCGGGTCGAGGCCGCGCGCAGGCTGCTCCAGGAGAGCGACCTCACCATCGCCGCCGTCGCCGGCCGCTGTGGCTTCGGCTCCACCGAGACCTTCCACCGCACCTTCCGACAGCACACTTCCGTCACCCCTCATGCGTACCGACAGCGCTTCTGCGCCCCCGACCGGTCCAGCCGCCCGTCCCCGGCTGCCGACAGACCGACCGGCAGCCCGCGCAACGAGCTCGACACCTCCGTTCCAGAGGAGACTTCGTGACCTCCCTTCCGTCTCTCGCCCCACGGCCGGACACCGCCCTGGTCGAAACCGCCGAGCGCATGCTGCGCGCCGCCTCACCGGACGCACTGGTCGCGCACTGCCACCGCACATACGCCTTCGCCGAGGCGATCCTGGCCCGCCGCGGCCTCGCTCCGGACCGCGAGGCCCTGTACCTCGGAGCCGTCTTCCACGACCTCGGGCTCACCCCGGACTGGGACGACCAGGTCACGCCGTTCGAGGAGCGCGGCGCCCTGGTGGCCCGCGAGACGCTGCTGCGGGAGGGCGCGGACCCCGAGTTGGCGGAACTGGTCGGTGACGCCGTCCGCCTGCACATGGAGCTGACCACCGGCGACGACCCGCGCCCCGAGGTCGCCGGCATTCACCTCGGCTCCGCCGCCGACGTCCTCGGCCTGCGCCTGGAGGAGATCCCGCCGGACGCCGTCGACGCCGTTCTGGAGGCCTACCCCCGCCAGGGGCTCACCGCGTTCCTGCGCGAGGCCTTCGCCTCCGAGGCCCGCCGGAAGCCGAACTGCGCCACCGCGGCGTTCGTCCGCGACTTCGGATTCCTTGAACTGCTCGACGGAGGACCGGGCGAGTAACCCACTTGTCCCCGGGCCGGGCTCTGGCCGACGATGGCCGGACAAGAAACGTTCTCGGAGATCGGGTGGGCTGCGTGGCTGGAACGGAAGAAGACTGGGAGATCGGGCGAAGCATCGATGGCCTTCCGGTCGTGCGGTATCTACGTGGCGAGCGGGTGGGGCGGCCGTGGGCCGACCTGTTGGAGGTGCTGGACGCCGACGGCATCGCCGCTGCGGCCGCCGGCCCCACTGGTACGGCCGTCGACGCCACCGGTGCGGCCGTCGGCCCCGTTGATCCCGTCGAGTTCGTGCTGTCGGACATGTCCGGCTGGGTGGTCTCCGGCCCTGTCGGGCTCGGCGAGCAGCTGCTTCACCGCGGCGCGACCGTCCTCCGGCACGCTCACACCATGGAGTTGGATCTGATCGCTTGTCCTCCTTCCGCTGACTGGGCACAGACCCCGCTGCGAATCGGGTTCCGCACCGTTCCGTGCGACCGCGACGCCGAGGAGCTGTTCCCGGCAAAACGCGCCGCGTTCGCCCCCGGCCACCCCGACCACTCCCCCGAGCTCGACGACCAGTCCAGGATGGAGCGGCTGGCGGCCCTGCTCGCCGGGAAGGACATCGGCCCCGTACTGCCGTGCAGCAGGCTGGTGGTCGACGACGCCGACCAGGTCGTGGCCGGAGCCATCCTCACCAACCGCGACGGCCTGCCCTGGATCGCCAGCGTCTTCCGCCACCCCGACCTGGGCTACCCCGGCCTCGGCGGCGACCTGCTGCGCCTGGTCCTGGCCGACGTGGCCGACCGCGGACTCACCGAGGTGGGCCTTGCCGTGAGCGAGGGGAACCAGGCGCAGCGGCTGTACGAGAAGCTGGGGTTCCGGCTCACCAACACCTCGCTCACGGTCATCGTGCCCTGACCGCCGACCGCCGGCTTGGGACTGGTGGCCTTTCACGGGCGGGTCCTCCTGACGGGCGGGCCTCCCTCGTGGGCGGAACGCCTCAGGAACCCCCGCCTCAGGAACCCCAGTGACTCTCAGGGACTCTGATTGGCTCTCATGGACGGGCGAACTCCAGGACGGCGATCCCGGCCAGGACAGTGGCGCTGGCCGTCATCCGCAGCCGCCCGAGGCGTTCGCGGAAAACCACCGTGGCCAGCAGCGCGGCTATGACGATGCTCGTCTCGCGCAGGGCGGCGATGGTCGCCAGGTTGCCTCGGGACTGCGCCCAGACCACCAGTCCGTAGGCGGTCAGGGAGAGCACGCCACCGGCGATGCCCACCGGCACCACCGGCCGGATCCCCTCGACGAGGGAACGACCACGCCGGGCCCAGGCGATCAGCGCCAGCGCCGGGCCCTGAAGCAGGAAGAGCCAGGCGATGTAGCCGCCGACGGTACCGGAGTGCCGTACGCCGCTGCCGTCCAGCACGGTGTAAGCGGCGATCATCACCCCGGTACCGGCGGCCGCCCCGAGAGCGGGCAGCTGCGCCCGCCCGGGTATCCCCTTGGCGAGGGCGAGCCCGATCAGGCCGCAGGAGATCACCAGCACGCCGAGCAGTTCCCCGCCACCGAGAGCCTGGCCCAGCACCGTCGCGGACAGCAGGGCCACCAGCAGCGGCGCCGACCCGCGGGCGATCGGGTACATCTGCCCGAAGTCCCCCAGCTGGTAGGCCCGGAGCAGAAGTATCTGGGACGTCACCTGCATCACCACGGAGGCGAGAAGGTAGGGCCAGGCCGCGGCGGCCGGCAGCGGGTTGAACGCGACCAGCACGACGGCGCAGGCGGCATAGGTGAGGTTGATCAGGGCGAAGCCGACGAGCTTGTCCGGGATCCGATGCGCCAGCCCGTTCCAGACGGCGTGCAGGACCGCCGCGGCCAGGACGGCCACGGGCACGGCCGCCGTACCGCTCGGCAGCACGGATGCGAGTGCGGGCATGGCGAAACTCACCTCCAATGGGCTTGGAACTGAATTCCACGCTACCCTAGATCCATGGAAGAGCGTTCCGAATTTTCTGTTCTGGAATCCCAGCTGGCCGCGCACATCCGCGCCCACCTCGGCGACCTGCGCGGCACCGAGGCACGCGTCGCCCAGGTCGTCCTCGACCGGGGCGTCGACCTGGTGCACCTGAGCGTCAGCGACGTCGCCGCACTGGCCGGCACCGCGCCGTCGTCCGTGGTCCGGGCCTGCCAGCGGCTCGGGTTCCGGGGCTACCAGGAGCTGAAGATCGCCGCCGTCCGCCAGGCGCCGAGCCCGGCCCCCACCCCGTCCGACGACCAGGACCCGGCCGCCCGCGCACTCGCCAGCACCATCCACGCCGCCCGGGAAACGCTCGACGGCATGACCACCACCCTCACGGCGGACGACCTGCGGGAGGCGGCACAGGTGCTGGACGCCGCGAGCCACGTCGTGGTCGTCGGCGCCGGACTCTCCGGCGCGGTCGCCCTCGACGCCGCCTACCGCCTCCGCGCCCTCGGCATCCTCGTCGACGCCCCCGCCGACCCCCTCACCGCACAACTCGCCGCCGCACAACTCCCGCCCACCGCAGTCTGCCTGGCCATCAGCCACACCGGCGCGACACAAACGGTCGTCGACACCGCCCGCCGCGCCCGCACCGCCGGCGCGAACGTCATCGCCCTCACCAGCTACGCCCGCTCCCCCCTGAGCGACGCCGCCACCCACACCCTCGTCGCCGGCGGCCAGGACCTCGTCTTCGGCCTCGAAACCACCGCCAGCCGCATCGCCCACCTCACCGCCATCGACGCCCTCACCCTCACCCTGCTCGCCCTCCGGGGCCCGACGGCCGAGCACGCGCTGAACCTCTCGGCGGACGTGACGGCGGATCACGCGTATTGACGGGCGGTAGTTGTCGCTCGGGGGCGGACCTGTTGGACAATCGTTCAGCCGGACCGGCCTCGCGGATCGCCAGTAGGCTGACGCTGCCCGGCAGTTCCGCCGCCAGGTGGTGCGGGCGCGACTTGCGGACCTAGATGGGGCGGTATGTCCGTTTCGATGAAACTAGCAAGAACTGGCCACCTGGCAAGCTAAACCCGCAGGTCGCCAAGCTGCTCCCCGCGCGTGCGGGGTTGGTCCCAAACCTGACGGCGCCTGGCGTGTGGCCCGACTACATCTGGCGTGGCCGCGCCCTCACCGGGCTGGTCTCTTCAATCCGAGGGACATACCGAACAGCCCTGCTGCGACTGCGCCGAGCCATGGCACGAGGTAAGCCAGAAGGGGGACATCAATGTCCCAGACACGGACGGCCGTGATGATCAGGCCGAGAAGAACGAACTGCGCGATCAGATAGCTCAGGATCTTTCGCCGTGTGCTCCACGCGCGTATGCGCTCCACAAAGTCCCGCCTCATCACGCCCCCTGACCGTCGTTATGACACGCACGATGGTAAAGCTCCGAGAACATCAGGCGGCACCCCATTCACCCAACGTCGAGAACAGACCTTCAGTCACAGGACATCAGCCGGCCTCGACGGACTCTTCGGCTCGGGCGCCAGCCGGGCGGCAGGAGACGGTGCCGTTGAAAGCACGGCGGTCGACGACGACCGCGCGCCTCGCCGTCACCGCCTGCTTCTGTGCCCGAGTCACCCACGGCGAACCGCGATTCGCTCCACGCCCGCCCGAAGTCCGACACGATCCCGCACGCCGAGGCTGCGAGAACGCGTATCGGTGAGATGACCGATGTGCGGGGAGCGGGGGCGTAGCCATAGTCCTCGGGAGATCGTTCGCGGGTGGCCGTGGTGCGCCCGGTTTTCGAAAGGACCTTCTGTGGACACGTATGCGGATCTGGTCGCGGACGATCGCGGTGAGCGCGTGGAGCTCGGCCGGCCCGGCTTCTGGACCGAGCGGTGGGCACGGCCCTTACGGGCGAGGGTCGGTGGTCGTCGGTCGCGGCGCGCTCGGTCTCGGCGGCGGCGATGGAGGCGACGACCTGGCGCAGCAGGGCGGCCGCGACGGCGCGGTCCAGGGTGGCCTGGAGGGTGGGCAGGTCGGTCGGGTCGGTGTCCTCGGTGATGCCTTCGTCTGCGAGCAACGGGGCGACAAGGTCCCCCGGCAGTGGTTCTCCTCGTCCTTCAGACGCACGCCCGAGTCGCTCTGAAGGGTCATCGTGAACTCGTTGGCCGCTAGGAGGTCCAGGCACCGACCATCGAGGCCACATAGTCGGGGTCTCCCAGCGGGGCGCGAATCAGTTCGGTCGGCACGGACATCACGTCGACCACCTGGGGTGCTTGATCGTGGAGCCTGCGGCAGAGGCGGTCGATGAGTTCGGGCAGGGCGCGGGCGTGCGACGGTGTCAGATAGCCTTCGACGAGGTACCAGGCGAGGTCGGCGGCGATGTGTTCGAGTCGCAGAAGCTGGTACAGGTCCTGCACAAGAGGTTCCCCGGCATCGGGACAGCTGTGCAGTGCTTCGGACAGGATTCGGGTGCTGTGGGCCAGGGCGAGTTGTTCGGCGTGGGAGGACAGGTTGTTCCATGCCTCGTCCGGTGTGAGGCCTGCCGCCGTCGCGGCGGCGAGCTGCTGAGCGAGTTCGGCGTGCAGCTGGCCCTCGCGTCTGCGGAAGAGATGGGTGAGGGTGCGGGGGTTCTCCAGGTCCGGGGGTTCAGGGCCGGATAATTCTGCGGGGGGCTCGTACTCCACTTCCCGAACCATCGACCAGGCCGCGTCCAGCAGGATGAGGTGGTTGTCGCCACCGGCGGACCGAAAGGCCATCGTCAGGGCCTGATAGTCGATCAGCCGGTTCTCCGAGAAGAATCCGAGTGCGCCTGCCGTTTCGCGGCAGCGGTCGACGGCGCTGTCCGAGAGCCGATCGACGGTGACCTTCGCCAGTCCGAGGCCGCGTATGACCGAGGGCGTGGCTCCGGGAGCGCTGCTGCCGCTGTCCGGCGGGATGTGCCAGCTCGGGTGGGTGGCCTGCCGGGCCAGGGCAGTGGCTGCCTTCGCTCTGGCCGCGGCACCGAACAGAAGCCGCTGCTGGTGCAGATGGTCGAGCGCGGGCCGCCTGATGTGCCATCGGTCGACGGTCTGTCGCCGAGCCGCGTGCGGCAGGGCGATCGCCACTGCTGCACGGGCGGCCGCCGCGAGTCCTGCGGTAACCGCTCCCCAGGCGAATCTGCCCACGGTCAGGCTGCGGCGGGTCCGTTCGTCGGCACTGCCCAGTGGATCGTGGAACGAGCCGTCCGCTGTGATGGTCGCGCCGTCGGCGAGCCAGCGTTCGTCGGGGACCCGGACGTTGTCGAATCGGACAGTTGCGTAGTCCAGCGGGAGAAGCGCTGTCGGGGACAGCGGGCGGATGGCGATGCCGCCGCAGGGTCCGGTTTCGTCGCGGAGGGGGACGAGGAAGAAGAACGTGCCGCGGTCCGTCCCTGCCATGTCCAAGCGGGCACTGACCACCGCGAGTCGCTCCACGCCGTCCTGGGCGACGTTCACAGGGAACTTGGCGGCGGCCGCGTCCGGGGTGTGCAGAACGAATGTCCGCGTTGACGGCTCCCAGCGGGCGCGGGTCCGGGTATGCGCGATGCTGCTCCCCCGGCCGATTTCCGTTATCAGGGCCGCGCCGACCGCGCGGGCCGTCGTCAATGTGGTGATGTCCTCGGGTGTGGCTCCGCAGACGAGGGCCGGCCCGATGGTCATGCAGTGGTGCAGGAACATCACGTGGAACAGTCGGGGGTCGGCCATGGCAGTCAGTTCGAGCAAGGAGCGCAGACGGTCATGGTCGGCGAGCAGCGGCGTGTTCGAGGGCAGCGCGGCGGTGATCCGGAGCAGTGCCTCGTAGGGGACGCCGCCGGACGCCTGGGTTGCGGTGCCGATCAGTTTGACCAGGTCGGGGTCGTAGGTGTGGGTCATCGCGGTGCTCCAGGGCTGTCGGGCGAAGGGGATTGAGGACGCCTTCGGTGCCGGAGGGCTGACTGCCCCGCTCAGAGGACGGTTGTGGGGAGCCATTGCTGGATGGTGTCCGCCTGGTGGGAGGCGTACTGGGTGATCATGGTGAAGTGGTCGCCGGTGGCTTGGCGCAGTGTGTGGGGTACCGGCCAGGACAGGCTGGGGGTCGCCCGGAGGTAGAGCGTCGGGGTGTCGATGGGGGTCGGTGTCCAGTGGGCCATGAGTTGGACGTAGGCCGCTGTTGCGGTGAGTGCGGCGGTGCCGTAGAAGCCGCCGGCGACGGCTTGGGCGAGACGGCCGGCCGATGCCTCGTAGATTTCGTGCCGGGTGTCGGCTGCGGGGATGGTGTCGAGGAGGATCAGGCCGCTCGCCGGGTGACGGTGTTCTTCGAGGCGCTGCGCGAGTGTGTGTGCTATCCAGCCGCCGGAGGAGTGTCCGAGGAGAACGAAGGGCTTGTTTTTCGCGGTGATCTGCGCGGTGGCATCAACGAGGATGTCGAGAAGGGTGGTGAGTGATTCCGGGAGGCCCTGCCCCGGGTGGTAGCCCGGATAGTGGAGGGACCACATCTCGTGGTTGCCCAGGTGCGCTGCCAGCTGCGCGTACTCCGGCCGCTGCGGGGTCGAGGGAAGTGAGGGGAGGCAGACCAGCGCGGGGGCCTGCGTACCGTGGGACAGCTGGTCCGGGGGTGTCAGGTCGGAGGGTTCGGGGGTGGTGAAGGTGGGGCGCAGGCGGGCGGCGGCGCGGAGCAGGCGCATTCCGGTCTCGGTGTCTCCGCTCTCGACGGCGGTGGTGAACTCCGTGATGAGGACTGTGTCCTCCTGGTCTTGCGTGGGGGGAGTGGTAGCGGTGCCCTGCTCGGAGGCGAGTTGTTCTTCGAGGTGACGGGCGAGGGCGAGTGGGTCGGGGTATTCGAAGACCGCGGACGGGGCGAGTCGCAGCCCGGTGGTGTTGGCCAGGAGTGTGCGCAGTTCCACGGAGGACAGTGAGTCGAATCCACTGTCGCGGAACGAGCGCCCGCTGGGGATGTCCTGGAGGTCGGGGTGGCCCAGGACGTCGGCCGCGAGGGCGCGTACCAGGGTCGTCAGTTCCTCAAGACGCTCCTCGTGCGGGAGGTCGCGGACCCGCTGTGGCCACGACAGGTCCTTCTCCTCCGTGGTCCGGCGGACAGCAGGAGCGCGGGTGAGGTCACGCAGCAACGGGGCGAGCGATCCTTCTTCGGCCTGGGCCTGGAGGGTTTGCTGTTTGAAGGAAGCCGCGAGCAGGTAGGGGCTCTGGACGGCCAGTGCCGTGTCGAAGAGGGCGAGTCCGTCGTCGGCCGACAGGGGGCGGTAGACGGTCCGTGAGGCGCGGTCCGTCGAGCTGTCCTTGGTGAACATGTGGCTGGTCATGGCGCTGCTGTCGGCCCACAGTCCCCAGGCGATGGAGATGGCGGGCAGGCCGCGTGCGCGGCGGTGGTGGGCCAAGGCGTCGAGGTAGGCGTTGGCGGCGGCGTAGCCGGCCTGGCCGGCCTGGCCGATGGCGGTCGAGGCGGAGGAGTAGAGGACGAAGGCTGCCAGGTCGGCGTCCTGGGTGAGTTCGTGCAGGTGGTTGACGGCGATGGCTTTGGGGCGCAGTGCCCTGTCCAGTTGTCGGCTGGTCAGGGACTGGAAAACGGCGTCGTCCAGGGCGCCGGCCGTGTGGATGACGGCGGTGAGGGGGTGTTCGGCAGGGACGGTGGCGAGGACGGCGGCCAGGGCGTCGCGGTCCGCGGCGTCGCAGGAGACGATGTCGACCGTCGCGCCTTCGGCGGAGAGCTCCTGGGCCAGTGCGGGGGCTCCGGGCGCTTTCCCGCCCTGTCGGCTGGTCAGGAGCAGGTGCCTGGCCTGGTGGGTGGCTACGAGGTGCCGGGCGAGAAGGGATCCGAGTCTGCCGGTACCGCCGGTGATCAGCACGGTGCCGTTCGGGTCGATGGTGCGGGGGATGGTGAGGACCAGTTTGCCGGTGTGCCGTGCCTGGCTGAGGGTCTGGAACGCCGACCGGGCGTGGGGCAGGTCCCAGACCCTCGTGGGCAGGGGCGTCAGGTCGCCGGCGCGGAAGTGCTCCGTGAGACGGCCGAGTACGGTGCGCAGTTCGTCCAGCCTGATGTCGAGAAGGTCGGAGGCCAGGTAATTGACACCTGGGTGCCGGAAGGCGACGTCCGTTGCGTCGCGCAGATCTGTGACGCCCATTTCGATGAAGTGGCCTCCGCGCGGGAGCAGTCGCAGGGAGGCGTCGATGAACTCTCCGGACAGGCTGTTGAGCACGGTGTCCATGCCCTGCCCGTCGGTGGCGGTGAGGAAGGCCTGCTCGAACTCCAGGGTGCGGGAGGAGGCGATGTGGTCGAGAGGGATGCCCATACTTTGCAGGGTGTCCCATTTGGCGGGGCTGGCCGTGGCGAAGACCTCGGCACCCAGATGCTTGGCGAGCTGGACCGCTGCCATCCCCAGCCCGCCGGTGGCCGCGTGGATGAGGACACGCTGGCCCGGTTTCAGAGCGGCCAGGAATTCGAACACGTATGAGGCGGTGGCGAAGGCCACCGAAGCCCCGGCCGCCTGGGTGAACGTCCAGCCGTCCGGGATCGGGGACACCGCCCGGTGGTCTGCCACGACCACGGGTCCGAAAGCACTGGCTGTGCGGTCACGGCCCACCAATAGCACCATGACGCGGTCGCCGGGCACACATGAATCCACGGCGGATCCGACTTCTGTGACCACTCCCGCCGCTTCACGCCCGAGGCTGGCTCCGGGGTCGACCACGCCCAGCGCCACCAGCACATCGCGGAAGTTGAGGCCCGCCGCCCTGACATCGACGCGGACCTGTTCGGGTGAGAGCGGTACGGCTGCTTCCGGTGCCTCCCGCAGACGCAGGCTCTCAAGGGTGTTGCCTTCCCCCGGGGCGAGCTGCCAGGACGTCGCGCCCGGTGGCGGGGTGAGCAGGGCGGCCGGGTCCAGCGTGGCCAGGCGGGGCACGAAGGCGAGCCCTTTACGCAGCGCGATCTGGGGCTCGCCCGAGGCCAGCGCGAGGTGGAGGGCCTCCTGGGAGGCCTCTGTGTCGTCGAGATCGACGAGGGTGATGTGGCCGGGGTGCTCGCTCTGCGCGGTACGGACCAGTCCCCACACGGCGGCAGCACCGAGGTCGCCGATGTCCTCCCCTTCCTGTACTGCCACGGCCTGGCGGGTGATGACGACCGGGGAACTCCCGTCCGCGAGGTGTGTCCTGACTCCCACGAGAACGGCGAACAACCGCTCCGTGAGCGTGGGCAGGACCGGGACCTCAAGGACGTCCACGTCCGGCCGGCTCCGTACCGCTGCCTGCGCGGGCAGCGGCAGCGGCCGCCATACCTGGGTGAACGCGTTGTCGCGGCGGCTGAGCCGCTGCTCTCCCACGGGGCGCAGGGTGAGATCCTTCAGTGATGCGACCGTCTTGCCCGCGGTATCCGTGACCGTGACCGACGCCGGACCGCCGGCGGAGGCGGAGATGCGGGCTCGCAGCTCGGTGGCACCCGAAGCGTACAGGTGCAGCCGGCCGACGCTGAAGGGCAGTTCCACTCGCTGGGGATCGCGCAGGTTCAACAGCAGCGGATGCATGGCCGCGTCCAGCAGGGCGGGATGCAGGGCGAACCTGTGGGCCGTGTCGTGCTGTTCCTCCGGGAGCCGTACTTCGGCGTAGAGGTGGTCGCCGTGGCGCCACAGGGCCCGTAGCCCCCGGAACACCGGTCCGTACTCGTACCCGACGGCTTCCAGCCGCTCGTAGAAGCCGTCGAGCGCCACGGGCTCCGCGTCGTGGGGAGGCCATGGTGCCGTTGTCTCCGGAGCGCTTTCCCCGCCGGGTGCCAGGATCCATTGCGCGTGCCGGTCCCAGGCGAGGTCGGCGGGAGCGTCCGCTCCGCGGGTGTAGACAGTGGCCGTGCGCTGCCCCGCCGTGTCCGCCGGGCCTACGACGATCTGGAGCAGCAGGTCCTGCGTCGGGTGGAGGACGATCGGTGTGAGGAGGGTGAGATCACTGACCTGTGCGTGGCCGATCTGCTGTGCGGCCTGCAGGGCGAGTTCCATGACCGCGGTGCCGGGCAGGATCACGCTGCCCTTGACCGCGTGGTCGGCCAGCCAGGGATGAGCATGCAGGGAGAGCCTGCCGGTCAGGATCCGGCCGCCGTCCTGGGCGGTGTCGATCTCGAGTTCGAGGAACGGGTGCTCCACTGTACGCAGTCCCGCCGTCGCGGCAGTGGCCGCTTTCTTCGGCGGAGTCAGCCAGAAGCGCTTGTGCTGGAACGCGTAGGTCGGCAGGTCGGTGTCCTCGCCCCCGGACGTCGCCCAGCTCCAGTCGGCGCGCACACCATGGCAGTGGGCCTCGGCCAGCGCGGTGAGGAACCGGGGCATCCCCCCGTCGTCGCGCCGCAGCGTGGTGAGGACCGTCGCGTCGCCAGCGGCGCCGTCCACGGTCTCGTGGATCCCCGGCGCCAGGAGGGGGTGGGGGCTGATTTCCAGGAAGAGACGGTGCCCGGCCGCGAGGGCCGCTCCGATCGTCTCGTCGAAGCGCACGGTCTGCCGCAGATTGCGGTACCAGTAGTCCGCGTCCAGCAGCGCATCGCCGATGTCGTTTCCGGTCGTGGCCGACAGGAAGGGGGTCTCGGGCGCGTGGGGCCGAAGCGCGGCCAGATCCGCCAGGATCCGTCCGCGGACCGCCTCGACAGCGGAAGAGTGCGAGGCGTAGTCGACATTGACGCGTCGCGCCTCGATACCGTCGGCCTCGGCCTGGGCGAGGAGTTCTTCGATGGCGTCCCTGCCACCGGCCAGCACCACGCTGCCGGGCCCGTTGACGGCGGCGACCTCCAGTTGCCCTCCCCACCGTGCCGCGTACCGGCGCAGTGCGTCCACGCCGCTACCCGTGCAGGAGACCATGCCGCCCTCGCCGGCGATGGCCACCAGCGCACGGCTGCGCAACGCGGCGACACGGGCGGCGTCGGACAGGCTCAGCGCACCGGCCACATGCGCGGCGGCGATCTCGCCCTGGCTGTGTCCGATGACCGCAGCCGGGCTCACACCGTAGGACTGCCACAGTTTGGCCAGGGAGACGGAGACGGCGAACAGCAGCGGTTGGAGAAGATCCACACGCTCGGGAACATCCATGTCGCGGGCGACCTTCATGAAGTCGCACTCCACGAATTCGCCCAGCGCCTCGGCACACTCCTGCATCGAACGGGCGAACACCGGTGAAGTAGCGAGCAGTTCATGCGCCATACCAGGCCACTGCGCGCCCTGGCCCGGAAACACGAAGACCGCACCGGGCTCGTCACGGCGGACCCCGGTCACCACACGGGGATCCCTCTCTCCCCTGCCCAGCACGTCCAGGGCGGCGAGGAAGGACTCCGGATCCGTCCCCACCACCGCCGCCCGGTGGTCGAAGGACGTCCGGGTGGTGATCAGCGACCGCCCCAGACTCCGGGCGTTCGGGGACGGGGAACCGCGTACTGCGGAAGCCAGCCTCCGGGCCTGCTCCCGGAGCGCTTCGGGACCGTCAGCGGACAGAAGCCACACCCCTGGATCCGCCTCCACCCCGGACCGGGGCTGCGGCCGGCCCGGAGCCGACGGAACACCTTCGAGGATCACATGCGCGTTCGTACCGCTGATCCCGTACCCGAGAACCCCCACCCGGCGGGGCCGCCCCGTCCGCGGCCAGGGCCGCTGCTCGTTCAGCAGGCGCATCCCACCGGCCGTCCAGTCGACTCCGGAGTGAGGATCGGCCGCGTGCAATGTCCTGGGCAGAATGCCATGCCGCATGGCCATCACCATCTTGATCACTCCGGCGACACCCGAAGCGGCCAGGGAATGGCCGATGTTGGACTTCACCGACCCCACCCACACAGGGTGGTCCACCGGGCGCCCGGCGCCGTAGGTCGCGGCGATCGATGAGGCCTCGATCGGATCGCCCACCGCTGTACCGGTGCCATGGGCCTCCACCGCATCCACATCTGCGGATACGAGCCCGGAGTCGGCCAGAGCCAGTGCGATGACCTCCCGCTGTGAGGGCCCACTCGGAACGGTCAGTGCCTGACTCGCACCGTCCTCGTTGAGCGCGGATCCACGGACCATCGCCAGTACGGGCAGCCCCAGCCGCTCCGCCTCAAGCGGTGTGGCCAGCAAGAGGGTTCCCACCCCCTCGGCCAGAGCGAATCCGTCGGCGTCCGCGGCGAAGGCCTTCGAGCGCCCATCGGCAGCGAGTGCCTGCTGACGGCTGAACTCCAGCAGGTACTGAGGCCCGGCACCCACCGTCACCCCGGCGGCGAGCGCCATGGAGCACTCGCCCGCCCGAAGAGCACGCACCGCGAGATGCAGAGCCGCCAACGACGACGAACATGCCGTATCGACCGTCAGAGTCGGACCGGTAAGACCCAGAACGTAGGCGATGCGGCCGGCAGCCACACTCAGAGTGCTGCCCGTCACCAGGTACCCATCGGCCTCGGTACCACCCCGCTCCGCCCAGGCCGCGTAGCCGCTCTCGGTGGCACCGACATAGACCCCGGTCCTTGTCCCCCGCAGTACCCGCGGGTCCAGACGCGCCCGCTCGCACGCCTCCCACGCACACTCCAGCAGCAGACGCTGCTGAGGATCCATCCCCAGGGCCTCCCTCGGACTGATACCGAAGAAATCAGCGTCGAACCCGGCCACATCCGTCAGGAAGGCACCACTACGAACATAGGTTTTCCCGCCCGCTCCGCGGTCCGAATCGAACAACTGCTCCGGATCCCACCCTCTGTCCCGAGGCAACGGTTCCGACACGCAAGTCTCATCGGTGACAAGGCGCCAGAGATCCTCCGGTGATTCGACCCCGCCCGGAAACCGGCAAGCCATTCCCACGATCGCAATCGGCTTACGCTCCGTGAACATGTTGCTCATCCTTCCTATCCAGGGCGACGCCGGCCATCAACAGCTGGCCGTTCACCCTCTGGCAGACCCTGGGTTCCGGGCCGGTGCGCACAGACCCAGGACAGCGGTGACTCGTACGCTCGGAGAACGGGCCGGACACGGCAGCCCGCGGGAACTCCGGAGCCGACGACGCCTCACAGATCCGCCTCACCGCCTCCGCGGGAGCCTGCGACTCCAATCGCCCGGCCGGACGATACGGATGTCTCCCGCAGGCTCACCGGCGACAGAGCGGTAAGCACGGCGGGGCCTACTCGGTGATGCGGGTGCAGTAGAACCACTCGTACCGGTGCACCCGCACCCGGCCACCCCGCGCCGGAAGCTGCTCAGGTCCGTCGTGCAGGCGGATACGGACAATGCCCATACGGACCTCCCGTGGTGAAACCGGAAGCACTCCCGCAAGGAGCGCGCGGCCAGGCGAAACAGCGCACGACAGCCCAGGCGCACCCCCCGGACACCCAGCCCCGATGGCCGGGCCCCAGAGTCCCGATACGGCCGTGCCTTCCCTTAAACCGTACCCGCACCAACCCCGCGCAGCACCCGGCGGCCGCGGACCTGTTGAACCCCGACCGGTGAACACCTGACCGCTGCCCCGCCCGCGCGCTGCTGGGCAGGCCGCCCGTGGGATCGAGCTGCATGTCGGCGGCGGGTGAAACGAGGTGCTGGATCACTCTCCGTGCCGGAGTCACGGAGCGTCACCGGAACCGCGATTCACCCGCCGCCGAGAGTCCCATGGAACCAGCAGATCAGAGGGCCGCAGCCGAGCTGCTCCCCGCGCGTGCGGGGTTGGTCCCAGTAGCTCGAAGGGCTTGGCCTCCACGGCCGGCTCCTCCCGAACAGTTCGAGAAGTCGACGAAGTTCGTGGAAGCGGTGCGCAAGTGCACCTGCCCGACCTGCTGAGCACCGACGACGAACTCCCGACTTCAATCGCCCGGCCGCCGTAACGCGCTCAGCAGGCAGGTCCGTTACTCGCATCGGACTGGGTGAGGATGCGCCGAAGCCAGCGGTAACGGGCGTTGCGGGCGTCCTGGGTGAGGGCCGCCTGTGGCGCACAGGTGTCGAAGCCGTGGAAGGCTCCGGGCCATACGTGCAGTTCGGCCTGGCCACCGGCCTGCCAGATCGCGTTGGCGTAGGCCACGTCCTCGTCTCTGAAGGTCTCGGCCGATCCGACCTCGATGTAGGCCGGGGGCAGCCTGGACAGATCCGTGGCGCGGGCGGGTGCGGCGTAGGGCGACAGGTCCGCCGCACCGTACTGGTCGCCCAGCAGTGCCTGCCACGCGGTTGCGTTGGAGGTTCGGTCCCAGGTGTCGATGCCGGCCATCTGGTGGCTGGAGAAGGTGCTGTTGCGGTCGTCGAGCATGGGGCACAGGAGCAGTTGCCCGATCGGCGTGGGCCCGCCCCGGTCACGGGTGAGCAGGGCGAGTGCCGTGGCGAGTCCGCCGCCGGCACTCTTCCCTCCGACAATGATGCGGTCCGCGTCGATGCCCAGGTCGGCCGCGTGCGCGGCCGCCCAGACGAATCCGGCGTAACAGTCCTCCACCGGCCCGGGGTACTGCGCCTGCGGTGCCAACCGGTACTCGACCGAGATGACGGCCAACTCCAGTGTGAGAGACCATTCGTGGAGCAGCTGCGGAAGTACGGACCACGCATTGCCCATGACCATTCCGCCGCCGTGCATGTAGTACAGCAGCGGCAACGGCCCGGCGATCCCGGCGGGCCGCGCACTCACGAGCGTGACGTCCTGCCCGTCCGACGTTCCTGGCACGCGCAGTTCGTCCACCTCGAAGCGGCCGCCGGCCCGGAGATCCCGGACCGTCGGCCTGGGCCTGGCCGCAACATCCCGCTCCTGCCGGGCCGCGAGGCTCTCCGGGGTGAGCGGCTCCCTTGCCGCGTCTCCCAAAGCCGCCAGCGCCGCGCCCAGTTCGGGGTCGAAAGGTGGTGCCTCCCAGGCCTTCGAGACAGGACCGGGCTCCGGCGACATGCCACCGATGCTCATGCCAGGCCATCCTGTCGGGCGAGGGAATACCGGCCGACATTCCGGTCGGAACAGCTCGTCAGCACGTCCGTGCATGCGGGGAACGCTCGCGCGAGGTCCATGCGGTGCAGTCAATCACCTGCCGGGCGAAGGTCACAGGTCGAGGTCGTCGGCCCGGAGCTGAACTGCATTATCAGGTCTCGGCGTTGTCCTGTGCCGGCTGACGAGAAGGGGCGATGGCCATGGCCGACGACTGGCATCTTCCGAGGAGCGTGGGTCGCCGGGGTGAAACGGCACTTCCCCGGGGAGCCGAAGCCGGGACACATCGTTCAGCGGGAGGAGATGCCGGACTGGAAACGTCGTTCCGCGGCGGCGGTGTTCGGGAAGGTGCGGACTTCGCGAAGGTGCGTGGCGACACGACGGCCGGGCTCACACACGAGCAGAAGGGACGCTTTGTCGCGCTCTGCCGGCTCGCGAAGGTCCACAAGTACATCGAGGACCCGAAGCCGAGCTACGTGGCGGACTGGGACGCACTGCCAAAGTCGCAGAAGGAAAGCGGCGCCGACATCTTCGAGGCGGTCGAACGGATGGCCTGACGCGCCACCGCATGGATTCACCGCCCAGACTGCCCTCCGACCCTGCGAGCGGCCGGAACCGGTGCCGCACGGGGTAGGCTGCCGCGCGGCCCGTGCCTGCTGGCACAACCCGGCTCGGGCAGCAAAGTTGGCGTTGCTGCCGACCCGCGGAAAGGAATGGTCGATATGTCCGTTTCACTGAAAGTTGCACAGATCGGGCAGTCGGCCAGCTAAAGTCGCAGGTCAGCAAGACTGCTCCCCGCGCGTGCGGGGTTGGTCCCGAAGGCGCTGCGCTTGTCCTCGGTCGGGTCGGCTGCTCCCCGCGCGTGCGGGGTTGGTCCCCTGCTGGGGCTGCTGGGCGGGATTGCCGGGATCCGCTCCCCGCGCGTGCGGGGTTGGTCCCGGGGATGATCTCCCTCGGTACGCCCTGTGGGGCTGCTCCCCGCGCGTGCGGGGTTGGCCCCGGCCACCCCCTCGGGTCTGGTGGCCTGCTCCCCGGGTGTGAGGGGATCCGGCTCCTTGTACTCGTCGTACATAGATCCTCCCGCTTCCCCGCACACCCGGGGTTGGTCCCATCATCGCCGGCCTCGTCGTGATGGCCCTGGCCTGTTTCCCCGCCCCGGCGGGGCTCCTCCGGCCCGTTATGGACAGCGAATCGGCCTGTCAGGGGTGGTGTGTAGGCTCGCGGGCATGGCGAGGGTGACGCGGGACGATGTGGCGAGGGTGGCGGGGACGTCTACCGCGGTTGTGAGTTATGTGATCAACAATGGGCCGCGGCCCGTCGCTGCCGCGACGCGGGCGCGGGTGCTGGCGGCGGTCGAGGAGTTGGGGTACCGGCCGAACGGGGTCGCGCAGGCGATGGCGCGGCGGCGGACGAACCTGATCGGGATGGTGGTGCCGGATGCGCGGCAGCCGTTCTTCGCCGGGCTGGCGCACATGGTGGAGCAGGCGGCCGCGGCGCGGGGGCGGTTGTTGCTGATCGGGAACTCGGACTATGTGGACGAGCGGGAGGCGCACTACATCCGGGCGTTCCTCGGTATGCAGGTGGACGGGCTGATCCTGGTCACGCAGGATCCGGCGGTGCCCGGGGTGGCCGGGCTCGGGGCGGGGAACGAAACTCCGGTGGTGCTGCTGCATCACCGGGCGGAGACCGAGAGCGGCGTTGCCGTGGTGGCGGACGACGAGGGCGGGGCCCGGGAGGTCGTGCGGCATCTGCTGGGGCACGGGCACGCGGAGGTGCACTGCTTCGGCGGGACGTTGGCGCTGAGCCCGAACGATCCGGTGACCGGCCGGACCGCCGGGTGGGCGGCGGCGCTGGCGGAGGCCGGGCTGGCGACGGAGGGGCGGCTGACGTCGGCGCCGTTCGACCGGGTGCGGGCCCATGCCGAGGCGCTGGTGCTGCTGGCGCGGCCCGACCGGCCGTCCGCCGTGTTCTGCGCGACGGACGACCAGGCGATCGGGTTGCTGCGGGCCGCCGACGATCTGGGGATCCGGGTGCCGGAGGATCTGGCGGTGGCCGGGTTCGACGACATCGCGGAGGCCGTCATCGCGGGGCCGGCGCTGACCACCGTCGCCACCGCGCAGGACGAGATGGCGCGGGCCGCCGTCGATCTGGTGCTGGGCAAGGAACCGCAGGAGGGTCAGGCGGGTGCGCGGATGTTCCCGGCGCGCCTGGTGGTCCGGCGGTCCTGCGGCTGCTGAACGAGCCGAGCAGCTGAACGAGCCGAGCAGGACAAGAGGAACGGGAAGAAGAAGGAGCACCCTCCCATGACGGCTCTGGCCGGTTTCGCGCTCTTCGCGTTGCTGATCACGATCGCCCCCGGCCCGGACACCCTGCTGGTGCTGCGCAACTGCATGCGCGGTGGCCGGGCCTCCGGTGCCGCGACCGCCCTCGGCTCGGCGGCCGGGTCGCTGGTCTGGGCGATGTTCGCCGCACTGGGGCTGGCCGCGGTGCTGCAGCGGTGGGACACCGCGTTCACCGTGGTCCGGTTGGCCGGGGCGGCGTATCTGGTGTTCCTGGGGGCGCAGGCGCTCTGGCGGTACCGGCCGGGGAAGAGCACGGACGGGACACCGGCGGACGCCGCGCCCACGTCAGCGCCCACCCCGGCACCCACCGCCGCGCGGGCGTTCCGGCAGGGGCTGCTGAGCTGTCTCCTCAACCCCAAGGTCGGCGTGTTCTTCGTCGCCGTGGTGCCGCAGTTCCTGTCGGACGGGAACGCCGGGTTCGCCACCACGATGCTGTTCGGCGTGGTGGACGCCGTGATCGCCGGGGCGTGGCTGCTGACGGTGGCGGTCGTCGCCACCCGGGCGCTCACCTGGCTGCGGCGTCCGCGCGTGCACCGGGCGCTCGAACGGACCACGGGCGGCGTGCTGTTGGCGCTCGGGATCGGCACAGCGGTCGAAAGCGCGTAGAGGTGCAGTGGTGTAGAGGCGAGGAATAAGAACCGCCAACTCCCACCTCTCAGTGCTCTGTTACACGCTCGGCTTCACCGGAGCCGCCTGCCCGGGCACCGTCCACTCACGGACGGGGTTCATCGACGAGCTCGTCGGCCAGCAGGTCCATCAGCAGATTGTCGTGCCACGTACCGTCCGGGCCGCGTTCGTACTGGCGCATCGTGCCCACCGGGCGGAAGCCGACCTTCGCGTAGCAGCGGATCGCGGCCTGGTTGTCGGCGGCCGGGTCGATGATCAGGCGGTGGTAGTGGAGGTCGTCCACCAGGTGGCGGGCGAGGGTGCGGACGGCGTCGGCACCGAGGCCGCGGCCGTGGGTGGCCGGGTCGAGGTAGATGTCCATGCCCGCGTGGCGGTACTCGTCGTCGTTGTTGGCGTACCACTGGATGGCGCCGACGACGCGGCCGTCGAGCTCGATCGCGAGGCTCTCGGTGTCGCTCTCCTGGAGGTCCGAGGCGACGGCGTCCGCGAGGTCGTCGCCCCCGCGCCAGCGCTCGTAGACCTCGGGTGCGGCGCGGATGGCCGCGAGGGCCGGAATGTCGTCCGTGGTGGCCGGACGGAGAGTGACGCGGGCGCCGTGCAGAATCGTCCCCATATAGGGCATGTTTCCACGGAAAAGGCCGTCGGGCGAGTCGTTTTTACGTTGCCCTCACCCCTTCCGACCAGGGATGATGCTTCCTCGTGACACATCTTCTGGTCCTTCTCGTGGCCGTTCTCGTCTTCTTCGCGCTCAAGAAAACCCGTCAGTCCAAGGCGGCGGACTGGGCGCAGACCCAGTTCGACGCGGCCGCGTACGGGCTGGCCCCGCGCGAACGGCTCGACCCGCGCCGGGCCGGGCCGCCGCTGCCCGTTCACCGCCGCAAGGAGTCGCAGGCGATAGCCGACGCGGCCTGGGGCGGGGACTGGCGGCCGGCCGCCGCGTTCGTCGAGGCCGCGGGGCGGGACTGGGACGAGCGGTGGTCGCGGCTGGAGCTGCTCGGGGCGATCGCCAAGGAGGACGACGCCTGGCTGACGGCCTGGCGCTCGGCCGACCCGGGCAACTGCGACGCCGCCACCGTGGAGGCCAGCCACCTGGTGCACACCGCGTGGGCGATCCGGGGCTCCGCGTACGCCCACGAGGTGCCCGCGGCGGACATGGCGAAGTTCCGGGAGCTGCTGCCCGCCGCGATCGAGGCGGCGCGCCGGGCCACGCTGCTGGCTCCGGAGAACCCGGGTCCGTGGGTGGTCATGGTGACGGCGGCGCGCGGCGCGCGGTACCAGCCGGAGCAGTTCGAGCCGCTCTGGAGCGGGCTGGTCGAGCGGGCCCCGCACCACTACCAGGGGCACTGGCAGGCCATGCAGTACTGGTGCGCCAAGTGGTTCGGTTCCGACAAGCAGATGATGGCCTTCGCCGAGCGCGCCATGGACGGGGCGCCGGAGGGCAGTCCGCTGGCCGGGATCTATCTGCACGCGCTCGCCGAGCGGGAGGAGCGCAAGACCGTCGGTTCGATGCTGACCGCCGAGTCGACGCAGCGGCGGCTGAGGGCGGTCGCGGGCGCGCTGGCGCTGGTCCCGGCGGACGACGAGCGGCTGCCGGCGCTCCGGCACCTGCTCGCGCACTACAGCGGCAAGGCCGAACTGTACGACGTGGCGCTGGAGCAGTTCCGGGCGATCGGCCCGTGGTGCGGCTGCCATCCGTGGACGGAGGAGAACGACCCGGTGGCGGCGTTCGACCTGGCACGCGGGACGGCGGTGAAGCTGTCGAAGGCGGAGCCGCTGGCGCCGGAGCTGCGGCCGGTCAAGGACACAAATCATCACCACAGCGGGTAATCATTTCAATGCGCAGCGTGTTGACGGGGCGTCATTTGGGTGTAGCGTGACCGCCAGAAACGGGTCGCCCCCGAAGAATGGGGCGAGCCCGGCCACGTGTTAGAGCACCTGGCCGGGCTCTTCATCCGCCAAGTGGGAAAAGGCCACTGACGATGCTGTTGCATGCTATCGCGCCGTCGCGCGACTTCACGCAGATTGCCAACGCGCTGGTGTGGGACGAGGAGTTGTCGGACTCCGCGTTTCGACTGCTTGTCCGAGCACTGGCGTTGGGTTCGGCGAAAGCCCGGACCACGACGGTGACGGCGCTGACCGCCGGCCTCACCGGCGGGCGCATCACCTCGGACCGGGCGCGCCGCCAACTCGCCCGCGCCGGACTGCTGCACACCACCAAGTGGCGCGACCCGGCCGGGCAGATGCGGACCGAATCGCTGGTGTCGAGCGTGCCGTTGAGCGCGGCGGAGGCGCAGCGGCTGTTCGGCGAGCACTTCCACGACCGCCGCGACCGGCGCGACCGGCGCCCGGATGCCGGGAAACGAACGTGCGGCGCGGCGGACGGCCGGGCGTCCGGCACCGACCTCCCTGAGGTAACACCCGGGGAGAACACTTCCCCCCTCCCGGTCCCGCCCGAAACCACCGGCACGGAGGCGGAGTTGGAGCGCACGGCCACCCCTACGGCCACGGCGCCGAAGCTGGCGGCGGCCGAACGGGTGCTGCTGGAGCTGCGGCGCAGCGATCCCCGCCTGCTGCTCGGGGCGCGCGAGGCGCGGACGTTGGCGCCACTGGCGGCCGAGTGGCTGGCCAGGGGCGTGAGTTCGGCCGCGCTGCACGAAGCGCTCACGGCCGGGCTCCCTGCGCGGGTCAAGTCACCTGCGGCGCTGCTGCGGTGGCGGCTGGAGGGCAAGATGCCCGGGGAGCCGGCCGCTCCCGCCGAGCCGCCGACGGGGCTGGCCACCTGTCACGGCTGCGAGCGGGCCTTCCGCCCCGTGAGCGGCGAACGGCGGTGCCGGGCCTGCCGCACCGAGGCGGCCACCACCCGCGCGGCCGCACGGACCGCCGCCCGAACGGACAGCCGCGCGGACCGCGCCACGGCCGACGGAACGCCCCGACGGGTGGACTGGCGCGCCCTGGTGGCCGAGGTCCGCACGGCGACTACGGGCTGACCCGGAACACCCCCGCAGCGAGCCCGGTCAGGCCTCCGGTCCGTAGGCGCCGAGGCCCCGGCAGACCAGTCCGTCCCGGAAGGTCAGCACCTCGGCAACCGCCTGGCCGCGCTCGTTGCGGTAGTTGATCACGACGGTGTCGACCGAGGCCCGGACGTCCTCCAGGGTGAAGTGGAGGTCGGGCAGGAGTTCCAGGCCCTTGGCCCAGTACGCGCGAAGGGCGTCCTTGCCGCGCACCTCACCCGAGGCATCGCCGATGAACTGGACGATCCTGGGCGAGGCGAAGACCACGTCGTCGGTGTAGTGGGCGAGGATGCGCTCCAGGTCGCGGGAGTTCCAGTCGGCGGCCCACTCCCGGGCGAAGCGCTGCGCGAAGGCGAGATCGATGCTCATGGGGCCCATCTTCCCCGAGTCGCCGTCAGGCGCCACGCCGGGGTCGCGCACAAGCGGCGGGCGGCAGAGCCCAGTTGGGGGGTGCCGTACAGGACCCGCACGGCGCGGGCCCCGGGGGCGCGTGTCAGCCGGACGCGGGCCCGGCGATCACGCCCGGTTCGCCGAGCGGGCCGAGCGGGTCGAGCGGGCCGAGCCAGACGGCGGTGACCCCGCTGACGTAGCGGGCGCCGCAGCGGTCGGCCGGGACGACCAGCTGCGGGCCGGAGGTGTCCAGCGGGGTGCCGTCCATGCTGGTGGCCAGCAGGATACGCTGGCCACCGAAGTCCGGGTCGATCTCGGCCCAGGAGACGACGGCACGGTGGCCGTCCGCGCCGCTGACCGCCAGCAGGTAGCGGAGCCGCTGTTTGCGGCCGGTGAAGTCGATCCGGGGGCCGGCGGCGCGCAGGACGTCCCAGAGGGCGGGACCTTCGTAGCCGTGGCGCTGCTCGCCCCCGGTCAGGCAGTCGAAAACGACCTCGACCCGGTGCGCGGGCAGGACGCGCAGCTGGTCGACGGTCAGATCGGCGGGCCGGTCGAGGTGACCGTGCAGCCGGACGGTGGCGGGCGGCCCGCCCCGACCGAGGACCGGCGGCGGGCTCGACACGGGGCTCGACTGGGACCTCGGCAGGGGGCTCGACTGGCGGCTCATACAGCGCACTCCTCCCGGGCCGCGCCGGTGCGACCCGGGAGAGTGACTACCCGAGGGCGAGCAGCAGCATTCGCAGATGCGATCTCAAGGGCACTCTTTCAGCAGTATGCGAGATGGCAGATCGCCCGCCCGCCCAGCAGGTGCGAGATCAATGAAATCCGCCGAACCCGCCTCCGAGGGCTTCTCGGACGTACGCCATGTGCTCCGGGGCGCAGACGATCAGGACCTCCGCCTCGCCGTCCCGGCACTCGGCGACCTCGAAGTACGGCCGGATGCCGCGCGGATCCGACTTCTGCCGACGGCGCACCCTGACCAGCTCCAGCCGGTCCAGCGGCATGGGCCGGCGCAGCGTCTCGACCTCCTTGGTGGGCGAGGTGCAGAGCGAGGTGCGGGAGGCGTGCAGAAAGCCGTAGGACGGACGGCAGTACGGCGGCTCACCGATGACAAGGCCCTCGAAGGTCACCGCCTCCCCCTTGTGGAAGGCCACCCTGTCCCGCTCGCGCTTACGTCGTCCGCCGCCCAGATCCGGAACGAACAGAGCCGTCACCAGGTCAAGCAGAATCTCGCCGAACACTCCCCCACCCCTCCGGCCCCAGGCCGTCACGCTGTTCGGCGATATTCGATCACGGTCGGGGTGGCCGGGCGACAGAGGGGCCGGAAGCTTCCCGAAAGGAATTCGGGGCGGCCGTCACCCGGCCGCGGGCCCGGTCACGCCCGGTCGTCGAGCCGCAGACGGGCGCTGACCTCGCCCAGCCCCTCGGCCAGGACGGCGAGTTGCTCACGGCTGAGCACGTCGATCAGCAGTTCGCGGACCAGGGCGACATGCCCGGGCGCGGCCTGCCGCAGCGCCTCCCGGCCCTGGTCGGTCAGCTCGGCGAAGACGCCGCGCACGTCGCTCGGACAGGACCGGCGGCCGACCAGGCCCATCCGCTCCAGCTGGGTGACCTGGTAGGTCAGGCCGCTCTTGGAGGTGATCAGCTTCTCCGCCAGCTCGGTCATCCGCAGCGAGCCGGCCGGGGCTCCGGACAGGTGCACCAGGATCTCGTACTGGGTGTGGGAGAGGCCGGAGTCCTCCTTGAGCTGGCGTTCCAGCCGGCGGTTGAGGAGGTTGCTCGCGGCGACGAAGCCCCGCCAGGCGGCCATCTCGTCCTGGTCCAGCCAGCGGGGTTCGTTCAAGGAGGGCATGGAGGAAGCGTACTCCTGTTGTTCAAATTCGAACGAAGGTGTACGGTCGACGTGTCGAGGTTCAAAATTGAACTACTTTGGGATTGCCCGCTTCACGGGATCCACCCGTCGACACCAGGACCAACCTGAGGAACCAGAGGAAGACGCCCATGAGCACCGCGGCCCCCGAGCGCATGCCCGCCCTCTACCTCTCGCACGGCGCGCCGCCGCTCGCCGACGACCCGATCTGGCCCGGCGAGCTGGCCGCCTGGTCCGCCGAACTGCCGCGCCCGAAGGCGATCCTGATGGTCTCCGCGCACTGGGAGGAGGCGCCGCTCGCGCTCGGCGCCGTCACCACCGTGCCGCTGGTCTACGACTTCTGGGGCTTCCCCGAGCACTACTACCGGGTCCAGTACGCCGCCCCCGGCGCACCGGAGCTCGCCGAACGCGTGCGCAAGCTGCTGCGCGCCCCCGGCATGCCCGTCCAGGACATCCCGGACCGCGGCCTGGACCACGGCGCGTACGTCCCGCTGGTGGAGATGTTCCCGGAGGCGGACGTCCCCGTCCTCCAGGTCTCCCTGCCCACCCTGGACCCGCAGCGGCTGATGGAGATCGGCCGCCTGCTCGCCCCGCTGCGCGACGAGGGCGTGCTGATCGTCGGCAGCGGCTTCTTCACCCACAACCTGCGGGCGCTCAGCTCCGACGGCCGGGTGACCTCGGTGATGGCCGAGTTCGACGACTGGGGCCGGCGCGCCCTGGAGGCCCAGGACCTGGACGCGCTGCTCGACTTCGAGCAGAAGGCCCCGGCCGGGCGGCTCGCCCACCCCCGCACCGAGCACTTCGCGCCGCTGTTCGTCACCCTCGGCGCCGGCGAGGCCGACCTCGGCAGCCAGCGCAGCGTGATCGACGGGTTCTGGATGGGGCTCGCGAAGCGCTCGGTCCAGCTGGGCTGAGGCCGGCCGGGGGCGGGCGGCGGCGTTCGGACGACGCGGCGGGCGTTCAGCTGCGGGCGTTCAGCTTCGTGCGCTCAGCTTCGTGCGCTCAGCCGTGGCCGGCGGCGCTCACGCGGCACAGCAGGTGAAGCGCTCGCCGATGTGCTCGGGCTGCTCGATCTCGTCGACCAGGGCGGCCGCGTAGTCCGGCACCGAGATCCAGCTCTTGCCGTCGGAGTCGGTGAGCAGCTGGTCCAGGCCGGTGTGGTAGCGGCCGCTCCGCTCGCCCGGCCCGATCTCGGCGGCCGGGCTGAGCGTGGTCCAGCGGACGTCCGAGACGCCCGAGAAGTACTCCTGGGCCGCGCCGTGGGCGTGCATGATCTGCAGCAGCCAGTCCGGCAGGCCGGGGGCGTCCCAGACCTTGACGCCCGGCGCGGTCTCCAGGCTGCCCGCGCCGCCGACCGCGATCAGCCTGGGCGCCTCGCCGCCGAGCGCCCGCAGGCCCTCGACCAGCGCCCGGGCGGCCGGCTCGACCAGCGCCACGTGGCCCGGACCGTCGCCGCCGCCGACGGCGCTCACCAGGACGTCCTGGCCGGCCGCGACCCGGGCCACGTCCTCGGGCTTCAGGACGTCGCCCTGGACGACCGCCCTCGCCGTGCCCTGGTATCGGGCCGGGTCGCGGACGACGGCCGTCACCTGGTGTCCGCGCGCGACCGCCTCCGCGACGATGGCGCTGCCGATGGTGCCGTTGGCGCCGATCACGGCGATTCTGGCCATGGGATACCTGCCTTCTCGGGTGGTTCCGGGGATACCCACCAGCAGTAGCACCCGGCGCGCGGCCGGACGGAGTGGACACGCGGGCGGCGGTCGTGCACGGACTCCCCTCCACCCCTTCGGAACTGATGTGGAATCAGCCACCTTGTGTCAGACTGACGATAAGCAGTAGGGGGCAACCGCCGCAGGCGACCGGCTCATCGCGCGGTGCGCCCGGACGGAGTCCCCACGTCGTCCGGGCGGAAGAAGAGAGTTCGGAAATGGCTGGACATGCTTTTGTCTCGTATGTCAGCGAGGATTCACCAACGGTGAACAGGCTTGTCGCCGCCGTACGGCAGAGCGGCGTCGAGGTGTGGCTGGACCGTGACTCCATCCGGCCCGGCGCTCGGTGGCGCAGCTCGATCAGGTCGGCCATCGAGCAGGGGGCGTTCTTCCTGGCGTGTTTCTCCTCCCACTGTGCCGAGCGGTCGAAGTCGTACATGAACGAAGAGCTGGTGCTCGCGATCGACGAGTTGCGGAAGTATCCGGCCGACCGGGCCTGGTTCATTCCGCTGAAGCTCTCCGCCCATGACATCCCCGACCGGACGATCGGGGGCGGGGAAACCCTCCGCGACCTCCAGTGGCTGGACCTCTCCGCCGACTGGGACAACGGGGTGTCGACCCTGGTCGGCCTGCTCTCCGGAATCAGGAAGCCCCCGCCACAGAGCGGGAATCCGGTCGTCATGGACACCTCGCGCCCGTTCGGGGAGCGCGTCGGACAGCTGGCCCGGGCCTGGGAGAAGAGCGGCCGGGGTGCGGACTGGCTGGTCAACGGGAAGGTCTTCTTCGCGCTCTACTGCTGGTTCCTGACCCCGCTGGACCGGCACCGGGGAGCCAAGCGGCGAAGCGATCTGCAGGACGCGGTCGTCGCCGAGTACGTGGCCTGGTGCTACGCGGCCATCGGCGGAGATGCCGGCTGGGACGCCTGGCTCCGCGAAAGGACGCTCTGCTCCTGCCACCGCGAGAGCTGGTCGATGGAGAACCTCAGGATCTGCACCGGCTGTCTGCGGTACAGGTGCATCGACCACCTCGGGCGCTGCGGGTCCGACTGCGACGGGGAGATCGTGGGGTAGCGCCGAACCGGGATCGCCCGCATGATGCGGGCCGCCCTGGGCAGAGGAGCGATGTGATGAACGGTGACGATGTACGCGCGGCCCTGGCCGAACTGCTGCGGGCCCTCGGCCCGCACACCGCCGGGCCGGGCTGGGAGGCCCCGGCCGGACTGCTGGAGTGGAGCTGCCGGGAGACGGCCGCCCATGTCGCGCACGACCTGCTCGCCTACGCCGGCCAGCTCGCCGCGCGGCCCACCGACCGGTATCTGCCGTTCGACCTCACCGTCCGCGAACAGGCCGACCCCGGCGAGGTGCTGGCGGTCGTCACGGCCTGCGCCCACCTGCTGGCCACCGCCCTGGACGCGGCCCCGCCCGGGCTGCGGGCCTGGCACCACGGCCCCTGCGACCCGCCCGGCTTCGCCGCGATGGGCGTGGCCGAGACCCTGCTGCACACCCACGACATCACCTGCGGCCTCGGCCTGCCCTGGCAGCCGCCGGCCGGGCTCTGCGCCGCGGTGCTGGCCCGGCTGTTCCCCGGCGCGCCGCCGGGCGAACCGGCCGACGTCCTGCTCTGGTGCACCGGGCGGGGAGAGCTGAACGGCCGCCCGCGCAAGGCCTCGTGGACCTGGCGGGCGGCCTTGGTCTCCTAGTGACCGGGGGCGGGGCGGGGTTTCAGGGTGCCGTCGCCGGGAGGCTGGTCCGGGCCGCCTCGGCCAGCAGTGAGATCTCGGCCGCGACCGCCTCCGGGTCGGCCGCGACGGTGACCTGCGCGACCTCGTCCAGACCCGGGTGCGAGCCGACGCGCACTGCCCGCTCCGCGTTCCGCAGGAGATCGAAGTCGTTGATGTCGTTGCCGAACGCGACGTACTCGCTGAGCCCCATCCACTTCAGGGCTTCCCACTTCGTCGTCGAACCCGGCGCGAAGTCGATGATCCCCTCATCGAGGTGATGGTTGACCGTCAGCCCCAGCCCTCGACCGGCCTCGGCGAGTTCCGCCATGTCCGCCGTGTCCGCCGTGTCCGCCGTGCCGACAACGAGGAACTTCACGACCTCGGGAAGCTCGGCGATGTCCACCCTGTTCGCGAGGTTTCCCTGATCGACACGGCCCCGGATCGGGTGGTCCGCCGGTCCGGTGTACGCGTAGTCCCAGGGCCCGTCCGCGAGGTAGGTCGCTCCGTACCGCTCGACCGCGTCCATCAGCGCGCCGAGCGTGGCGGGGTCGAACGCGGCCCGAGCCCGGACCTGACCGTCGACCGAGACGAGGCTTCCGTTCCCGCCGATCAGCGTCGCGGACGGGAAGGCCCCGTCGAGCACGGGCAGAAGATCCCGGACCGGCCGGGCGGACGCGAAAACCGCGTGAAAGCCGGCCTGCCGGCACTCGTCGATCGCCGCGAGAATCCGGTCATCGATCGTCCGTCCGTCGAAGCAGAGTGTGCCGTCGATATCGAAAACCACGGTGCGCGCGCGAAGGTTGAACATCGCAGAATCCTATACAACGACCGTGCACGCCCGGAGGCAGAGGTGTCCGATCCGCGGCAACGGCAACGGCAACGAACGGTGGCAGACCGCGGAAGCGGTGTCGGGGTCATCGTCGGTTCATCACCCCAGGATGCCCGTCCGGGGCGCCCGGTGAGGTGGGCTTTCACCTGCCGCGACTACCAGGCGGGTCCAAGGTATCGACATGGTCGCTCAGATGGGACGGCGGTCGGCGGTGGGTGCCAGCGTTCGTGCCCTCTCGCCCAGCGCGCGGGCGATCCTGTTGCCGCGGTGCTGGGCAGCACAGTGCCGCAGGGAGGCGAAGTGGTCGTCGCAGCGCGCGGAGCTGACGTGCTGGTAGTCGTCGAGGAAGGTGTTCCAGGTGGCGCAGGCGGCTTCGAGGTGGCCGAAGGCAAACTGGCGTTCCGCGAGGAGGGCGGTGGAGAGGGCTCGTGCGCGGCGTTCGGTGGGCGGGCGGTGGCGGTTGGACTCCTGCATCGCGATGATGGAGCCGCCGAGGTCGCGCAGCTCGAACAGGACATGGCTGGCGTGGTAGTGCAGGGCTGCAGGGTGGTAGCCGGCGACGTACACCGATCCCGACGTTGCCTTGTCGAGCGCTGACTCCGCTTCGGCGAGTTGACGCAGGGCGGTGTGCTGCTCACCGACGGCGGCTGAGGCGTGGGCCTGCTGGCCGACGAGGAAGGCCCGCATTCTCGGGCCGGCCGCCGGGGCGGCCTCCGCTGCGGCGTCGGCGTACTGCTGGGCTTTGCGGCCGTGTCCCAGTCCGACCGCCTGGACGCTCATGCCGCGCAGTGCCGTGCAATACGTCAGGTGATCCTCGGCGGCTCCGGCGAGGTTCAGCGCCTGGGTGTAGTACTGCTGGGCGAGCCCGTGTTGGCCTTCGTCGACGGCCATCCAGCCGGTCAGGTAGGCCAGGTCGGCGGCGGCCGAGCACATCGCCTTCTTCGTGGCCTCGGAGGCGTCGCACTCCAGATAGCGGGCGACGGTGCTGCCCAGGAACGCGGCTGCGAGCGGGCGGGCCAGGCGGCCCCCGAACTCGTCGTCCATCTGGGAGAGGCGCTCGGACATGGCGGTGACGGTGGCAACCTCGTTCGCCCCGATACGGGTCCTGGCCTGGCGAGCGTGCCGGGCACGGCCTATGACGTCCTGCCAGCCGGGGACGGCCAGGGCAACCGAGTAGAGGCCGACGGCGCCGAGCACCGTCCTGCGGGAGGGGTCCATGTCTGCTCTCCAGAGCTCAATGAGGGCGGTCGAGGTATCCGGCTGGCCAGCCGCCACCAGGGTGGTCGGTCTGAAGCCCGCGACGGAGCTGGTGATGGTCCGGTCGAGCTTGCGGCTGAGGGCTTCGAGGATCGCCGGCTGGACCCTGGCCCGCGGGGTGGTGCCGGTCAGCCAGTGGCAGACCGCGGTGTCGTCGTACTTGAGCCCCAGGCGCATCTCGGTGCCCACCGCGTTGACCGCGCGGGCGAACTGGCCGTTGTTCCAGCCGGTCTCACGGATGAGGTTCTGGAGGGCTGTGTTGCGGGCGCGGTCGGACATGAGTCGCCTTCCCCCGGAATTCAAGGATTTCAACCGTAGCCCCCGCGCGAGCCGTAGATGCGGGTCGTGACCGGCTGTTGACTTATCGTCAGCTGCACGGGGCGATCGGGAATCGCCGGGCCCCTGCCTGGCCGAGGCACCGGGCGGCTGTCCGAGACGAGAGATCCGGAGGGGACGATGGACACCGAAGCGCTCGCGGAACGGCTCCCGGCTCGCGCGGCCTGGGAGGAGAACGGGACGGCCCTGCTGCCCGGCGTGCTGGCGCCGGACCGCTTCCAGGCCCTGTTCGAGGAGTCACGCGGGCGCCTAGAACTGGTCACCCCGCACGTGCACGACCACACCAGCTCGCACCGGGACGGCTCGTTCGCCTCGCCGGTCCACTGCGGCTTCGTCCCGCCCGGGCCGGTACTGGAGGCCCTGGCCTACGACAAGGTGCTGCTGGCCCGGCTGCGCGAGGCGACCGGCATCGCGCGCCTGGTGCCGCGCGGCGGCGCGGTGGTCCTCTACCGGGAGGGCGACTTCCAGGGCATCCACACCGACTCGGTGAAGTCCACGGTGACGGTGGGGATCGCGCTCACCGAGGACCTGCCGGCAATGGGCTGGGCGCCGCACCTGCGCAACGCGCACCCGGACTTCCTGGGGGAGGTCGTCGCCGAGCACGGCATCTTCCCCGAGGGGGAGGGCTTCCAGGCGCTCGCGCACCCGTACGGCAACGGCAGCGTGCGGGCGTTCGCCGGGGCCCTGCCCTACACCCGCCGCTCGTGGCCGGCCCTGGGCCACGGTGCCCGCGCGGCTGGCGCCACCAAGGCGTTCGAGAGGGTGGAGGTCTGGCGCCGCACCCACCCGTACGACCTCAAACGGGAGGACGCCGAGCGCGCGCTCGCCCTGGTCGCGGCTGGCCTCCCGCCGGTGACCGGCGCCGGGGCGTGGGTCGAGGAGCCGTGGCGGACCAGCTTCGTGCGGTACTGGGCCGCGACCTTCCGCCCCGGCAAGGACACCGGCACGGCGCCGTTCCTCGCGGTGCTCCAGCACCAGCAGCTGTACGACCCGCACTTCGCGGGCCGGTGGCGGGCGCGGGTCCTGGCCGCCGTCGCCCGGCGGAACGCGACCGGGGCGGCGGATCTGGAAAGCGCCGCGCTGCGGGTCGCCGCCGCCGAGGGAGTGGACACCGCGGGGATGTCGCGGCAGCAGCTGGCGTTCTGGCTCACCCCCGAGGAGATCCGGGGCCTGGAGCCCGGCGAGGTGCTGCTTCGCCTGATGGTGCGCTCGGCCCGCCTGGACGGCGCCTGGTCGCTGTGGCCGTCCACCCGCGCCGAGGCCGGAGAGCTGATCGACGCGGGCCTGCCGACCACCTCAGCGGTCGCCGCCGCGTTCGCGCTGAACGCGGCCGTCGAAGCCGGAGATGCCCGCCGCAGCCCCGCCCACCTGGACCCGGACCGGATCGGCCGGCACCTGGCGGCCCGCTGGAACCTGGAGGCGGACGCCGAGCGGGAGGTGCTGGACGCGGCGGCCCGCGACCGAGCGTTCCGGGACTTCGCGGGCGCCATCGAGGTCGCCCGTGCCTTCTACCTCGGCGCCCGGGCCGCGGGGACGAGCTCACCGCCCGCTGCCGTCACCTCGTCGGCGGCGGCCAGCGAGAGCCGGCGCACCTGACGGAGCGCCAGCGGCACGACGGCGGCCGCCGCGATCACCAGGGCGCCGGCGGCGAGGGTGGAGCGGACTCCGAAGGCGTGGGAGGCCGGCCCCGCGAGGAGGTACCCGAGGGGAACCGGCAGGATCTGGCCGAGCGTCGAGTACGACGTGGTCCGGCTCAGCCGGTCCGCCGGGATGCGCTCCTGCACCAGGGAGGCCCACACGGTCATGCTGATCGCCAGCCCCGTACCGGCCACCGCGGTCGCCAGGACAAGAACCGGCAACGGGGCGGCGAGCGCCATCGCGGCCAGCGGAAGCGCCATCGTCCCGGTGCCCAGGCACACCATCCGCCCGACCAGACGGGGCTTCCACATCAGCGCGACGGCGGCGCCGGCCACCAGCCCGGCGGTGAACCCGGACACAACCGTGCCCCAGGGCGCCGCACCGCCCAGGAACCGGGCCCCGTAGACCGGGCCGAGCAGCTGGTAGCCGGCCAACCACACCGGCACGACCAGAGCGGACTGGCTGACCATCACCCACAGCCAGCGCCGGGAACGGAAGTCGTCCCAGCCCTCGCGCAGGTCGGCGGTGAAGCGGGCCTTCAGCTTCACCGGACCCGCGCTGAGGTCGATCCGCGCGAAGAGCACCGCCGAGGCTGCGAAGGTGAGCGCGTCCCACCCGATCACCCAGCTCGACCCGAAGGCCGCGACCAGCACACCGCCCAGCGCGGGTCCCGCCACCTTCACCGTGTTCTGCCCGATCTTGAGCAGCGCGTTCGCCGTGTGCCGCATCTCGGCGGGCACGACCTCCACCACGATGCCGCCGGCCGCCGGGTTGAAAAACGCCGACGCGGCCCCGCAAGCCGCCGACATCGCGACCAGGTGCCACACCCGGGCGGCCCCGGCCCACAGCAGCACGACGGCCAGCGCTTCCGCCACTGCGCAGACGATGTTGGACCACACCATGACCCGGGCCCGGGAGAGCCGGTCCGCCACGACGCCACCCACCAGCAGCAGCAGGATCTGCGGCGCAACGCCGGCCGCCAGCACCAGCCCGAGCGCGCTGGCGCCCCCGTCGATGTGCAGCACCGCGAACGCCAGGCCGATCGGCGAGACCGCCGACCCGGTCCACGACAGCAAACGGGCGGTGAAGTGCAGCCGGTAAGGCCTGATCGCCAGCGGCGCCCCTGCCCCCCGGACGCGGGCCCCCCAGCCGATCCGTGGGACAGATCCCAGCGCTTCCCGGTCCGGCAGACGCACGTTTCGCAAGATCCAACTCCGCCCAGAGAACACGAAATCCCGGCAGCGGGGGGCGCCACCGGGAAGCTCGCACCGACTCTAGAGCAACCAGAAGATCGTCTGTCGCCGACGCACCAGGACGCACCTCGAAGCGATAACTTCCCCACCGCGAACAGCCGTTGAGATGGCACCATCCGGCACGCACCCACCCTGTGCGGCCGTGCCACTCGACAGCCGGACACCCGGCCGCGCGGACGCCAAGGGCTACAGGAGCCGGAGGTGGTCCAGGGCGAGGTAGGCCGCGGCGGTGTCGGTCATCTCGCCCATGCGAAGCATGCGGGTGCGGAACTCCTCCAGGCCGACGGTGACGACGTCGATGAACTCGGTGCGTTCGGGGGTCGGCTCGGCGACCTTGGTGCAGCCGATGGCGACGAAGGCGAACCGGCGGGTGTCGGAGTACGCGTCGTGCCAGTACGGCCCGACCGCCCGGACCTCGCCCTGGTAGCCGGTCTCCTCCAGCAGTTCCCGGGCGACGGCGTCGGCCGCCTGCTCCCCGGGTTCGAGGAAGCCGCCGGGCAGCTCGGACAGGACGCGGCTGGGGCCGGGCCGGTACTGGCGGGCGAGGATGACGCGTTGATCGGTGGTGAGGGCGAGCACCGCGCCGGCCGGGCGCTCGCTCTTCAGGTAGAACTCCTCCGTCCTGCCGTCGGGCAGTTCGAAGACGACGCGGTCGACGGACCGGCCGAACTTGCTGAAGACGGTGGTGCGTTCGATCTCGCGCCACGACGCGGCGGTGGTGTCGGTCGTCATGGCCAGGACTGTACGGCCCCCGGCCTGGGCGGGGGCGCCCGCCACGGGACCGAGCTTCTTGCGGTTGCGGTGTCGGTGGTCACGCCTTTCCCCACGATCTACATGATCAGCATTACGTGATTCCCCACCCGCACGGTCACGGTCCTCACGGGGATGGCGGTTGCGAGTGGGTGCCCAAGGGCGGGAGGGGCCTGACCTCGCCTCGCCCTGCCGTTCCCATGAACAGCGGCTCGGCCGGCCATGGGTAGCCCAGTTCCTCGGGCTGCGAAGCTCCCCAGACCTCGGCGGTGGCACGGGGATCGCCTGCGGTCAGCCACGCTTCAAGGTGCTCGGCCTGGTCCGACGGGTCGTCCGCGGAGATCGGGAGGGTCGTCCCGAACTGGATCCAGGGCAGATCCGTATCGGCCCGGTTACGGGGGTGCCTCAGAACGAGGTGGATTCGATCGGGTTCCTCGCGGGAGGTCCAGACGGCTTCCAACTCGCAGTCCCACCTGACGAGCCAGTCCTCGCGGTCCCTCAGCCCCGCCTCAAGCAGCGTCGCAACCGTTCCTGCCGGCCACTCCCAGCTGCGGTCCTCTTCGGCTCGCAGGACCGCGGCCTCGTACTGGCCCGCGGTGAACCGGAGTTCCGGCAGGCCGAGGTCCTGATTGGCCGGGTCGCGCCAGCCTGCCCAGACGACGTGCTCCTCGTCGCACCTGACCGTCACGTACAGAGCACCACAGCAGCGCTCCAGGCCGCACCCGGATCGAGCGAGGAGAACCTCGTGGGGCGTCGCAGTGGCATGCAACGGCCTGGCCGGGCCCAACAGACGCCGGGGGCTTCCTCCCGCGTACCAGGGGCCTGGTCCCCCACCACGGGGGGACACGTCGGCCAGGAGATCCCGGCCATTGACGACCGGGCGGACCTCCAAGGCGTCCTCGCCGGGCGGTGGGCAGATGATGCTCAGGCTGAGAATGTCCGGTTTCATGGCCATCGGCCAATGATCGCGGAGCCGGCCGCAGCTGTCATGTGAATTCGTGTGGCCTCCGCTCAGGGCGGTAGTTCGGGCCGCTTTTAGGCACGCCGGCCTCCGGACACCCCTCCGGAACGACGGGATGACAGCCTGGGGAATTGCGTGACCGTCCACACCCGGTCCGGGTCCGCCACCGTATGCCGTCGATCAGACGGTGCCGAACTCCCCGGCCTTGACGCCTGCGACGAACGCGACGAACGTGGCGGTGCGGAAGACGAGCGCGGGGCCCACGGGGTCCTTGGAGTCACGGACAGGGACGAGCCCGGGATAGTCGGGAGCCACCTCGACGCGCTGCCCCTCTTGGGCACTGTGTGAACTCTTGCGCCAACGAGCGCCGAACAGGTCCAGGTCGGCCATGGGTGCTGCTCCTCCCGTGCCTTGCGAGTAGAGACCCCACCACGCCGGAGAGGTGGTGGGGTCATCACGTGATCGCCGCGAAGCACCTGGAGGTATACCGCCGTGCCGCCGCAGGCGGCACCTGGACCTGACCTGCGATCAGCGAGGACGCTTCCCGGCGGCGATCCGTTGCCGGGAAGCGTCGTACAGGATCGCGGTCGTGGCGTTCGCCGCGTTCAGCGAACTGGCCGTCCCCGTCATCGGGATGCTCACCGTGTAGTCGCACAGCTCCCGCCACTGGCCGGCCAGCCCGGTCGTCTCGTTTCCGACCAGCAGCAGCACCGGCCGGGTGAGGTCGAAGTCGTAGACGTCCGCGTCACCCTTCTCGTCCGTGCCCACCAGGACCAGTGGGTGACCGACGGTGCGCTGCTGCTCCACCCAGGCCATCACCTCGGTCGGCCCCGGCACCCGGACGGACGGCAGCGAGAACAGGCTGCCCGTGGTCGCCCGCACGGCCTTCGGGTCGTAGACATCGGCAGCGTGGCCCGAAACGATCATCCCGTGTGCGCCGAAGGCATCCGCAGACCGGATGATGCTCCCGATGTTGCCCGGCATGGTCGGCCGGTCGAACAGGACACCGAGGAAGTCCGGCCCGACCTCGATCCGGCCCAGGTCGTCCGTCGGCATGCCGACCACCGCGATCACCTCGGGCGCGCCCTCGGTCTTCTCGCCCAGCTCCGCAAGCAGCTCCGGCGCCATCACGATCCGCTCGGCCCGGGTCGTTCGCAGCAGCTCCTGCGCCCAGCCCGACAGCTTCCGCCGGTCGTCGTAGAGCAGCGCGTTGATCGGCCAGCCGTACTCCACGGCCAGCGAAATCGGCCGAACCCCCTGGACCAGGAATTCACGGAGCTGGCTCCGCTTCTTCCGGTTGGTGAGCAGGGCCTCCCACTGCTGAAACCGGGCGTTGCGGGAGGTGATCCGCTGAACCGCTGGCACCTGTCCTCCAAGGGTGAGCCGGCTACTTCGATGCGTTCCGACCACGGCGGAGTCCGCACCAGCGAAGCTGGAAACCCTACACCGGCACAGCCTGTTGACACTAACTGATCGTTTCAGAATGAGGTTCGGAGCTTTCGCAGGCAGATGATGCTGCAGGCGAGTTGGAGCAGGCCGAGGTGGAGGTCGGCGCGTATC
>NZ_JBIVMI010000049.1:0-37158 GCF_044753005.1 Kitasatospora sp. NPDC088548
CAAACGCGCCCAACACCGCAACTGGCCACCACCCCAACCAGCCACCGTCACGATCACCAAGCGAGACACGAATTAAGTCACCGGCATTGGCCCTAAGGCCTGTCTGAGCCATGCCGACCGCAGGGCCAGGAGTGGAACGTCGGCCGGTCCGACGCCCCACTCCCCTGCATCCACCCCGGACCGCTCAGTGGGTACGGCGCGTGACCAGCTCGGCGAGCGCGAGCAGCTCATCGGCGGCGGACGGCTCGGGAACCGCCGTAGCCAGCTGGGCAAGAGCGGCCGCCATCCGCTCGCAGGACTCGCCCTGCGCCCAGCCCCGCCCGCCGGCCCCTTCGACCGCGACCGCGCAGTGCGCCAACTCCTCGGTACTGAGCGGCCGTTCGAGTGCGTAGAGCTCCGCGAGCCGGGCGCCGTCGGTGGTGCCGGAACCCAGGGCCGCCACCACCGGCAGTGACTTCTTGCGTGCGACCAGGTCCGCACCGACCGGCTTACCGGTGACGGCCGGATCTCCCCAGATTCCGATCAGGTCGTCGATGAGCTGGAACGCCAGGCCGATCTCCCGGCCGAAGCCGTCCATCGCCTGCGCGACCTCCTCCGACGCGCCCGCGTACTGTGCGCCCATCGCACAGGCGGCACCGAGCAGCGCGCCCGTCTTCGCCTCCGCCATCGCCAGGCACTCGGCGAGCGAGACGTCACTGCGCTGTTCGAAGGCGCAGTCGATCTGCTGACCCTCGCAGAGTTCGACCACACAGTCCGCGAGCCGGCGGACGGCCCCCTGGGCGGCCGGGTGGGTGTCCTCGGCGAGGATCCGCAGCGCCAGCGAGTGCATGGCGTCCCCCGCCAGAATGGCCTCGGTGGTGCCGAACACCCGCCAGGCGGTGGGACGGTGGCGCCTGGTCTCGTCACGGTCGATGACATCGTCGTGGAGCAGGGTGAAGTTGTGGACCAGTTCGACGGCGGCGGCCGCAGCCGTGGCCGTGGCCGGCGTGCCGCCGAGGGCCTGGGTGGCGGCGAGGACCAGGGCCGGGCGGATGGCCTTGCCCGAGGGGGCGGCGACCGGCGAACCGTCGGCCTCCCACCAGCCGAAGTGGTAGCCGGCCACCCTGCGCATCGCGCCGGGCAGCGAGTCGACGGCGGTGCGCAGGACCGGATCGACCAGGGCACGGGCGCGGGCGAGCACGTCCTCCGCCTCGTGGCCCTCTCTGTGGTCCCGCTCCAACGTGAAGATTCCCATGGGTTCCTCCCCCTGGTGTTCGGTGGGCGCCACCGGGCCGGGGCGTGGCTGCGACCCGGCGGCGCGGTTCCGACCGGGCCCGGTCAGTCTCGGCGGTGTGCGACGTCGACGTTCTCCAGCACACCGATCGCGTCGGGCACCAGAATGGCGGCGGAATAGTAGGCACTGACGAGATAGGAAATAACGGCCTTCTCGTCGATCCCCATGAAACGCACCGAGAGGCTCGGCTGGTATTCGTCGGGAATTCCGGTCTGGTGGAGTCCGATAACGCCCTGGTTGTCCTCTCCGGTGCGCAGGGCGATGATCGAGCTGGTACCCCCGCCCAGGACCGGGATCTTGTTGCACGGGAAGACCGGCACGCCGCGCCAGGCCGTGACGGCCCTGCCCTGGACATCGACGGTGCCCGGGTAGAGGCCCCGGCGGTTGCACTCCCGCCCGAAGGCCGCGATGGCCCTGGGGTGGGCGAGGAACATCTTGGTGCTGCGGCGGCGGCTGAGCAGCTCGTCCATGTCGTCCGGGGTGGGCGGGCCGGAGTGGGTCTGGATCCGCTGGTCGTACTCGGCGTTCCGCAGCAGCCCGAACTCCGGGTTGTTGATCAGCTCGTGCTCCTGGCGCTCGCGCAGCGCCTCGATGGTCAGCCGGAGCTGGTGCTCGGTCTGGTTCATCGGCTGGTTGTAGAGGTCGGCGACCCGGCTGTGCACCTTGAGCACCGTCTGCGCCACGCTCAGCTCGTACTCGCGCGGCTTCAGCTCGTAGTCCACGAAGGCCCCGGGCAGCTCGTACTCGCCCTGATGGCCGGCCGAGAGCCCGATCTGGGCCTCACCGTGCTTGTTCTGCGCCTGCTGGAACCCGGCCAGGTACTCCATGATCTGCAGCTGCAGCGCCTCGGAACGGTCCGCGAGCTCCTGGAAGTCGGGCCAGGAGAGCACCAGCGCGGTGCCGGCGGTGGCTGCCTTCACCGTGTACGGCCAGGCGCCGTCCTCCTGCCGCAGGGCCTCGTCGCCCAGGTGGTCGCCGTCCGCGAGGGAGCCGAGCACCGCCTCCTCGCCGTACTTGCCGGTGGCGAGCCGGTCGAGCTTGCCGTGCGCGATGATGAAGACCTCGGCGATCGGGGTGCCGGCCGTGACCAGCACCTCACCGACGGAGAAGTCACGCTGGACGAAGCGCCCGGCCAGCTCCTCCAGCACCGCGTCGTCGTCGAAGCCGCGCAGCACCGGCACCTCGCGCAGGCTGGGCGGGACGATCCGTACCTCGGCGCCCGTCTGGACGAAGCTCACCCGGCCCCGGCCAACCGAATAGCGCAGGCGGCGGTTGACCCGGTAGGTACCGGCGGACACCTGGACCCACGGCAGCATCCTGAGCAGCCAGCGCGGGCTGATGCCCTGCATCTGCGGCGCGGACTTGGTGGTCGTCGCGAGATTCCTCGCGCCCTCCGTGCCGAGACTCTGCTGCTGCCGGGTTGGCGACGGCCCACCCTGCGCAGGAATACCGACGTTGGTTTCGGTCGACATGGGGAGCCCTTCGCGTGCCCGATGAAGTGTCGCCTTGCAGCCCTCATGGTGGGCCCATTCGGGGGAGTATGGCAATCACTCTTTCGAGTGGTTGAAATAGCGGAACAAATAGTACGAATGGATCATTTGATCGATATTAGTTCGAGAATTATTCGAAAACTCCGGAACGAGTCCCTCCGCCTCTCCGGCACCGGCACCCCCGGCCCGCCTCCCGCGCGCGGCCCCGCGACCACCCGCCGAGCGGACCACCCGCCGTCCACGCCCGCGCAAGGGGCCGCTAAGGTGCCACCTCAAAGGGCCACGGGGCCAGTTGACGAGTGTGTGGCCGCACCGGATGCCCTCCCCTCGTTCACCCCTGCCCTGGGAGGCCTTCATGAGCGCCCCCGTACGTGTCTGGCTCAACCGCACCTACGCGGAGAACGTGTTCTTCGTCGAACAGCTGCGCGAGGCGCCGCGCCCCGTCGAGGTCTACGCCACCCACGCCGACCCCGACTCCCCCGTCCTCGCCGCAGCCGACCACGGCACCCTCGAACCGGCCGACCTGCCGCCCGACGCCTACGTCGCCTTCGCCCTCGACTACTGCGCCCGCCACTCCGTCGACGTCTTCCTGCCGCGGCTCAACCAGCTCGCGATATCCCTGCACCACAAGGAGTTCGAGGCCATCGGCACCGCACTCGCCTGCCCGCCGGCCACCGCGATCGCCGCCTTCCACAGCAAGGCGGACGGCTACGCGGCGATGGCCGACGCCGGGCTGCCCACCCCGCCGTGGTGGCAGGTCCGCACCGCGGAGGAGCTGCTCGCCGCCGTCGAGCGGATCGAGTCCGCCGGGCTCACCGCCTGCCTCAAGCCCGCCTCGGGCGCCGGCGGCGAGGGCTTCCGGCTGCTCACCCGCGAGCCGTTCGGCCTGCACCGGCTGGCCGGCTGGGACAGCCGCGTCCAGGTCGACCAGGTGGCCGCCGCGCTGGAGGCCGCCGACGAACCGGCCGACCTGCTGGTGATGCCCTACCTGGACGGCCCCGAAATCTCCGTGGACTGCCTGGCCGACCGGGACGGCACCCTCCTCACCGCCGTCGGCCGCAGCAAGCGGGGCCGCCGCCGCGGTTTCACCACCGACCCCCGGTACCTGGAGCCGGCCCGCCGACTGGTCGAGTCCACCGGGATGGCCTTCCTCTCCAATGTGCAGTTCCGCCACCTGGCCGGCGAACCGGTGGTGATCGACGTCAACACCCGCCCGTCCGGCGGCCTGCACCAGCTGCGCCTCTGCGGCCTCAACCTCCCCTGGAACGCCGTGCAGTTGGCGCTCGGCGAGCGGCCGGACACCGAGTGGAGCACGGACCCGGACCCGATCGAGTACACCCTGGTCTCCGGGATCCAGCCGGTGCCGCCGCGCCGGCTCCCGTTCGCCCGGAACCTCGCCCCGGCCGAACTCGTCCACTAGCTTCTACGGGCCAGGCCGGGCGGCCCGCGGAACCCATGACCGGCTCTACAGCGGGCCGTTCCAGTCCAGCGTCGGCTCCAGCACCCCCTCCAGGGTGAGCAGCCAGCGCTTCACGTCGATCCCGACCCGGCCGCCGCCGAAGCCGCCGATCCCGTCCGCCGCCACCACCCGGTGGCACGGCACCAGCAGCGCGACGGGGTTGGCGGCCATCATCTGCCCGACCGTCCGGGCCGCCAGCCCGGGCTCCGCCACGTCCTCGAACACCCCGCTGCGGGCGGCCAGTTCGCCATAGGTGATGGTCCGTCCGTACGGCACGTCGGACAGCAGCGTCCGCAGCACCGCCCGATGCGGACCGGTGCTCAGGCTCCAGTCGATCGGCAGCCCCAACTCCCGTCGCCGGCCGGAGAGATACTCACCTATCCGGTCGGTCACCGCGGCGGTCTTCGACTCGTCCGTACAGCGCGGCGACTCCCCCGCGCGCTCCCCGTACCCGGCCGCCGCCACACCCAGCGGCGTGACCGCGATGTGCATCGGCCCGCTCGGCAGCGGCGTCGGAACCGTCAGCCAGGACATCGACCAGGACTGCGACATGCTCGGGCTCCCGCCCTCCACCGGACCGGCCGCCGGTTGCACCGGCACCCGGAAGGCGCGCGAGGACCACCCGCCCCGCGCGCCATCGTACGGCGGCTGCGACCGGTCCGGCACGGCCGTCGTCAGAGCCGCCCCTTCAGCTGCGCGGCGATCCCCCGCGACCAGTGCGACAGCTCGGCCCGGTCGGGCGTCCGGCCCTCGCACAGGGCGCCGAGCTGCGTGTCATTGAGCCGGTTCGGCCCCGGGATCTCCAGCAGATAGGCCAGTTCGTCCAGCACCGCGGCGAGCCGCTTGGCGTCCGAGTGGTCCAGGGTGACCGCCGCCTCGTGGTGGCTGATGGTGAGAGAACCGGGCATGGCCAACCTCCTCCGTTCGCCCCCGCACTCCCTCCACCGTACGACCGCCCCGGCCGCCGCGCCCGCCATGGTGCGGCGGGGGTACGGCGGCCGGGGCGGGGCGGGAGGGCCGTGGGCGGGGCGCGGGCGGGGCGCGCTCGCCGTCCGGGCTCAGCCGAACGCGGTGCGCAGCGCGTCGAAGGCGACCTTGGGGTCCGAGAGCCCGTGGTAGATCCCCGGGATCTCCCGGTCGACGCCGAAGAGCTCGTACACGGCGTGCATCGCGCCGCGCACCGAGTACTCCACGGTGAACACCACGTCCTCCGGGACCTCGGTGTACTGCCCAAGGAAGGCGAAGTTCGCCGAACCGGCCGGCACCACCAGCGGGCGGTCGCCGATCGCGCGGCGCTCGAACTGGCTGGTGATGTACGGCATCATCACCGTGACCACCTGCGTGGTGCGGCGGATCTCCGCCAGGTCGTCCTGGAAGCCGAGGTGGCCGATCAGCTCGGTGAGGATCTCCTGCCCGGTGGCCTGCGACATCGGCTTGCCGATGTAGTCGCCGTCGTTGTCACCGAGCAGGCTGTAGCCCCAGAGCGTGAAGACGTCGTCCGGCTGGCCGTCGAAGTGCGGCTGGTGCGGCACCACGATCGACAGCAGCCAGCTGGAGTCCGCGAAGGTCATCAGTGCGCCGGTGCCGGGCGCGTTGCCGGAGAACTCCGTGATGCGGTGGAGCAGGAGCGGACTGCGCATGGTGAGGGTGAAGGACTCCCACTTGGTCTCCTCCACATTGCCGTTGAACGCGCCCGGCCGGCCGAAGTCGGGCGCCTTGCGGGCGATGTTCTCCCAGAGCGACCATCCGCCGTCGCGCTTGTCGCGGATCAGCTCCGGTACCGAGTCGTCGTATCCGTACGAGGCATCGGCCGTCATCGAGCCGATGGTGATGAACGCGTGGTCGTCATCGCCGAGTTCGATCGTGCCGGGCGTGCCGTCACGCTCGACGTGCAGCCGGGTGGCGCGCCGCTCGCCGTCGTCCCCGGCGAAGTCGACGTCGGTGACCTTCACCCCGTAGTCGGTGCGCACTCCCTGTTCGGCGAGCCAGCGCTGCACCGGACGGACGATGGAGTCGTACTGGTTGAGCCTGGTGCGGCGCACCCCCGAGAGGGTGTGGATCCGGGGGAACTCCTGGATGAAGCGCAGGAAGTAGCGCTTGAGCTCGATCGCGCTGTGCCAGTTCTGGAAGGCGAAGGTGCTGCGCCACATCGCCCAGAAGTTGGTCCGGAAGAAGTGCTCGGAGAAGAAGTCCTCGATCCGGCGGGTGCCGATGACCCGCTCGGGAAGGGCCAGCAGCCTGGTCATCTCGGCCCGGTCATGGGCGTTGAGGCCCAGGTCGGCGGCGTCGAGGACGGTGTGGTCGCGGTCGATCAGCCGGGCCTGGGCGTTGGTGTGCCAGACCTTGTTGAAGGCGACGATCTCCTCACGGACCGTCGTCTCCGGGTCGGTGAGGGTGGGGATGCTCTCCAGCAGGTCCCAGAGGCAGACGTACGCCTCGTCCTCCAGCATCCGCCCGCCGCGGGAGACGTAACCGCGCTCGGGGACGGGCGCCGGGGCTCCGTCGAGCGCGCCGCCCGCGATCCGGCCCTCCTCCAGGATGTGCACGGAGGAGCCGGGAAGCCTGGCATCGCGCACCAGGAACACCGCGGCGGCCAGGGAGGCGATGCCTCCGCCGACCAGATAGGCCTGCGGCTGCGAGTCTGCTGAGGTCATGACGTCACCCTTCATCGAGAAGACGGGAGTCGGTTCCGGCCCGGTGGGCCGCAGCTCGGCACCCATCTTGGTCCATATGCGAAGGAATTTCTATTTGCCCGTTTTGTGACCCAGCCCACGTTCGCCCCGCACCCCCTCGACGGCCTGCTCCCACCGTCGCCGACGGACCACCGGAACGGCCAACACCACGACACCGGCGACGAGTTGCCAGAGTGCACCGAACAACAGCACGCTCGCGGAACCGATCTGATCAGCCGCCGGACCGGCTGCGGCAAGCCCGACGGGCCCGAGCACAAAGGCCCCCAGCGCCCCGAACGAGGCCACCCTGGCGAGCACTTCGGGCGGCACCCAGCTCTGCATGGTGGTGCTGTACAAAGTGCCGCAGACCGCCGAACCGGCGCCCGCCAGCAGCGCCGCCGACACCACCCACGCCAGCGACGCACCGGCCGCGAGCGCCGCCGACGGCAGCACCCACCCGAACGTCGCCAGCGTCGCCACCGCGAGCGGCCGGCCGGGCCTGCGACCCAGCATCAGCAGACCGCCCATCACCGCACCGACCCCGTACACGCCCATCACCAGCCCCCAGCCGCGCGCGCCGCCGAGACCCTGCCGCGCGGCGAGCGGCCCGAGCACCAGGAACGGCGCCCACACCAGCAGGTTGAACAGGCCCATGTGCGCCGTGGTGATCCAGAGCCACGGCCGCGAGCCGAACTCCCACCAGCCGGACCGCAGATCGCCGAGCATCGAGCCGGACCGGTCCGCGCCCCCTTCGGCACGCCCGGGCAGGCTCAGCCGGGCGAGCGCCAGGGCGCCGACGCCGTACGTCACCGCGTCGACCAGCAGCACCGCGGCCGGCCCCTGCGCCGCCGTCACCACGCCGGCGACGGCCGGGCCCGCGACCGTCCCGACCGAACGGGCCAGGCCGAGCAGCGTGTTGGCGTCCGGGAGACGGCTCCGGTCACGCACCAGGCCGGGCACCAGCGCACCGAGCGCCGGCATGAAGAGCCCCTCACCGACGCCCCAGACGGCGACCAGCACCACCATCGCCCAGACCGGGGCCCGACCCGCCATCAGCACCGCCGCGAACACCGCCTGCACGACACCGCGCAGCACATCCGAGGCCAGCATCACCCGCCGGCTGCCCAGGCGGTCCGCGATCACCCCGCCGGCCAGCAGCACCAGCACGATCGGCAGGATCCGGGCCGCCATCACCCAGCCCAGGTCGGTGCCGCTCCCGCCGTGGCCGCCGCTCCCGCCCCCGCCGTCCAGCACCGCGAAGGCCACCGCCACCGGCGCCATCGAGGAGCCGAGCAGCGAGGTCGCGTACCCGACGAAGAACCACCTGAAGTCACGCTCGCCCAGCACGGCGAGACGGCCGGCGAGCCGCCGTCGGCGGGCCGGAATCCGTTCCATGTCCACTGCCATGGGCGGCAAGTCTGCCTCCGCGCCGGAGGGGCGTTCAAGGCTTTCCGGCGAAAAACCTGAGCCGACTCGCATCAATTTCTCGAAACCCTGCCACCGCCGCAGTAAATGACCCCAACAGGCCACTCCTACCTGCTATTTACTGCATCAACCCGATATTCTCCAGACGGCTCGTCGCCCATCGTTTACTGCGGAAAGAAGGCTCCATGCCCGAGTTGCCACCGGTCGAGTACGCAGTGGCCGTCGAGCGCTATCTCGCCGCCTCCGGGCTCGGCGCCGGCTCCCGCCGGATCTACCGGATCGCGCTGAACACCTGGGCCTGGGCACTGGCCGACCGCCCCGCCCCCACCGGCCCCGAACGGCGGCGCGCCCGACCGCCCGTCCTCCCACTGGCCCTGCTCGACCACCCCGGCGCGGCCACCCGCCTCCGGACCGCCGCCACCCGTCGCGCCGCCGCGACCGACCCGCGCACGCTCAACCGCGAACTCTCCACCCTGCGCGCCGCGGTCACCTGGTGGCGCGCCCAGGGCTGGATCGACACCGACCCCACCACCGCCCTGCGCCCACGCCCCCTGCCCGGCACCGGCCCGGCACCGCTCACCCCCGCCGAACTCCGCGCGCTCCTCACCCTCCGCGCGCCGCTGCGCGAGCAGACCCTCTGGCACCTGCTCCACGAGAGCGGCGCCGCCATCGAAACCGTCCTCGCCCTGAACGCCGACGACCTCGACCTCCGCCACCGCCACACCCGCCCCTCGGCCGCCCCCCTCCAGTGGCAGACCGGGACCGCCCGGCTCCTCCCCCTCCTCCTCGCCGGCCGCACCACCGGCCCCCTCTTCCTCACCGACCGCCGCGCCCCCGCGTCCACCCCCGCCCCCGACCGCTGCCCCCACACCGGCCACGCCCGCCTCTCCTACCGCCGCGCCGCCGAACTCTTCACCACCCTCACCCGCCCCCTCTCCCCCACCACCCCCTGGACCCTGCGACAACTGCGCCCCAACGACACCGGCCCCGGGCACAGTGCCCGGGGCCGGTGATCAAACGATGAGTGGCGCGCTGAGCCCCCTGTCGGGTTCGAACCGACGACCCCCGCTTTACAAGAGCGGTGCTCTGGCCAGCTGAGCTAAGGAGGCATGGTGGCCGTCCGCGACGGATCACGGCGGCACCGGGGGCAGTCTACCGGGCCGGGGCGGGGCGGTGCTGGCATATCCGGGGGTTGGCGGGACGGGTGGGCGTGATGGAACCGATGCCGAAATCGGGCTTGCTGGGGGCTGACAAGCGACGGAAGCGCAGGTAGCGTCGCCGGGAGTCGGTTCGCACAGTGGTTCAGACCACTTGACGGGCCGACGGGTACGACATCCGCCCTTTACTCGGATCGTCCGGCACGTTCCTGCCGGTGAAGGAGAGCACAGCCATGGCTTCTGTGACGTACGACAAGGCGACCCGTGTCTACCCCGGGGCCGACAAGCCCTCGGTGGACGCGCTGGACCTGCAGATCGAGGACGGCGAGTTCCTCGTGCTGGTCGGCCCCTCGGGTTGCGGCAAGTCGACCAGCCTCCGGATGCTGGCCGGCCTGGAGGACGTCAACAGCGGTGCGATCCGCATCGGCGACCGCGACGTCACGCACCTGCCGCCGAAGGACCGGGACATCGCGATGGTGTTCCAGAACTACGCGCTGTACCCGCACATGACCGTCGCCGAGAACATGGGCTTCGCGCTCAAGATCGCGGGCGTCAACAAGGCGGAGATCCGCGCCAAGGTCGAGGAGGCCGGGAAGATCCTCGACCTCACCGAGTTCCTGGACCGCAAGCCGAAGGCGCTCTCCGGCGGTCAGCGCCAGCGTGTCGCGATGGGCCGTGCCATCGTCCGCGAGCCGCAGGTCTTCCTGATGGACGAGCCGCTGTCGAACCTGGACGCCAAGCTCCGCGTCTCGACCCGTACCCAGATCGCCGGCCTGCAGCGCCGCCTGGGCATCACCACGGTGTACGTCACCCACGACCAGACCGAGGCGCTCACCATGGGTGACCGCGTCGCGGTGCTCAAGGGCGGCGTGCTGCAGCAGGTGGACAGCCCGCGCACCATGTACGACCGGCCCGCCAACCTCTTCGTCGCCGGCTTCATCGGCTCGCCGGCGATGAACCTGGTCGAGGTGCCCCTGGTCGACGGCGGCGTGAAGTTCGGCGGCTCGGTCGTCAACATCTCCCGCGAGGACCTGGCCGGCTCCGGCACCGACAAGACCGTGACCGTCGGCATCCGCCCGGAGCACTTCGAGGTCGTCCCGTCGGGCGGCATCGAGGGCGTCGCCGTCACCGTCAACGTGGTCGAGGAGCTCGGCTCGGACGGCTTCGTCTACGGCACCACCAAGATCGGCGGCGAGGACCGGGACCTGGTCGTGCGCGTGCACGGCCGTCAGGTCCCGCAGCGCGGCGAGACCATTCACGTGGTGCCGATCGCCAACGAGACCCACGTCTTCTCCACCAGCACCGGCGCCCGCCTCTCCAGCTGAGGCCCGCGCAGGACAGCGGCCGGAGCCCCGTCGGACCACCCGTGGTCCGACGGGGCTCCGTCGTGTCGGGGGTGCTCCGTCGCCTCGGCAGCCCTCGGCCGACCCCGGGGCCCGCAGGGTCACCGGCACCCGCTTCCCCGCCCGGAGCGCCGCCGCGTCAACACGGTGAGGGGACGAACCCGGACACGATGTCACTCGATGGGGTAACGGAGGGCAATCCAGGCCACACTCAGCGCTACTCTCCTGATCGTGAAGCAGCTTGTTCGCCGTATCGGCCAGACCATCGCCCTCACCCTGCCCGTCGTCCTGGTGACCACCGGCACCCTCGCCGTGACCAGGGTGCCGTGGGCCCCGCCGACCGGGCTCGACCAGCAGGTCGTGGCCGCGTCCAGCGGCGACGGCGCCGGGATCGGCCGGGCCTCCGGAGCCGGCAAGCCCCAGGACGGCCTGGCTCCCCAGGAGTCGCTGCGCGTCGCGCTGCTGGACGAGCTGCGCGCGCACAACCCGGGCTCCGCGCTGGACCTGCTGGAGCGTTCGATGCGGGAGCAGCCGTCGCTGACGCCGTACTGCTCCTCGCTCGCCACCGAGCTGGGCAAGGCCGCGGTGCGCAAGTACCAGGGCGACGTCCAGCGGGCCCGCTCCTTCGCCCGCCCGGTCTGCGACGGCTCGTTCGCATCGGGTATCGCGGGCTAGGGTTTGTCAGACAGCCCTATGAGTCCATCGCGGGGCGCGCCTATTGTTCAGGCATGACCGCTGACTCCGGCCCCACCGCCGACCTCACGTCCCCGCAGCCCCTGCCGGCCCCGTCCGCCGGGGCGAGCGCCCGCCCGGCCGTGACGCAGGCCGTCATCCTGGCCGGCGGCCAGGGCTCCCGGCTGCGGCCCTACACGGACGACCGCCCGAAGCCGCTGGTGGAGATACCGGGCACGGGCACGCCGATCCTGGGGCACCAGCTGGCCTGGCTCGCTTCCGAGGACGTCACCGACGTGGTCATCTCCTGCGGGCATCTGGCCGACGTGCTGGAGGAGTGGCTCGACAAGGCCGACCTGCCGCTGAACGTCCGCACCGTCGTCGAGGCCGAGCCGCTCGGCCGTGGCGGCGGCCTCAAGCACGCCGCCAAGGCGCTGCCCCGCCCGGACGAGCCCTGGTACGCCACCAACGGCGACATCTGGACCCGCTTCAGCCTGCGCGACATGGCGGCCTTCCACTACGAGCGGGACGCCGTCGCGACGCTCGCGCTGGCCCGCCCGCGCATCCCGTGGGGCGCGGTGGAGACGGACCAGTTCGGCAACGTGCTGGACTTCATCGAGGCCCCGCCCTCGCCGTTCCTCATCAACGCCGGCCTGTACGTGTTCAGCCCGGAGTTCGCGGAGCTGCTGCCGGACGTCGGCGACCACGAGCGCACCACCTTCCCCCAGTTGGCCCGGGGCAAGCGGCTGGCGGGCTACCAGCTGCCGCAGGGCGTCTACTGGCGCGCCATCGACACCGCGAAGGACCTCACCGAGGCGGCCAAGGAGCTCGCCGCCGGGGCCGGCCGCGCCCCGCAGTAGGGCAGGCCGCCAGGACCGGCTCAAGGCCCCGCGCGGCGGACAGCACACCGGCCGGGTGCTCCCCCATGGAGCACCCGGCCGGTGTGTCCGCCCCGAGGGGCCGGACGGCCCGTCAGGTGGACGTCGGCGAACCCGGCCGCGAGGACCGGCCGTCGGCACCGGACAGCTCGGCCAGCGGCCCGCTGCCCAGCACCCCGCCGAGCAGACCGGGACCCGACCCGGAGGCCGCACCACCGCTGGGGCTGGGCCTGGACGCCGACCCCGAGCCGCCGCCCGGGGCCGGACTGCTGCGCTGCGCGGGCGCCGCCCCGGCCGACGCCGGGCCGCCCGACGCCGCCGTCGACGGGGCCGGGCTCGCACCGCCCTCCGGCTTGGTCGAACGCGCCTTGCCGGTCGGGGTGGCCGTCGCGGCCTTCGGCGAGGCCGGGGCGGTGGACGGCGGTCCGGACGAACCACTGGGCGCGGGAGCTCCCGGGCGCGGGCCCCCGGGCGAGGGCGAGGCGGACGGGCCCGGCCCGCCGGGGGCGACGGACGGTCCGCCGCTGGGCCAGATCGGGGTGCCGTAGTCGGTGGCCGGCCGGGACGGCGCCGGGTGCGGCCGGCTGCCGGTCCGTACCGCCGCACCCAGCATGGAGCCGAGCAGCAGGGTCAGACCGACGACCACCGCGGTGACCACCGCGCCCCGGCGCAGTACCCGGCGGCGCAGCGCCGCCGGGGCCCCGGAGCCGTGCCGCCGCCAGGCCTCCAGGTTGAGCCGCCCGTCCAGCGAGGCGAACGGCGCACCGGCGATCAGCAGCGGGCTCCACGCCGCGAGGAAGATCAGGTCGGGCGTGTCGTAGACCGGCACGGCCCGCCAGCTGACGGTGAACAGCAGCACGGCGGAGAGGAGCATCGCCGCGCCGGCCGCGAGTCGCTGCCAGAGGCCGAGGACGGTCAGCACGCCGACCACGATCTCGGCGAACGACACCACCAGGCCGGAGCCCACCGGGTGCGCCATGGCGAAGGCCAGCAGCGGCTCGGCGACCTTCCATGGGTGCAGCGAGGAGAGCCAGCGCATCATCGAGCCGCGCTCGCCGCCGTCGAAGTACACCGGGTCGCAGAGCTTGCTGAACCCGGCGTAGACGGAGAGCGAGCCGAGTACGGCGCGCAGCGGCAGCAGCACCAGGCCGAGGTCGACCCGGCGGCCGGGGTACCAGGGCTGCCTGGCGTCGCCCGCCGTCGCGGAGACCTCGGGCAGCTCGCCGCTGGGTGTCCAGCCCTGCGGCGCGCCGACCGGGCCGTGGCCGGCCTCGGTGGCGGTGCCCCCGCCCTCGCGCGGCTGGCGCGGGACGGTGCGGGCGCCCGCGTACGGCGGGATCAGCCGGGTGTCGTCGCCGACCACGGCTGTGCCACCCCTGGCCGGTGCCGGTACGCCGGTCAGCCGGACGGCCTCCAGCAGCTGGGTGGCCGCGAGGTCCCCGGGGGGTGCCTGGCCGGTCCAGGTGACGGCGGTGACCCGGCCCTTGCGGCGCGGCGCGGCCCCGCCGCCGGCCCCCGCGAGGGCCGGCACGGCGGAGGCGGGCACGATCACCTGCGGGGTGACCAGCGGACGGCGGATCAGGCCCTGGGTGGCGTACGGGTCGCCGAACGCGGCACCGGTGGACAGCAGTCCGGCCGGGGCCTCGATCAGCGGCGCCACCGGGGCGCCGAGCCGGAGCCGGAAGCTCGCCTGGGTGATGCTGAGGCGCGCGGGGTCGGACGGCACCTTGACCGTATTGAGGCCGGGGCCCGCGTCTATCCCGGTGCTGCCTTCGCCGAACAGGGGGCGCCGAGGTGTTCTGGTGTCCACGCCCGTCTAACGGGTGACCCCCGGTTAGGACACTCTCCCGAGTGGACATCCGGCGCACACTTGAAGTGATCATGAGAAAAGCGATCGGGCCCGGTCGGGCCCGATCGCTTTCACCAGGATTGCGGAGAGTTCAGAAGATCTCCTGCGCGCCGCACACCCCGTGTGATCGGCGCGGACGCGGCGGCGTCAGGCACTCCGCCGACGTTCCTCCGGCCCGGCGGCTCAGCCGACCTTGCTCCGCAGCCGCGCGGCCTCGTACAGCACGATGCCCGCCGCGACACCGGCGTTCAGCGACTCGGTGGCACCCGGCATCGGGATCCGCACCCGGATGTCGCAGGTCTCCGAGACCAGCCGGGACAGGCCCTTGCCCTCGCTGCCCGCGACGATCACGACCGGGCCGGTCAGCGCCTCCAGGTCACCGATCTCGGCCTCGCCGTCGGCGGCCAGGCCGACCACCAGCAGGCCGGCCTTCTGGTAGGCCTCCAGCGCCCGGGTCAGGTTGGTGGCACGGGCGACGGACAGCCGCGCCGCGGCACCGGAGGAGGTCTTCCAGGCACCGGCGGTCATCCCGGCCGCCCGGCGCTCGGGGATGACCACGCCGTGCGCGCCGAAGGCGGCGGCGGAGCGGACCACGGCGCCGAGGTTGCGCGAGTCGGTGACGCCGTCCAGCGCCATGATCAGCGCGTCCTGGCCGGCGTCCGCGGCCTCGCCGAGCAGGTCCTCGGGGTGCGCGTACTCGTACGGCGGGACCTGGAGCACCAGGCCCTGGTGGTTCAGGCCGCCGGTCATCTGGTCCAGCTGCGGGCGCGGGGCCTCCATCAGCGGGATGCCGCGGTCGTTGGCGGCCTGGAAGGCGTCCCTGACCCGGTCGTCGGTGTCGATGAACTGCATGACGTACAGCGCGGTGGCCGGTACGCCGCCCTGCAGGGCCTCGACCACCGAGTTCCGGCCGACGACCAGCTCGGCGGCGCCCGCCCCGCCCCGGCCGCCACGACCGCCGCCACCGCTGCGGCGCATGCCGGCCCGCGCCTTGGCGTCGCGCTCGCGCTTGACCGCGGCGTTGGCGGCACGCTGCTTCGGGTGGCCCTTGCGCTCGGCGCCGGGCGGGGTCGGGCCCTTGCCCTGGAGTGCCTTCCGGCTGTGGCCGCCGGTACCGACAGACGCGCCCTTCTTCGATCCGGCGTTGCGGCGGTTCCTGCGCTGGCTGTTGCCGGCCATGGCTGTACTTCCTGTCTGTCCGGCATGCCCGGCCGCCCCGGTGAGACCGGTGACGGCCGACGGCATGCGCTACGTCATGCGGGAGGGCCGCACCGGTCCGGTACGGCCCACCCTCACCCCATGGTCAGATGGGGTTACTGGCTGTTGATCGTCCAGCGCGGGCCGGACGGGGTGTCCTCGATCGCCAGCCCGGCCAGGCCGAGCTGGTCGCGGATGGCATCCGCGGTGGCGAAGTCCTTGCGGGCCCGGGCCGCCTGTCGCTGCTCCAGGACGAGGCGGACCAGCGAGTCGACCACGCCGTGCAGGTCCTCGCCGCGCTCCGCCCCGGCCCACTGCCGGTCGAGCGGGTCGAGACCCAGCACTCCGAGCATCGCACGGACCTCGGCCAGACGCGCCACCGCGTTCTCCTTGTCGTCCGCGGTGAGGGCGCTGTTGCCCTGGCGGACGGCGGTGTGCACGATGGCCAGCGCCTGCGGCACGCCCAGGTCGTCGTCCATCGACTCGGCGAAGGCCGGCGGCACCTCGGGCGCGGCGTCGACCGGGCCGAAGCGCTCGACCACGCGCTGGACGAAGCCCTCGATCCGGCCGAATCCGGCCTCGGCCTCGCGCAGCGACTCCTCGCTGTACTCGATGGTCGAGCGGTAGTGCGGGGCCGCCAGGTAGTAGCGGAGCACGATCGGACGCCAGCGCCCGACCATCTCGGAGACCAGCACCGAGTTGCCGAGCGACTTGCTCATCTTCTCGCCGCTCATGGTGACCCAGGCGTTGTGGACCCAGAAATTGGCGAAATCGTCGCCGTACGCCTTGGACTGCGCGATCTCGTTCTCGTGGTGCGGGAAGATCAGGTCGATCCCGCCGCCGTGGATGTCGAACGCCCGGCCCAGGTACTTGTGCGCCATCGCGGAGCACTCCAGGTGCCAGCCGGGACGGCCGCAGCCCCACGGGGTGTTCCAGCTGGGCTCGCCCGGCTTGGCGGCCTTCCACATCGCGAAGTCGCGCGGGTCCCGCTTGCCGGTCTCGCCCTCGCCCTCGGGCTGGCGCAGGTTCTCCAGCTTCTGGTTGGAGAGCGACAGGTACTCGGGGAAGGACTTCACGTCGAAGTAGACGTTGCCGTCGGCCGCGTAGGCGTGGCCCTTGGCGATGAGCGCCTGCATCATCTCGATCATCTCGGGGATGTGCCCGGTGGCCCGCGGCTCGACGGTCGGGGGCAGGCAGCCCAGCACCGAGTAGCCGTCGTTGAAGGCCCGCTCGTTGGCATAGGCGATCTGCCACCAGGGCGTGCCGAGCTGGCGCTCCTTGGCGATGACCTTGTCGTCGATGTCGGTGACGTTCCGGGCGAAGGTCACCTGGTAGCCGCGGTAGGCGAACCACCGCTGCATGATGTCGAAGTTCAGGCCGGACCGGATGTGCCCGATGTGCGGGGCCGCCTGGACGGTAGCGCCACACAGGTAGATCGAGACACAACCCGGTACAAGCGGGACGAAGTCGCGTACCTGGCGGGTGCTGGTGTCGTACAGGCGAATGCTCACAGCGTCAAGCGTAGTGGGCAGCAGGGGGTGCCCCGCGACATTCTCAAATGTCAATACCGCGGCAGCGCCGTTTCTTCTCCATGACGGGGAGGAGGCACCCCCTCCGCTCAGGGTCGGCTCAGAGGTGGCCGACCACCTTGTGCGGGGTGAGCCGGACGACCACGCGGACGTCGTCCGGGCCGTCGAAGCCGTAGGAGTCCGCCCCCTGGTACTTCCGCGCCAGCTGGTCGATCAGCTCCCTGCCGCCCTCCCGCGTGACGGTGACGGAGCCGCGCACCTCGACGTAGGAGTACGGGTTCTCCGGCGGGTTGACCAGCAGGGAGGCCCGCGGGTCCTTCACCAGGTTGAGGTGCTTGCGGCGGCCCTCGACGGTGGAGAACAGAATGTCGTCGCCGTCCCGCGCCACCCAGACCACGGAGGATTGGGGGCCGCCGTCCGGCTGGACGGTGGAGACCACGGCGAAACTCTTGCCGTCGATCAGGGCTTTGGCCTGGTCGGTGAGATGGGCGGTCATCGGGAACCTCTTCTCGTCACGCGGCGTCGGACGCGGGCCCGGTAGCGAGGGCCTGGCCTCGCGGGGCCCGCGTCGAACGGTAGCGACCCGGGCCCCGGCAAAGGCTTCTGAACACCCGTCACCCGACGGTTATTCCCGAGGGCCCCGCCCGCGGCCCCTCGGGTTCAGCGGCGCTCGTAGACCAGGGCGGTGGCGATCGCCGCCAGCCCCTCGGCCCGGCCGGTCAGGCCGAGACCGTCGGTGGTGGTGCCGGAGACCGAGACCGGCGCGCCCACCGCCGCCGAGAGCGCGGCCTGCGCCTCGTCCCGGCGCTTGCCGATCTTCGGCCGGATCCCGATCACCTGGACCGAGACGTTGCCGATCTCGAATCCCGCCGCGCGGACCAGCCGGGCCGCCTCGCCGAGCAGCGTCACGCCGGACGCGCCGGACCACTCCGGCCGGTCGGTACCGAAGTGCGCGCCCAGATCGCCGATCCCGGCGGCCGAGAACAGTGCGTCGCAGGAGGCGTGCGCGGCCACGTCGGCGTCCGAGTGCCCGGCCAGGCCGTACTCGGCGCCCGGCCACTCCAGGCCGGCCACCCAGAGCGGGCGCCCGGCCTCGAAGGCGTGCACATCGGTGCCGATGCCGATACGGGGCAGGACCGGGTCAGTAGCCATCGGAGGCCCTCCTGCGGGCGAGTACGGCCTCGGCGAGCACGAGGTCCAGCGGACGGGTCACCTTGAACGCCTCCTCGTGGCCGGGCACCACGACCACCGGGCCGCCGAAGCGCTCCACCAGGCCGGCGTCGTCGGTGACCGGCGGCAGCGCGCCCGCGCCGCCCGCGCTCTCCTCGGCCAGCGCCTTGGCGTGCACCTCGACCAGCGTCGTCCGGCGGAAGCCCTGCGGGGTCTGGACCGCGCGCAGAGTGGCCCGGTCGGGCGTGTCGAGCACCGGTTCCGGCCCGCCGGACCTCGGCTCGACCCGCTTCACGGTGTCGGCGAGCGGCACGGCGGGCACCACGGCCTCGGCCCCGCCCCGGACGGCGGCCGCGACGGCGTCCACCACCTCGACCGGGACGAGCGGGCGGGCCGCGTCGTGCACCAGGACGATCTCCACCTCGGCCGGGATCACGGCGAGGCCGAGCCGGACCGACTCCTGGCGGGTCGCCCCGCCGGCCACCACCCGGATGTCCTTGCCGTCCAGACCGTGACTGTCGAGCAGGGCGGCCACCTCGGCCACCCCGTCCGCCGGCGCGGCCACCACGACCAGGCCGACCGCCCGGCTGCGGGCCAGCGCCCGCACGGCGTGCACCAGGAGCGGCACTCCGCCCAGTTCCCGCAGGGCCTTGGGGGCGCCGGGCCCCAGCCGCTCGCCGCGTCCGGCGGCGGGCACCACTGCTGCTGCGACTGCTGCTGTGGCGTTCAGGTTTCACTCCTTCGGCGAAGTGGGTATGGCCATGGCGTGCACGACGGGCGGGTGGACCCCTTCCGAAGAACCATGGTCCCGCCGCCCGCAGAACAGCAGAAACGATCTTGCATGCCCGGGTCGGCTCGGGGTGAGAGGCGTCATCCGGACACGCCTCAGCGCCCGAGGTGTCAATGCACCACTCGCAGGACATCACATCCGGTGAGTGGCGCGCCGACATCGGGCGCTGTGAGCGGGCGGGCGGCAGCCCGACTGCGCTACGAGGCGAGGACCTCGTCGAGCAGCGTCTCCGCCTTGTCCTCGTTGGTGTTCTCGGCCAGCGCCAGCTCGCTGACGAGAATCTGGCGAGCCTTGGCGAGCATGCGCTTCTCGCCGGCCGAGAGACCGCGCTCGCGCTCGCGACGCCAGAGATCGCGCACAACCTCGGCGACCTTGATAACGTCACCCGAGGCGAGCTTCTCCAGGTTCGCCTTGTAGCGACGGGACCAGTTGGTCGGCTCTTCGGTGTACGGTGCGCGGAGCACCTCGAAGACCCGGTCCAGACCTTCCTGGCCGACCACATCGCGAACGCCGACGAACTCCGCGTTCTCAGCGGGCACGCGGAGCGTCAGGTCTCCCTGCTGCACCTTGAGCACCAGGTAGGTCTTGTCCACACCTTTGATCTGGCGAATTTCGATGGCCTCGATCAGCGCGGCCCCGTGATGGGGGTAGACCACCGTGTCGCCAACCTTGAACGTCATGTGACAGGACCCCTTCCGTGGCTTTCCAGAATAACACGCTTTTCGGCGCACCCGAAGGGCGTTTTCGCAGGTCAGGGCCGGTCTCGGGGCTTGACAAGGACCCCCATGACGTGCTGCGACCGGCCTTCGGCGGGGGCTTCCCGCAGGTCGGAGGCGGTTCCGGCGCTTGCCGAAACCTGCGGCAACACTCCCGAAACCGTGATTGGATCTTGGGTTTTCACCGTTTATCGGGCCGTTTCCCGATCGTGATCCGATCTTGGTCGACTGTTGACCTGAACACGCGGAAGTGCCGCCGTATGGGGGCCCCACGAACCTTCGGCGCACGACACGGGGGACCACCCCGTGAGGGGCGTATAAGTGGGGTCGATAATCTGAGGCCTGACCATCCGCCACGCGACCTAGGAGAAGCCGCCGCCGTGAGCCGCAGCCTTCGACGCGGCAGCATCGCCGCCATCGCCGCCCTTGCCATCGTTTCGCTGTCCTCCTGCGCGGCCGGCAACACGCCGGAAACTCTGGAGATCAAGCCCGACAACGCCTCGGCGACACTCGGCACCACCCTCCGACTGAACAACATCGTCGTCGTGACCGGGGACGAGTCCTCGGGCGAGCACACCGGCCCCGCCAATGTGACGGTGAACATCAGCAACACCGGGACCGAGCCGGCCGAGCTGCAGTCCATCACCGTCGGCAACGGTGCCGGCGCGGTCTTCGCCGACGACAAGGGCGCTCCGCTGAGCAGCATCGTCGTCCCGGCCGGCGGCGCGGTGCTGCTCGGCGGGAGTGGCAACCCGTCCGCCAAGGTCGCTTCCGTCAGCGTGAACGTCGGCGGCTTCGTGCCCACCGCCTTCGCCTTCAAGGACGGGAGCAAGGTCGAGACCCAGGCCGCCGTCAGCCCGAACAAGGGCCTGTACAAGGGCTGGGGCCCGACCGCCGGCCCGGCGGCCGCGCCGTCCAAGGCCGCCGGCTCCCCGGCCGCCACCACCCCGGGGGCGACCGCCCCGGTGACGACACCCGCCGGTGCGACCACGCCGTCCGGTGCCACCACCACCCCCGCCGGCACCCACTGACGTCCGCCCGCCCGGGCGCGGCAGTACGAGAAGACCCCCTCCGGCGCTTGCCGGAGGGGGTCTTTCGTCTGGCCCGGCACCGGTTCGGTGGCCGGTGCCGGGCCAGACGCGGTTTACGGCTCGAACTTGTAGCCGAGGCCACGCACGGTGACCAGGTAGCGCGGCGCGCCCGGGTCCGGCTCGATCTTCGCCCGCAGTCGCTTGACGTGGACGTCCAGGGTCTTGGTGTCGCCGACGTAGTCCGCGCCCCAGACCCGGTCGATCAGCTGCATCCGGGTGAGCACCCGGCCGGCGTTGCGCAGCAGCATCTCCAGCAGGTCGAACTCCTTCAGCGGCAGGTCGACCTTGGCACCGTCCACCGTGACCACGTGCCGGTCGACGTCCATCCGGACCGGGCCCGCCTCCAGCGCGCCGGGGCCGCCGCCGTTGTCACCGGCGCCGCCGTCCTCGCCGCGGCGGCGCAGCACCGCGCGGATCCGGGCGACCAGCTCCCGGGTGGAGTACGGCTTGGTGACGTAGTCGTCCGCGCCTATCTCCAGGCCGACCACCTTGTCGATCTCGCTGTCCTTGGCGGTGACCATGATCACCGGGACGTTCGAGCGCACTCGGAGCTGGCGGCAGACCTCGGTGCCGGGCAGCCCCGGCAGCATCAGGTCGAGCAGGACGAGGTCGGCGCCGTTCCGTTCGAACTGCTCGAGCGCGTCGGGGCCGGTGGCGGCGATGGCCACCTCGAAGCCTTCCTTGCGGAGCATGTACGAGAGAGCGTCGCTGAACGACTCCTCGTCCTCGACCACCAGTACTCGGGTCACGATCAGGCCTCCGGGGCAAGCTGGGTTGTCTCTGACAGGGGTTCTTCCCGCTCCCCGGCGGGGAGCGACCGGTCCGCGCGGCCCGTGCTGGCCGTCCGGTCCGTGGTGAGGGTCCTCGGTGCCGCCGGCGACGCCGTGGTGGCGGTCGGTCCGGCGTCGGTCGTGTCGGTGGCGGGGGCCTGACCGGCGGGCAGGCGCAGGGTGAAGGTGGAACCCTGGCCCTCGACGCTCCACACCGAGACCGTACCGCCGTGCGAGGCGGCCACGTGCTTGACGATGGAGAGGCCGAGGCCGGTGCCGCCGGTGGCCCGGGAGCGGGCCGGGTCGACGCGGTAGAAGCGTTCGAAGACCCGCTCGCGGTCCTTCTCGGAGATGCCCATGCCCTGGTCGGTCACCGAGATCTCGATCAGCTCGCCGTCGGCCTCGCCGAGCGCGGCGGCGCTGGAGATCCGGCGGGTGGCGATCGCGACCCTGGTCCGCGGCGGGCTGTAGTTGACGGCGTTCTCGACCAGGTTGCCGAGGGCGGCGGCCAGCTGGCCGCGGTTGCCGTACAGGTAGAGGCCGGCGATGCCGCCGGCGGCGATCAGGATCTGCTTGGCGGCGGCCTGCTGGCGGCAGCGGTCGATCGCCTCGACGATCAGTTCGTCCACCGCGACCGGCTCGGGGTCGACCATCAGCCGGTCGTCCTGGACCCGGGAGAGGTCGATGATCTCCTGCACCAGGCTGGCCAGCCTGGTCGCCTCGATCTGCATCCGGCCGGCGAAGCGCTGGACCGCCTCCGGGTCGTCCGCCGCGTCGGCGACCGCCTCGGAGAGCAGCGACAGGGCGCCGACCGGGGTCTTGAGCTCATGGCTGACATTGGCGACGAAGTCGCGCCGGACCGCCTCGACCCGGCGGCGCTCGGTCTGGTCCTCGACCAGGACCAGGACCAGCCGGGAGCCCAGCGGGGCCACCCGCACCGACACCGCGAGCGGTTCGACGGCGCGCGCGGTGCCCGGGCGCGGCAGCTCCAGCTCGACCTGGCGGATCTCGCCGTCCCGGCGGGTGGCGCGGGCCAGCGAGAGCATCTGGTCGACGGCGACCGCGCCGCCCCGCACCAGGCCCATCGCGTACGCCGCCGAGCTGGCCTTGACCACCTCGTCGCCGTCGCCGAGCACGATCGCGCAGGAGCGCAGCACGGAGAGCACCGTGTCGACCCCCGGAGGCAGCGGGGCCTCATGGGTGGGGGCGCTCAGCCCCTGGTGCCGACCACTGCTTCTGCCGCTGGTGCCGCTGTTCCTGCCCCTGGCCTGTTCGCGCTCGCTCCAGCGGAATGCGATGGAGGCCGTGAGGCCGACTCCGAGCCCGGCTATGGCGCAGGCAGCGGCGGCGGCCACATTCACGTCCATGCGGCCAGCCTAAGCGCACGGCCAGGGCGCTCCCCAAGGATCGGATCAAGGCATCGGCTGGACGTTGCCGAGAATTCACCTTCACGTAGCTGCCGGTTCACCGCACGGGTCGTGCGTGGTCGCCCGGACGGCCCAGAGTTGGCCGGGCAGCCAGTGCGGGAAGGGGCGACGGACCGGACACCCGCCTGTCGCCCCCGGTGCGCGCGTACGATTCGCGCCACCAGCAGCGGTTACCCGAAGGCCGGACCGACGGTCGTACGGGACGACCGGTCGGCACCGCCACCGACACAGCTACTGAGGAGAGAGCATGCGCGACGCGTACCACGAGGAACTCGACTCGATCGGCGACAGCCTGGTCGAGATGGCCCGGCTGGTCGGTTCGGCCCTGGGCCGGGCCACCACCGCGCTCCTCGATGCGGACCTGGCGCTGGCGGAGAGCGTGATCGCCGCCGACGAGAAGGTCAACGACCTGCACCATGACCTGGAGAACCGGGCCATCGACCTGCTCGCCCGCCAGCAGCCGGTCGCCACCGATCTGCGCATCGTCGTCACCTCGCTGCGGATGAGCGCCGACCTGGAGCGCTGCGGCGACCTGGCCCGGCACGTGGCCAAGGTGGCCCGGCTGCGCTACCCCGAGTCGGCGGTGCCGGCGGACCTGCACGCGACGGTGCTGGAGATGGGGCAGCTCGCCCAGCGTCTGGTGGCCAAGGTCGGCCTGGTGATCGCCACCAAGGACGTCGACAAGGCACTGGAGCTGGAGCAGGACGACGACGCGATCGACGCGCTGCACCGCGAACTGTTCGCGCACCTGATCGACGACCGCTGGCACCACGGCATCGAGACGGCCGTCGACGTCACCCTGGTCGGCCGCTACTACGAGCGGTTCGCGGACCACGCGGTGTCGGTCGCCAAGCGGGTGGTGTACCTGGTCACCGGTGAGCACGTGGACGAGTTCGTGGCCTCCACGGAGGCCGCCGCCGCCGCTGGGGAGTGAGGCCGCCGGGGGCCTCGGCGCCTGGGCCCCCGGGGTGGGGCCTCAGGGGTGGGGCCCCGGCGACGGGGCTCCCCCCGGAGGGTGAGTAAACCTCGAACAGGAGTGGTGGGGGCGCACGACCTCTCGGGCTCCCCACCACTGCGCGCCTGTTGACGCTCCCTCCGATTGGCGGTTTCACTCGATGCCGTAGGCACCGAAGTGTGCCCGTCACAAGGAGGAGCCAGCGCGATGAAGGCAAACCCGACCCGACCGGCACCGGCACACGCCACCGTTGAGCCGCCCACCCCGAACCTGCTGCCCGTCCTCGCGGCCGGCTGCGGTTGTGGCCCGGGCTGCGGCTGCGGCTGCCAGTCCGGCGCCCCCTGCCAGTGCGGTGGCGTCAGCGGCGGCTGCTGCGGCCACTGAGAACCCTGCACCCCCGAGGCCCCGCACCCCGGGGCCCTGAGCGCCTGCGCGGCCGCTTTTACGTCCACCTGATGCCGGAACAGCCGGCACCGGGCCCGGAAGGCGATCGGGGAGGTGTTCAAGCCCCGGGATCACCAAGGCTGACGGCCCACAGCCGGCCCGGAAATGACGACGGCCCCTCACCAGCGCCATACGCGCAGGTGAGGGGCCGTTACGTCTTCGGGCTTACTTCTTGCCCTGGTTCTTGACCGCCTCGATGGCGGCGGCGGCGGCCTCCGCGTCGAGGTAGCGGCCGCCCTTGGTGACGGGCTTGAAGTCGGCGTCCAGCTCGTACACCAGCGGGATGCCGGTCGGGATGTTGAGGCCGGCGATGTCCTCGTCCGAGATGCCGTCGAGGTGCTTGACCAGCGCGCGCAGGCTGTTGCCGTGCGCGGTGACCAGGACGGTCCGGCCGGCGGCCAGGTCCGGCACGATGGCGTCGTACCAGTACGGGAGCATCCGCTCGACGACGTCCTTCAGGCACTCGGTGCGCGGACGCAGCTCGCTCGGGATGTCGGCGTAACGGGCGTCACCGGCCTGCGAGTACTCGGCGCCGTCGGCGAGCACCGGCGGCGGGGTGTCGTACGAGCGGCGCCAGAGCTGGAACTGCTCCTCACCGAACTCGGCCAGGGTCTGGGCCTTGTCCTTGCCCTGGAGCGCGCCGTAGTGCCGCTCGTTGAGGCGCCAGCTGCGGCTGACCGGGATCCAGTGGCGGTCGGCCTTGTCCAGGGCGATCTGCGAGGTCCGGATCGCGCGGCGCAGCAGCGAGGTGTGCAGCACGTCGGGGAGCAGACCCTCGGCGGCGAGGAGCTCGCCACCGCGCGCGGCCTCCTTCTCGCCCTTCTCGTTGAGGTCGACGTCGACCCAACCGGTGAACAGGTTCTTCTGGTTCCACTGGCTCTCGCCGTGACGGAGCAGGATGAGTCGGTACGTCGTGTCAGCCATGGCCCCCAGCTTAGTGGAGCCCGGAAAACCCCTGGTCGGGACCTATGGCCATGTGTAATGTGTGCTCAGCAGTTTTGACTCTTACCTATCTGCTGGGCGGTTCCGCCTGCCCCGCCCAGCGGACACCCTGCCAACGCCGCCTGCCGCCCCGGGGAGCCCCGCATGCCCGCCTCGTCCGACCTGCCCCTCACCGACCGGATCCGAAGAGCGGCGGGCGAGACGATGGGCGGGCTGCCCCGGCAGTTCTGGTGGCTCTGGACCTCGACCCTGATCAACAAGCTCGGCGGGTTCGTGGTCCCGTTCCTGTCGCTCTATCTGACCACCAGCCGGGGCTATCCGCCCTCGTACGCGGGCCTGGTCGCGGCGCTCTTCGGCCTGGGTTCGTCGATCTCGGCGGTGGGCGCCGGCGTGCTGACCGACCGGATCGGGCGCCGCCCCACACTGGTCGCCGCCCAGTTGGGCACCGCCCTGTTCACGGCGGTGCTCGGCTTCACGGACGGTCAGGTGGCCATCGCCGTGGTCGTCTTCCTGGTCGGCCTCTGCAACAACGCGACCCGGCCGGCCACCTCGGCGATCATCGCGGACATCGTGCCCCCCGAGGACCGGGTCCGCGCCTACTCGCTGAACTACTGGGCGATCAACATCGGCTTCGGCCTCTCGGCGGCGGCCGCCGGCCTGATCGCCACCCACGGCTACCTCACTCTCTTCCTGCTGGACGCGCTCTCCACCCTGATCTGCGCGGTGGTGATCTTCATCCGGATCCCGGAGACCAGGCCGGCCGAGCCGGTCGGCCGCCCGGACGAACCGAGGATCGGCCTCGGCACGGTGTTCCGGGACACCCGCTTCATGACGGTGGTGGCGCTCAACCTGCTGCTCGCCCTGGTCGCCCAGCAGGGCAGCACCACGCTCGCCGTGGACATGGGCCTGGCGGGCATCACCTCCGTCCAGTACGGCCTGGTGATCGGGCTCAACGGTCTGCTGATCGTGCTGCTGCAGATCCCGCTCACCCGGTGGATGGAGGGCCGCGACCGGACGGCCCTGCTGGTCGCCAGCGCGCTGTTCATCGGCTGGGGCTTCGGGCTGACCGCGCTCGCCGGGTCGTCCGCGTGGTTCTACGCGTTCACCGTCGCGGTGTGGACGATCGGCGAGATCCTGAACGCGCCGACCATGATGGGCCTGATCGCGGAGTTGTCACCGACCCACGCCCGAGGCCGCTACCAGGGCGTCTATTCGCTTTCCTGGTCGCTCGCCTCGTTCCTGGGCCCGGCGGTCGGCGGTGTGCTGCTGGAGTGGGTCGGCAGCACGGCGGTGTGGGGCTCCTGCGCGGTCTGCGGCACGGTGGCGGCGGCCGGGTACGCGGTGCTGGGCCGGCGGCCCGGAGCGGCGGCGGCCGCCGCCGTCCCGGGCCGCCGGAACGGCACGACGGCGGTCGGCGGCCCCGCCGACACCGGGCCCGAGCCGGCGTCGGCGTCGGCGTCGGCGTCGGCCTCCACGGGCTCCTGAGCGGCGGCCGGGCCGATCGTTACTCGGCCGCCGGGGCGGCGAGGTGGGCGAAGGCGGCCAGGTTGCGGGTGGACTCCCCGCGCTTGGTCCGCCACTCCCACTCGCGCCGGATGGCCGACGCGAAGCCCAGCTCCAGCAGTGTGTTGAAGGGCTCGTCGGCGTTCTCCAGCACCGTCCCGAGCAGCCGGTCGACGGTGTCCGCGGCCAGCGCCTCCAGGGGCAGCCGGCCTGCCAGGTAGACGTCCCCGAGCTGGTCGATCGCGTAGGCGACGCCGTACAGCCGGGTGTTGCGTTCCAGCAGCCAGCGGTAGACGCCCTCGTGGTTCTCGTCCGGGCGGCGGATCACGAAGGCGTTCACCGAGAGGGTGTGGTCGCCGACCCGCAGGGCGCAGGTGGTGCTCAGCTTGCGGGTGCCCGGGAGGGTCGCGACCAGCGTGTACGGATCGGCGGTGGCCGGCTCCCAGGCCACCCCGGCGTCGTCCAGGGCGGTGCGCAGGAGGGTCAGGGCCTCGTCCTTGGTGCGGATAGCCATGAGGGTGACGTTACTCGGCGGTACCGGCCGCGCGCAGCAGCGACCGGCCCCGACCGGTGCCCGCGCTCAGGCCAGCCGCAGGCGGGAGCCGGTGAGCCGGCCCGCCGGCCTGGACAGGCTGCCCGCGTACACCTCGGCGGTGGCCGCCGCGGCGGTGTCCCAGCCGAAGCCGGCCGCGTGCCGGGCCGCCTCCTCGCCCCGCCGGGCGACCAGGCCCGGCTCGGTGGCGTACGGCTCCAGCGCGTGTGCCCAGGCCTGCGGGTCGTGGCCGTGGACCAGCGTGCCCGTCACGCCGTCCCGGACGGCGACCGGCAGACCGCCGACCGAGGCCGCCACCACCGGTGTGCCGCAGGCCTGCGCCTCCAGCGCGACCAGCCCGAAGGACTCGCTGTACGAGGGCATCACCAGCGCCGTCGCCGCGCGGTACCAGTCCGCCAGCTGACTCTGGCCGACCGGCGGGTGGAACCGGACCACGTCCCCGATGCCCAGCTGGGCGGCGAGCTTGTGCAGGCTCTCCGGCCTGGCCAGCCCGGTGCCGGACGGGCCGCCGACCACCGGCACCACCAGCCGCTCCCGCAGCCGGGGCCGCCGCTCCAGCAGCGCCGCGACCGCCCTCAGCAGCACGTCCGGCGCCTTCAGCGGCTGTATGCGGCCGGCGAAGAGCAGCACGGCGGAGTCCTGCGACAGGCCGAGCCGGGCCCGGGCGGCGCGGCCGTCCCCCGGGCGGAAGACGTCCAGGTTGACGCCCGGGTGGACGACGGCGAGCTGGTCCGGCCGGGCGGAGTAGTGCAGCGCCAGCTCGGCGGCCTCCTCGGTGGTGTTGGCGATCAGCCGGTCCGCGGCCTCCACCACCTGGGTCTCGCCGATCACCCGGGCGGCCGGCTCGGGGGTGTCCCCCTCGGCCAGCGCGGCGTTCTTGACCTTCGCCATGGTGTGCATGGTGTGCACCAGCGGCACGCCCCAGCGCTGGGCGGCCAGCCAGCCGACCTGGCCGGAGAGCCAGTAGTGCGAGTGCACCAGGTCGTAGTGGCCGGGGCGGTGGCCGGCCTCGGTACGGAGCACCCCGTGGGTGAAGGCGCAGAGCTGCGCCGGCAGGTCCTCCTTGAGCAGGCCCTCGTACGGCCCGGCGGTGACGTGCCGCACCAGCACGCCCGGGGCCAGCTCGACGGTGGGCGCGTCGTCCGAGCAGATCGACCGGGTGAACACCTCGACCTCGATGTTGAGGTCGGCGAGCCGCTTGGCCAGCTCCACGATGTAGACGTTCATCCCGCCCGCGTCGCCGGTGCCGGGCTGGTGCAGCGGCGAGGTGTGCACGCTGAGCATGGCTATCCGGCGGGGCCGGCGCTGGCGGCCGGTGACGAGCGACTGGAGCCGGCCGCGTACGGGCGGGGTCGGCTGGGCACGGCGTACCGAACGGACGGGGTGCTGGATCACCTGGCTGAAGCCTCCTCTGTGCTGCCCGGTCGCTGCAGCCTGCCTGCTGCCTGCTGTTCGGTCTGTGCGCTGCCGCCGGCGCCACACCGCCGCGTCGCGGGTGCGGCGCGGCGGCGTGCTGCCCCGTCCGGGCAGACATCGCCACCAGTGTGCCAACCACCAGGTCATCGATCGGCATTCCCGTCCCGGCACATGAGATGACGCACGCCCTGAGCGGGCGGGGCGGCCGGTGGTCGGGGCCCGGCCCGAGGCGGGCCGGGAGCGGGCGGGTCCGGAGGGCCGGCGGCCGGGCTCGGACGCGGAGGGCGGGTGGGCGCGCGCGTACCCTTCTGGGCATGGCCGCCTCCTTCGACTCCGTGACCGCGCCCGCCCGAGGGCGGGCGGGGCGGCCGGTGGGGACGGTCACCCGGGGCACCACCAACACCAACCGGCTGCGGCGGATGGACCGCTGGATCGCGCACACGCTGGGCCACGCGTTGCGGTCCGCCGACCGGCCCCCGGTGGCCGTCGACCTCGGATACGGCGCCGCGCCCTGGACGGCGGTCGAGCTGGCCGGACGGCTGCGCGCGGTACGGCCGGACGTCCGGGTGGTGGGGATCGAGATCGAGCCGGAGCGGGTCGCGGCGGCACTGCCGTACGCCCAGCCGCCGCTGCTGACCTTCCGGCGCGGCGGGTTCGAGGTGCCGCTGGACGGCGGCGCGCCCGCCCGGCTGATCAGGGCCGCCAATGTGCTGCGGCAGTACGACGAGGCGGCGGTGGCCGGGGTGTGGGAGCGGCTCTGCGCCCGGCTGGCGCCGGACGGGCTGCTGGTCGAGGGGACCTGCGACGAGATCGGGCGGCGGCACGTCTGGGTCGCGCTCGGCCCGGAGGGGCCCCGCACGGTGACCTTCGCGGCGCGGCTCGGCGGCCTCGGGCAACCGTCCGACCTGGCCGAACGGCTCCCGAAAGCACTGATCCACCACAATGTGCCGGGCCGGCCGGTGCACGCCTTCCTCACCGACTTCGACCGGGCCTGGGCGGCGGCCGCGCCGTACGGGGCGTTCGGCGCCCGGCAGCGCTGGGTGGCGGCGTGCACGGCGCTGTCGGGCAGCTGGCCGCTGGTGGACGCGCGCGGGCGATGGCGCCAGGGCGAGGTCACCGTGCCGTGGACGGCGCTCGCGCCGTAGCGGGCGTTGCCTCCAGCCGGCAGACGATGGCGGGCGGCGGGGCGGCACCGGCAGGAGCTGGTGAGCGATCCCAGGGATTCACTCGAACGAGTTATCGAATACCTCTGGCATGTTGACGCCTTGTCACGCCACCATGGAGGCATCCGATCGGCGCCACCACCGTCGCTCGGGCCCCACCCTGCTCAGTCGTTCCGCTCGAACCCGCGCAACTCGTCCGCCACCCGCAACGCCCGCTCGAACACCCCGTACGTCTCCCTTCCGAACAGCACGAACCGCACTTCCTCCAGCTCTACCGCTTCGCCCGTCCTGTCGCCGCGCACCACCTCGGCGACGGTGCCCACGGCGATCCGGGCCGCATCCTCCAGCGGCCACCCGTACACCCCGGCCGACACGGCCGGGAAGGCCACCGTGCCCGCGCCGAGTTCCACCGCCACCCGGATCGACTCGCGGTAGCAGGAGGCCAGTTGCTCCGCCCTCTTGTCGTACTCGTCCGCCCAGTAGACCGGCCCCACGGTGTGCACCACCCAGCGGGCCGGCAGCCGCCCCGCCGTCGTCCCCACCGCCTGCCCGGTGGGCAGCCCCTTGCCGTAATGCGAGGCTCGAAGCCGGCGGCACTCCTCCAGAATCTGCGGCCCGCCCTTGCGGTGGATCGCACCGTCCACCCCGCCACCGCCCAGCAGAGAGGAGTTGGCCGCATTCACCACCGCGTCCACCCGCTGTTCCGTGATGTCACCCTCGACCAGGGTGATCCGCGTCACCATCGCGTGCTCCTTCTCCGCCCGCCCGCGCGTCCCCGGTACGGGCCTCATCCGTCGTCCACGTCCATTCACCACACCGCCACCGGCGTGGCAATAGCCACAACGGTGCCGGTCGGCCAGAGAAATCCCCGGAGATCACGTTATGGTCGCGAGAAGTTCCCCGCCGCACCGTGCCAGGCGGGCACTGCGGACGGGCGCCGGCCGTTACGCACTCGGGGAAAGGGAGGATCGACCGATGCCCGCAACGGGAGACGGGCGGGCACCTGGTGCCGCTGACCTGACGGGCGCCCTCAACGGCGCTCTCTCCGGCCATGCCCGCAACCGCCCAGGCCCCGCCGAACGGTCCGTGGGCCCGGCCACGGCCACCGCGCCGATACCGCACCCCCGGTCGGACGCCGCGGCCGCCACCTCCCTCTGGCACTCCCCGGCCGGACGTTCCGCACCCTCCGCCGCCCCGCTCAAGCTGCTGGTGATCGAGGACGACGCCTCCGACGCCCAGTTGATCAGGGCGGCGGTGGCCGACAGCGGCACCTCCATCGAGATCCACTGGGCCCGCGGCCTGGACCAGGCCACCGAGCTGCTGGCCCCCGCCCCGCCGTGGAACCGGCGCGGCCGACCGCGCGGCTCCGACTTCAGCTGCGTCCTGCTCGACCTCGCCGCACCCGCCGACCTGCCGCACCCCTCGGACGCCTCCGACGGTCTGGAGGGCCTGCACGAGCTGCTCCGCCGAGCCCCGCACACCGCGGTCGTGGTGCTCACCGACGCCGCCGGGGCCGAACTGGGCGCCGCCGCCGTGGCCGCCGGAGCCCAGGACTTCCTGATCAAGCACGAGACGGACGGCCCCCTGCTGGCCCGGGCCCTGCGGTACGCGGTGGAGCGCAAACGCGCCGACGAGTCGCAGCGCCGACTGGTCGAGGCGGAGCTGCGCGGCCAGGAGAACGCCCGGCTCCAGCGCCATCTGCTGCCCACCCCGCTGCTGGACGGCGCCGGCCTCTCCTTCACCCGGCGCTACCGCCCGGGTCGCCGCCGCGCCCTGCTCGGCGGCGACTTCTACGATGCCGTCCGCACCGACGACGGCAGCGTCCACGTGGTGATCGGGGACGTCTGCGGGCACGGCCCCGACGAGGCCGCCCTCGGAGTGGCGCTCCGGATAGCGTGGCGCACCCTCGTCTTCGCCGGTCTCACCGGGGAGACGCTGCTGACCACCCTCCAGCACGTTCTGGAGCACGAACGACGCAGCGACGAGATCTTCGCGACGCTCTGCATGCTGGTCATCGAGCCCGGCGGTGCGTCCGGCGAGCTGGACTCGCTGGGTGCTGTCGAGCACGCCCGGCTCTACCTCGCCGGGCACCCCGCTCCGCTGCTGCTCGGCCATGACCACAAGCCCGAGATGCTTCCGTCCGACCTCGCCGGGCCCGCGCTCGGCCTGCTGCCGTGCGACGACGGCCAGGCCGTCTGGCCGTCGCACCGGTTCGAACTCCGTCGCGGCTGGCGGCTGCTGCTGTACACCGACGGGCTGATCGAGGGCCGGGTCGGAGCCGGCTCCCGCCGCCTCGGCCAGGACGGGCTGGCGGATCTGGTCGGCGACCACCAGTCCGCCGGGCTGACCAGGGGTCGGCTGGTGGACAGCGCGATCGCCGAGGTCGAGGAGCTGAACGGCGGCGCGTTGACGGACGACGTCGCCGTCCTGCTGCTGGAGCGCAACCCGGTCCAGCTGATCCTGGGCTGACGCGGCACCGGAGCAGCGGCGTCCGGCTGACCGTCCCGGTGACCGGAGCCCTGCGCACAAAGCCCCGGCGCTCGGGGTGGTCCCGCGCGCCGGGGCTCGCTGTTCGTCTGGGCCGACCGGTCTACCAGGGTCCGTACGGCCCCATGTTGCGCCGGTCGCCGCGCCCGCCGCCGCGGTTGGTCAGCTCCCGGATCGCCGGGCGCACGTCGACCATGTAGACGATCGCGGCGACCAGGCCGCCCAGGGTCAGGAAGCTGGTCAGGAAGTTCGCCCCGAACAGCAGATCGAGACCGAAGGCGATCCCCAGGATCGCCAACCAGAACGGCTTGGTCTTCTTGTCCGCCGCCCGGTAGGCGTCCTCCGGGCGGGCGGCCGCGTCGATCAGTGCGAAGAGCTTGAAGCCCAGAATCGCCACGGCCAGCCACCAGAACGGATTCAGGTAAGCCAAGTCCAGGATCTGACCCACTCCGCCCATCACGGTCTCCTCTGTGTCTCGGCTCCGGCGTCCCGGTCCCACCCATCCTGGCACGGTGAACCGTCCGCCGAGGTGTCAACGTCCCGGGGCCACCGGATGTGCCCCGGACCACTGCTCCGCGACCGGCCTTCGACCGGTCCGGGCCGGAGCGGCTACTCGGCCGCCCCGCTGCTCTTCCGGGCGCGGGGGCCCTTCTTCGGCCCGGACTCCTCGGCGGCCCCGGCCGGCGCACCGTCCTCGACCAGCTCTGCCTCGACCAGTTCGGCCTCGACCGGCTCCTGCTCGGTCTCCGCCCGCTCCGGCTGCTGGTCCCGCGCCGGCTCGGTGAGCGCGTCCGCGCCACCCGGACGGCCCCGGTCCACCACGCCCTTGCCGCGCTCGGCCAGCTCGTCGTACGTCTCCTTGGCCTTCACCGCCAGCTCGACCGCCCGGCCCACCTGCTGGAGGGCGAAGGTCTGTGCCTTCTCCTGGAGCACCTTGAGGTCGGTGGGCAGGGTGGTCACGGTACCCGCGACCTTCGCCTGCGCCTCGACCAGCCTGGCCTGCGCCTCCTGGAGCTTGACCGTGGCCTTCTCCTGCGTGCCCCTGCGGTCCGCGGCGATCGCCTCGACCTTCCCCGGGACCTCGCGCAGCTTCTCGTAGGCGAGGTCTCCCGCGCCGGCCAGGGCGTAGAGCGGGGTCGGGTCGCTCAGGGTCTTCTTGATCTCGTCAGTGATCGGCATGACCGGTCCTCCCGGTGTCTAGGTTGCTGGGCCGACGGTTTTCGGGCCATCGGTCGTGGGACCTGCGGTCCCGAGGCGATCGGCCTTCGAACCGTCGGCCTGCGGGCCACCGGTTTCCGGGCCGTCGGAGACCGCGCCCTGATGAGCGGCGTTCTCCTTGAGGAAAGCGTCGTAGACCGCGAGCAGCGCCTGCTTCTGCCGCTCGTTGATCAGCGGATCGGCCAGGATCGAGGCCCGTAGCTCCAGGCCCTCGTCCCGCCGCTCCTCCAGAATCCCGGCCTGGACGTACAGCGTCTCCGCCGAGATCCGCAGCGCCTTCGCGATCTGCTGCAGGATCTCCGCGCTCGGCTTGCGCAACCCTCGCTCGATCTGGCTGAGGTAGGGGTTGGACACGCCGGCGGCCTCCGCCAACTGCCGCAACGAGTACTGCGCATTTCGCCGCTGCTCGCGGATGTACTCGCCCAACGAGCCGACATTCAGTGAGGCCATGCGACCACCCTGCCCCACCCTGCTTGCATGTGCAAGCAGGGTGCTAACAACAGCAAACGCGCCGGACCGGGCCGGCGCAGTTCGCCCAGCTGCGCACCACCGTCCTGAGCCTGAGCGCGATAGGTGTCGTATTTGCACGACAACTGTCGCCATCCGGGTCCAGTCGGAAATTGTGGGGCGGTTTCGGGTGTGGCGCCGTAGATTGGCGCTATGCCCGACTTTGCGCATGACGAGGCCACGGCCCGGCGCGCTCTCGAAGTCATCGACCAGTTGCTGGCCGCCCGCGACAGGATGGCCTCCGGAGTGGGCGGCATCGGCTTCCTTCGCGAACACGAGGCAGTGGCACCAGTCGCGTGGAGCTGGTGGATGCTCATTTCGGACTCCGCCCGCGTGGTGGCAGAGGCGGCCAGGGACGGCAACGGGTTCGTCGTCGCACCGGTGATGCGGAACCTGATGACGCACGCGGTGGCGATGGCCTGGCTCGTCGACGGCGGCGACACTGCGGTGCAGGCCGTCGACGCCTACAGCGACGACCAGCTCCTCAAGCTGATCACTAACGCGAAGCGAGCTGGGTGGGATCTCGAGGGAGATGAGGTCGAGGCAAGCATCCGTGCCGCTGTCAACGAACGGACCGCCCACCCGGTCCCTGAGGTCGCCCGGCTGACGAACGAGATCCGCAACACCGCCGACTTGATGGCGGCGTTCGGGGAGCAGGAAGGCTATCTGCCCTACCGGCACCTCAGTTCCTACTCCCACACCACACGAGAGACGGCGCAGCTGTATCTCCATCCCACCCGGGCCGGCGGCTGGGAACTGCGCAACAAGCCCAGGGAGAGTGGCCTGAACGACGTCATTTGGACGGCCGTGTGCCTGATCCGGGCCGGCCGGATACTCGACTCCATCCTCAGCGAGCAGTTGCTAGCCGAGGAGCTTGACCAAGCCACCGCGCACCTCGGTGTCTCTGGAGACATCGTCCCGCGGCGTCGCCTTCGCCGGGGTGCCGCCAACTGACTTGGGCAACGCCCAGCTTCGGCGAGCAGGATGCCGATCCCGTCGCCACGGCGGGATAGCACCGTATCGGGGCACGCCTATCGACGCCGCCTCACCAGCAGATCCTCCAGGTCGGCGCAGTCGCGACCCGGCGCAGCGGCCGCAGCAGCCGCGTCGCCCTGTCCGGCTGGAGCTTCGAACGTGGCAGCAAGTGCAGCCCGGCCTGGGTGGAGTCGACGCCGAAACGGCGGCCCACAATCTCGGCGATCCGGCCAGCGTCCAGCACTGATCGAGCCAGCCAAACGCAGCCGGCGGTCTTCGCCCAGACGAACGGCTTGGGGTTCTTGTTCCACTCGTTGATCCAGCCGCGGATGTCCCGTTCGAGTTCGGCGACGCTGCGCTGGGCCGAGCGGCGGAGTTTGCGGCAGGCCAGTTCGGCGAACCATCGCTCGACGAGGTTGAGCCACCCTCCAGCGGATTCGCCAAGAATCGGGCCCGCAACTTGCGCACCGTCTCCCACGAGACACCCAGATCGAGCGCCGTGCGGTCGTCCTGCCCGGCGCGGGCGCGACCTGCGCGTTCGCCCAACCCTCCGCACACGCCAGCACGATCCTCGACCGCAACACCAACGCCTGAGACGCCGTCCGCTTACGCAACCAGCCACGCAGCACCTGGCGTTCGTGATCAGGCAACTCCAGCGACAACGGCTTCGGACCAGGCGCCACCCCATCCTATGACCGCCCTTGAATTCGGATTCAGGACACTAGCGCCTGGGGGTGCCGAGGATCTTCCCGAGCGTGATGGCCACATCGAAGTCCCGATCCCATGTGAGTGCGACGAGGTCGTCGAACTCCGCCTCAGGGCGGAGCAGATTGAGGACGTCGGCTTCGAATACTGAGCCCGGTTCTGCGAGGTCGAGCGCCTCGTCGTGGAAGCAGCGGTACGTGATGCGTGACCGGAACATGACCGAGTACCCACCGTCTACGAGCTCTCCCACGGAGACATCCCACTTCGCTTCAAGCGCCTGCAGTGTGCCGGCGATGTCGTCGGCGTTGAGCGGCTCGGTCAACAGATCCACTCCCACCGCTTCTCGGGCCGAATCCAACGGAAGCGTCTCGTCCCAGAGCACCGAGAGGTGGCGCTCGAAACCGATGTCCTCGCGAACTGTTTTGCCGAGCTCCAGGTAGTCGGTGTCCAGATGCGCACGCATCCAGCGGGTGATCCAGAGGATCGGGGCGCCGATCAGATTCGCCCGCAACGAGCCATTGCCTTCACCGTAGACAGATCCGCGGATGCTCGTCAGTAGCTCTTCGCAGTGGTAGTCCTTGCAGAACCGGAACAAGTGAGCCGACCGCCGTGGCATCCCGCCCCAGCGCGAAGACTGAGGGAGGGGGAAATCAGCCAGAATCGTCTCCAGCTCGCGTTGGAGTCCCGGCTTGGCGGCCGACAGCACGAGAGCGTCGTCGTTCTCGTCCCACCGCCCGGCGCCCTCATAGTCGAACTTCGCCTTGCACGAGGCATATATAATGGCTTGAGCACATGTATTGAACAGCTCCGTGCTCACCCGGTACGCAACCTCGCAGTGATAGTTGAGGTTGAATCGGTCGAGCTCTCCGTCGGCGACCCGCTCGAAGACATGCTTCGCCGACAGCACGTCTCTGGCGGCACGACCGAGGATCCGCTCGATCTCGCCGGACGAGCTGTCGGCGGAAGCTTCGTTGGGGCGCAGATCATCGGAGATCTCCTCGATTGCCGAGTCGAGCCGCTGAAGAGTTACCCGAAGCATGCCGCGTACGGTGTCGATACGGAGCCGCTGCGCCTCATCTTGGAGCAGCATCTGTTCAATGATCAGGTCGAGGTCCGCCAGGAAGGGGTAGCGGTCGCGCACAAGCGCGTGTCGTCGCCCTCGGGCGTTCTGCTTCGTGAACATCTCGGTTATGACAAGGCCGAGCGCAAAGATGTCCGCCGGCTTGCCGATACCGAGGGCGTTGTTCCTCACCATCTGCTCGGGAGCGAGGTAGTTCCGGTTCACTAACTGATCGTTTCAAAATGAGTTCAGCTCAGGGGCTTGGCAGTTGATGTGTTCGGGCGGCAGAGTGCTCCACGTGTCGGATGATCTTGTGCCTGAT